>NZ_MBLN01000025.1:0-420093 GCF_001854645.1 Pseudofrankia sp. EUN1h | reverse complement strand
CCACCGGTCGGGCAGCACCGCGTGCCGCCCCGGCGGCCCACCGATGAGCTCGCTCGCGCCCCGCGCCATCGGATCCTCGAGGCTGGGGCTCACCGCCTCGTCCGCCGTCATAGCCCGGTCGGTGACCGGTGCGTCGGGGGTCGTCATACCGGCCGCCTCATCCGCGCCCCGCTGTCATGCGCCCATTGTGATACACGCTCCGGTCCGCCCTGACTCCGGCGATCCTGACTCCGACAATGCCTGCACCTTGGCTGGCGGGCTCGCCCGTCTGCCGCCGCCCGGTCGGCCACCCTTCGAGGGCCGACGGCGGCGGCCAGGAAGGCCGGCGACGGCGCACGCCGCCGCCACCGGCTTCTCCCTGGTCAGCCCATCCGCCGTCCCCGGTCCGGATCCCTATCCGACGTGGAAGATTCCGCCGCCCCCGGCGGGGGTGGGACTGGGCGTGGGGGCGGCGGTCTCGGTCGTGCCGTCACCGCCGCCGTTGCCACCGCCGTTACCGCTGCCGTCTCCGCTAGTGCCGCTGTTGGTCCCCCGGCCGCGGTTGATGCCGAGCGGGTCCAGCGGGTTGTAGGTCATGCCGGGCAGACCGGGCAGCTGGCCGTCGGTCGGCGACGTCGGCAGGTCGGGCGTCGGGGTCGGCGACGGGGAGGCGTTCGTGATCTCGCCGCCGTAGACCGGCGGATCGAACTTCTCGGCCGGCTGGCCCTTGAGCGCGGCGTCCATGAAGACCTTCCAGATCTTCGCCGGCCAGTCCCCGCCGTAGACGCCCGGGCCCGTGATCGCACCGGCGACATGCGCCAGTGACTGGTCCGGCAGTGGATGGCCGTCCTTGTCGACCTTGGCGTCTCCGCGGAACATGTTCACGCAGGCCGCGATGTTGTTCGAGCCCGCTGTGTAGCCGCAGAACCAGGCGGAGYGGTACTCCTGCACGGTGCCGGTCTTGCCGGCGGCCTGCCGGCCATCGGCGAGCTTCGCGTTGGTCTTGCCGGTGCCGTTCGGGCTCGCGATCACCTGCTCCAGCGCGTACGTCGCGTCGTTGACGACGTTGGGGGGGAGGACGGTCGCCGCTTCCGACTGGCCCTGGTAGATGACGTGGYCGTCATTGTTCAGGACCTTGTCGACGATGTGCGGGGTCGTGCGCACACCACCGCTGGCCAGCGTGCTGTAGACCGAGACCATCTCGGTGGCGTGCACCGAGTCCTGGCCGAGCGTGACACCGGCGACGTTGTCCAGTGGGGACGTGACGCCCAGATCCTTCGCCATCGCGATGACCTTCGAGACGCCGATGCTCTGGCCGAGTGGCACGTACACCGTGTTCAGCGATGCCGCGGTGGCGGTGGCGAGATCGGTGTACCGGAAGTTGGGATCGCCCTCGTCGTTGTGGACGACGTAGTCACCCTCCGTCGTGGTGCCCTTCAGCGTCACCTCGTCCGGCGCCTCATATGTCGATTTCAGGCTCGCGCCGTTGCTCAGCGCCGTTATCAGGGTGACGGCCTTGAAGGTCGAGCCGGACGGGATCGCCGCCCCGGAGACGTTGTCCAGGTACTGTTCCTGGCCGGTCGTCGGACTCTTGCCGTACAACGAGCCGCCGTACCACGCCAGTACCTTGCCGGTTTTCGGGTCGACGGCGACCAGGCCCGTCTTCAGGTTCGACAGCTTCGGGTAGACGGGACCGATCACGCTGTTGACCGCGTTGAAGGCCGCCGCCTGGCGGCCGTAGTCGATCGTCGTCGTGATCCGCAGCCCGGCGGTGCTGACCTGGTCCTCGGAGATGCCGTGCGCCTCGAGCTCGCGGATGACCTGGTCCTGAATGTATCTGCCCTGGTCGGAGCTGTTGGAGTTGTTCTTCTTGTCCAGGACGTTCTCCGGGTAGGCCGGTTTCTCCTTCAGCCAGCCTTCGGAGATCATCGTGTTGATGACCTCGTTCCACCGCTGCTTGGCCTTGTCCGGGTTCTTCTTCGGGTCGAGGTTGTTCGGCGAGCGGATGAGGCCCGCGATGACGGCGCCCTCGGCGGCCGTGAGCTGGCTGGCGGGCTTGCCGAAGTAGGCCTGGGAGGCGGCCTCGATGCCGTTCGTCTCCCGCCCGAAGTAGATCGTGTTCAGGTAGAACTCGAGGATCTGGTCCTTGGAGTACTTCTGGTCCAGCTTGACCGCCATCACGATCTCCTTCATCTTGCGGGAGAACGTGCGGTCCTGGGTGAGGAAGGCGTTCTTCACGTACTGCTGGGTGATCGTCGAGCCGCCCTGCTGGACACCGCCGCCCTTCACGTTGGCGACCATGGCGCGCGCGATACCGCGGTACGAGATGCCCGGCTCGTTGTAGAAGTTGTGGTCCTCGGCGGCGAGCACCGCGTGCTGGGCGTCCTTGGAGATCTGCGACAGCGGCACGTTCTGGCGGTCGACCGTGCCGATCCTGGCCAGCTCCTGCTGGCCGCCGGCGTAGTAGATCACGGAGGTCTGGTCGCCGGTCTTGATCTCGTCGGGCAGCGGCACCTTGGTCATCGAGTACAGGATCGCGAGCCCGGCGACGACCAGCAGCGCGCTGGACAGCGAGCCGAACACCACCAGCCGACGTAGCCACAGCGGCCGTGCCCGCCACCACTTGGGCCCATGCGTGCCGAGCCTGCGCCCCGGCTTGGCGCCCGCCGCCGCGGCGGCGCGCCTGGGACCGGTGCCGTCGGGACCGGTCAGACCGTCCGGGCCCGCCGGGCGGCGGTGGTTGCCGGAGCCCGCCGGCCGACGCGGCCCCACCTGGGTCGCGCCGTCCGAGGCGACGCGGCGATAGGTGGTGGCCTGGTCGTCGCGATCGCTCAGCTCGATCCGGCTGAGCGCGGCCTGGTCGACGGTGTCGTAGAGGGCGTCCTGCTCGGCCGGGTGCATCGGCCGGCGACCCCGGTCGGAGACCCCCCGCGTCCTGCTGTCGACGGCCATGGTGGTGGTGGCCCCGCCGCGCGCGCGGTTGGCCGTGGCGCGCGGGTKATAGGACGGGCGGTCCGACGGCTGCTCGCCGGCCGCGGCGCGGGCGCCGGTCCGGTCTCCGCGGCCGGCGACCGGCCGGCGGCCGGTGGGGGTCGCGCCGCCAGTCTGGCCGGGGGCAGCACCCGCTCTGGGAGCGCCCACCGGGCGGGGACCGCCGTTCGGGCCGGGGCGCGGGCCACGGCCGGCGACCGGCCGCTCGGGCCGGGCCGTCTCGTCCGCGCGCTCGGGCCGACCCATACGGTCGGGCCGGCCCGGCAACTCGTCGAGGTCCGGCCGCTCATACCGGTCAGGTCGTCCAGGGCGAGCACGGCCGTCATAGTCGCGTGGGCCGCCGGCGGCGTCATCCAGGTAGCCGCCCGCTGGGGGCGCTGGGCGCCGACGGACCGGTTCCTGATCGTTCGGCAGGCTCAAAGCCGTCCCGTCCTTCCCGCACCGCGACCGGGGCAAGGTAGGAGGCTCGGTCGCGTTCGGTACATGGCAGCCCAGGATCTCATGCCAGCCCGACCGCCCCGGCAGGCACCCCTGCCCCGATCACTTGCCTCTACCGCGCTGTCGTCCTCAGGCCCCGGTCACCTGTCGTCCAGGCGGTGGCCGGAGCCCGAAAACCCAGCGTCCGGCACCGGACGCCTCCCAGGCAGACGCGTCAGGCCATCGGGAAGTTGCCTCGCGGCGGGTTTGCCGGGCAGGTGCGCTGACTTGCGCCGAAACGGCGACGAGGGCCGGGCATCCCCCTCCGGATGCCCGGCCCTCGTCGCCGTGCGTAACCGACCGCATGCGCGGCCGTCTCCTACTCCTCGCCGAGTTCCTACTCCTCGTTGAGGATGAAGGCTTCCACCTTGTCCCGGGCGACGCTGTCGCGGTACTGCTCCGGCGGGGACTTCATGAAGTAGCTCGACGCCGACAGGATCGGGCCGCCGACGCCCCGGTCGAGGGCGATCTTCACGCAGCGGACGGCGTCGATGACGACGCCGGCGCTGTTCGGGGAGTCCCAGACCTCGAGCTTGTACTCCAGGTTCAGCGGCACGTCACCGAACGCGCGGCCCTCGAGCCGGACGTAGGCCCACTTGCGGTCGTCGAGCCACGCGACGTAGTCCGACGGGCCGATGTGGACGTTGTCCTTGCCGAGGTCGTGCGAGAGCTGGGAGGTGACCGCCTGGGTCTTGGAGATCTTCTTGGACTCCAGCCGCTCGCGCTCGAGCATGTTCTTGAAGTCCATGTTGCCGCCGACGTTGAGCTGCATCGTGCGGTCCAGGATGACGCCCCGGTCCTCGAACAGCTTGGCGAGCACCCGGTGGGTGATGGTGGCGCCGACCTGGGACTTGATGTCGTCACCGACGATCGGCACGCCCGCGGCACGGAACTTCTCGGCCCACTCGGGGACGCCCGCGATGAAGACCGGAAGGCAGTTGACGAAGCCGACGCCCGCGTCGATCGCGCACTGGGCGTAGAACTTCGCCGCGTCCTCGGAGCCGACCGGCAGGTAGCAGACCAGCACGTCCGCCCGGGTCGAGCGCAGGACCTCGACGACGTCCACCGGCTGCTCGTCGGACTCCTCGACGGTCAGGCGGTAGTACTTGCCAAAGCCGTCGTAGGTGTGGCCGCGGGAGACGGTGATGCCCGTCGGCGCGACGTCAGCGATCTTGATCGTGTTGTTCTCGCTGGCGACGATCGCCTCGGCCAGGTCGCGGCCGACCTTCTTCGCGTCGATGTCGAACGCGGCGACGAACTCGATGTCGGAGACGTGATAGTCACCGAGCTTCACGTGCATGAGCCCGGGTACCTGGTCGGACGGGTCGGCGCCGCGGTAGAACTCGACCCCCTGGACGAGAGACGCAGCGCAGTTGCCCACGCCGACGATGGCGACACGAACCGAACCCATGACGGTCTGCTCCTTCTGACTACTCGGGAATATGTGTGCAGGACYGGATGCGCCGCGCCGGCAGGCGAAGCTCACCGGGCCCCTGGGACCTCACCGTCGGGGTCCTGGGACGTTGCAGGGGGTGGCGTCAGCGGCGGAACGAGCGGCCGAGGCGCCGACGGCTGCGCGGAGGGTTGAGACCCTGGCTCTGGCAGATCCAGATTCGCCGCCCCCGGCCGGGCCTGGGCGCGTTCGGTCTCGATCAGCTCGGTGAGCCAGCGAACCTCGCGCTCGACGGATTCCAATCCGTGGCGCTGCAGCTCGAGCGTGTAGGTGTCGAACCGCTCCCGGGTGCGCGAGAGCGCGGAGCGGACCTTCTCGCGCCGCTCCTCGAGCCGGTTGCGCCGGCCCTCGAGGATGCGCAGCCGCACCGCGGCGTCCGTCTTGCCGAAGAAGGCGAAGCGGACGCCGAACATCTCGTCTTCCCACGAGGACGGGCCGCCCTCGCCAAGCAGCTCCGCGAGCCGCTCCTTGCCCTCGGCGGTGAGGGTGTAGACGACCCGGCTGCGCCCACCGATCCGGCTCGCCGCGCCGGCGTCGTCGGCGGTCACGTAGCCCTCGGCCTGCAGCTTGCGCAGGCCCGGGTACAGCGAGCCATAGCTGAACCGGTGAAAGGCGCCGAGCACGGCCGCGAGCCGCTTGCGCAGCTCGTACCCGTGCATCGGGCTCTCGGCGAGGATTCCGAGCACCGCGAGCTCCAGCACCGCGTGCCCTCCCTCCGCATCGCCGTCGCCGTCTGACCTGCCAGGAACAGCCAGGGCGCCTCAGCTCCGCGCCCTGACCTCTCACCTCGACTGTGTCGGCTCGACTGTGTCGGCCCAACATGTCGACTCAACATGTCGTCCGAACATATCGAGGCGATACATCGACCATAGACGAGTCGGGACGACCATGGCAACAGGGGATGTCTCACTGGCGTCCGGCCAGAGGCACACGAGTGACGCCCGATCTATCTGGCCTGGTCACGCACGGACCCGGAGCTCCTGGCGGATCGGGCCGCCGCTTGCCCGCCTGGTCCCGGCTCGCGCCGAACGTCACGACAAGCGCTCATTTCGGCTATGGCGGAGCGGTGGGGGGCCGGAGGTACCGTGACTGCATGGGACCGCGGTCGGTCATCGACTACGCGCTCGTCCGCCGGGCGACGCTGGCCGACCTGCACGCCGGACGGGTCTCCCAGCAGGACGTCTGCGACGCCAACCCGTACCTGCTGCGGGCGGCGCGCCACCACGGCGAACAGACCAGCAAGAGCTGCCCGGTCTGCCACGCGGGCGACCCCCAGCGTCCGAAGCCCGGCGAGCCGCTCGTGCATGTCACGTACAGCTACGGCGACGAACTCGGTTCGACCTCCGGGCGGGCCTGGGCGTCGAGTGACCTCCCCGAGCTGGCCGCCCGGTTCAGCGATCTGCAGATCTACGTCGTCGAGGTGTGCGCCTCGTGCGGCTGGAACCACCTCGTGACGAGGTACACCATCGGCACCGGGGGCCCGCCGGTCCGGCGCGCCGCTCGTCGCGCCGCGCCGGACCGGAACTGACGACCGGACGGAACCTAACGATCCGTAAGGGCGTTGACCATCACCTGGAAGATCGAGTTGGGATCCTGGGCGGGGTAGTACTTGGAGCCGGTCGCCTCGGAGATCTGGTTCAGGGCGCTCTGGTCGACGTCCGCGCCGTAACCGATCGTGATGATGTGGACGGGCCTTTTCGGGTCGAACTCGTTCTTCAGCGTCTGGATCAGCTGGGCGAGGGTCAACGTGCTGGACTTGTCCTCGTCCTGTCCGTCCGTCAGCAACACGACCTGGTTGGGCTTCTCCGGCTCGTACTGCGCGGACAGCGCTCGGAACGCGGCGAGGGCGGTCACGTAGAGGCCGGTGCTGCCCTTCGCCCGCATGCCGTCGATCGCGGTGAGGAGCGCCTGCTCGCGAGGCACACCGGCCACCGACTCGCTCATCAGCCCGACCGGCACCAGATCTCGGTACGGTTTGGCGCCGTCGAGGCCGGTCGAGAACTGCCAAAGCCCCAGGCGGCTGTCCTTGGCGAACAGCGGGATCGCCGCATGCGCCGCCGCGACGGCGATCTGTAGCCGGGTCTTGCCACCGCTTTCCGGCACTATCAGGTCCATCGACCCGGACGTGTCGAAGACGGCCAGAGTGTTACCGCGCTGGTGAATGCCCAGGAAGGTGCGCCGGGCGCCGTCGATCGTCTTACCGTCGAGATCGGTGCGTGGCGTGGTCCGTAGCGCCGGGACGAACCCCGCCTTCTCGGTGAGTCTGGAGTTGGTCCGGTCAGGCGAGCGATAGCCCGCGGCGGCCAGGGTCGCCTGGCCGGAAGATCCGGTCAGCTCGGCCAGGAAGTCCTGGGCGGCGGCCGCGCGGTCGGAGCCGGCGGGCAGCGCCAGCGGCTGGTAGGTGGCCTCGTCGACGACCAGACCGTCGGTCGGGTAGGCGGCGGCGAGCGGGACCTCCGCCGGATCGTGGCCGTACTGCCCGCCGGGGAGCGCGTCCGCGTCCGCGTCCGCGTCCGCGTCGTCCGCGGTCGCGGTGCCGGTGCCCATGTTCACCTGGTAGACGAGGCTTTCCGGCAGTACGAGCGCGGACATGTGCGCCGGCGCATCCTTGCCCCAGCCGATGTAGGCGGAGACCAGGTCGGTGTCCGAGTCGGTGACCAGGTCGGCGCCGCGCTCGAAGGTGAGGATCGCGCCCTTGGTGTTCAGGTCGCCGGAGAACTGCTCCGCCGTCAGGGCCGACGACGGTTGGCCCACGTTGCTCGCGACGACGTTGAGAACCGCCGCGAGCCCGGCGGACGACGTCTCCGGGCTGGGGAATCCGATCTTGAATGTGCCCCACTCCGGATGCCCGCGGTCGGCCCAGAACGAGGCCGAGCCCTCGTTGGCCCGCAGGTCGGCCCAGCTGAGCTGGCGGCCCGGCCAGCCGAGCGCGGTGGCCATCGGCCGCGGCATCGCGAGCACGACCGGCGAGCTCGCCACCACCGTCCCGCCCTCGCCGAGCATCTTGGCGCCGGCGGCGCTGGTCTTCGCCAGCGCCATCCAGTCGGCCGACTCGGGTACCCAGACGTCGGGCGCCGCGCCGTAGGCGGAGTCCGTCCAGCCGGCGGCGATCGCGCTCGCGGTCTGACCGCTGTCGACGGTCTCCACCTTGACCCGGACGCACTTGCCGAGCACCTGGTGGTGTCCGTTGTTGTAGCCCGTGGCGGCCTGGGTCAGCGCCGTGGTCAGGGCCGGCCCGGTACGCACGCTGATCATCATCGTCGCCGCGCAGGCACCGCCCGCGCCCTTGCCGCCCAGCAGCCGGGTGCCGGTGAGGTAGCCGCCGCCGGCCAACAGCAGCACCACGAGCGCCGGGATCAGGATCCTCGCCGGTCGGGTGGAGCGCTCATCCGCGACACGATGACGGGAACGATGACGTGCATCGGCCATCGGGCGGGACCTCCGCGGGCTGCCTCGGTTAAGGGTCCGCGGCGACGCCGGGCCCCGCCACTGTCTGGCGCGACCACGGCCCTCCGGGGACGAGAGGCCGAACATAACGCATAGTGAAGGATCATCGCGACCCTCAACACACGTTGTGACATAGTTGGGCCATCGTTCCCGCCCGTGGGCCACGTTTCGTGACAGTTGCCCGACGCAGAACGACGATGGGCTGGCTCGCGATGACACAGAGTGGTGTCGTCGACCGCCCCCTGGACAACGGGCCCCAAGCTGGCACCCTCGGCGACGCGGATTCCGCCAGCCCTCAGGACACCACGCCCGCGCCCCGCCGCCCGGGCACTGAACGGATGCCCAACCAGCACCTCCCGCACGTTTCCCACCCGACCGGCTTCTAGGCTGCTGGGCTATGGGATGGGCCGGAAAACTGCGGGAGCTGCTGGGCGTGCCCGGGTTCCGGGCGCTGTACGCCGCCAGGCTGACCTCGCAGACCGCCGACGGGATCTTCCAGGCCTGTCTCGTGAGTTACGTGCTGTTCTCCCCGGAACGAGCGGCTTCCCCCGGCGCGTTGGCCGCCTCGCTGGCGATCGTGGTGCTGCCGTTCAGCGTCATCGGGCCGTTCGCCGGGGTCGTGCTCGACCGGGTGTCCCGCCAACGGGTGTTGGTTGTGTGCTCGCTGACCAGGGCCGCGCTACTGATGATCCTGGTCACGCTGATCGCCGCCGGCCACACCGGCGCGGACTTCTACGTCATGGCGCTGGCCGTGGTCAGCGTCAACCGGTTCGTGCTCGCCGCGCTTTCCGCCKGCCTGCCGATAGTGATCGACGTCGACCGGCTGATCGGCGCGAACGCGCTGTCGGTCACGTCGGGCACGGTGGTGACGCTGGTCGGCGCGGGCGCCGGAAGCGGGCTGCGCAGCCTCACGGGCGGCAGCGACTCCTCGGTCGCACTGGTGGCCGGCCTGGCCGGCCTCGCCTATCTCGGCGCCGCGACGACGGCCGCGCGGCTGGCGAACCGGCACATGTTCGGCCCCGAGAAGATCATCGGCTGGGCCGGTATCACCACCCAGTTCCGCCAGGTGGCCCTCGACCTCGCCGACGGAGCGCGGGTGCTCTGGCGCACCGGACCGGTACGGCGGGCACTGGCCGCGCTGACCGCTTCCCGGGCGGCCTACGGGCTGGTGCTCGTCATGACGATCCTGCTGTACCGCAACTACTTCACCGGAACCGGCGGCGGGCTTGGCGGGCTCGCCGTCACCGTCGCGGCCAGCGGCGTCGGAACGGTGACCGCGGCCGTGGTCACCCCGAGGGTCACCGGCCGGATCCCCAAGGCCCGCTGGATCATGATCGTGCTCGTCGCCGGCGGCGTGGTGGAGATCGTGCTCGGTCTGCCGTTCTCGTCACCGCTGTTCGTCGCCGCCGGCCTGTTGCTCGGGTTCTCGGCGCAGGCGAGCAAGATCTGCGTCGACACGATCGTCCAGGAGGAGGTCCCGGACGCCTACCGCGGCCGCGCGTTCTCTCTCTACGATCTGCTGTTCAACGTCGCCTTCGTCGCCGCGGCCGCCCTGGCCGCCGTCGTAGTGCCGACGAACGGCCGTTCGTCGCCGACGATCGTCGCCGCCGGCCTTGGCTACCTGCTCGCGGGCGTCGTCTACTACCGCGCCGCCCGCCGCCACCTGGTCGACATGCGGATCCGGGCCGTCGGCGCGCCGGCTGGCCCGGCCCTGGACGAATCCCCGGCCATCTCGGTGCCGGTGGGACAGGCGGCGGCGGGGCAGGCGGCAGGCAGGCCGCCCGCCGCCCGTCCCGCCGCCGACGTCCTCGACGAGCCTGTCTCCGGCCGCCAGCAGTAACCCGCCCGGCTACTGCCCCTCGGCCTTGGCCTCGGCGTCACCCGTGGGCACGGGCGCCGACCCGGACGGCACCACGCCGTCGGCGGCCTCGCTGGGGATCTCCAGGCCGCGCTCGCGGGCCCAGCGCACCAGCTCCGCTACGGCCGCGTCGCGGCCGACCATGCCCATGTCGAAGCGGAAGTCGAGCATGTGCTGGCGCGCCTCACCGACGAGCCGGGACGGCCGCAGGCCGAGGATCTCCATGATGTCGTCGCCGGAGAGCTCCGGGCGGATCGCGGAGATCTCCTCCTGGGCGGCCAGCGCCGCGATCCGCTCCTCCAGCGAGTCGTAGTGGCGGGCGAGCATCGCCGCCTTGCGCTTGTTGCGGGTCGTGCAGTCGGAACGCACCAGCTTGTGCAACCGGCGCAGCTGCGGCCCCGCGTCGTGCACGTACCGGCGGACCGCCGAGTCGGTCCACTCACCCGTGCCGTAGCCGTGGAAACGCAGGTGCAGGAACACCAGCAGCGTGATCGCGTCGGCGACGTCCTTGGGGAAGCGCAGCGCGACCAGCCGCTTGCGGGTCATGTCCCGTCCGACCACCTCGTGGTGGTGGAACGAGACGCCGCCACCGGGCGCGTGCCGCCGGGTGCGCGGCTTGCCGATGTCGTGCAGCAGCGCGGCCCAGCGCAGCACCTCGTCCGGGCCGTCGTCCTCCAGGTCCATCGCCTGGCGCAGCACGGTCATGGTGTGCGCGTACACGTCCTTGTGCTGGTGATGCTCGTCGATCTCCATCCGCAGTCCCGGCAGCTCGGGCAGCGTGACGGCGGCGGCACCGACGTCGACCAGCCGCCGCAGACCGCCGACCGGGTCTGCGGAGACGACCAGCTTGCGCAGCTCGTCCCGGATCCGCTCCGGCGAGACGATCCGCAGCCGCTCGGCCCGGGCCGTCATCGCGTCGACCAGCTCCGGGGTGGGAACGAGGCCGAGCTGCGCCTCGAACCGGATCGCCCGCAGGATCCGCAGCGGGTCGTCGTCGAGCGAGACCTCGGGCGGCCCGGGGGTGCGCAGCACCGCGCGGGAGAGGTCGGCCATACCGCCGAACAGGTCGACGAACTGGTGGTCGGGGACCGACACCGCCATCGCGTTGACGGTGAAGTCGCGCCGGACCAGGTCGCCCTCGAGGCTGTCGCCGTAGGAGACGGTCGGGTTGCGCGAGTCACGGTCGTAGTTCTCGGCGCGGTAGGTGGTCACCTCGAGGCGGGCGCCGCGACGGGCGAGCCCCACGGTGCCGAAGGCGATCCCTGCCTCCCAGGTGGCCTCCGCCCAGGCACGCGTGATCTCCAGGACCCGCTCGGGCCGCGCGTCGGTGGTGAAGTCCAGGTCCGGGGCGCCACTGGTGCCGCCGACCCCGGTCAGGCGGCCCAGCAGCGCGTCCCTGACGGTGCCGCCGACGAGGTGCAGCGCGTGCCCGTGCGCCGCGAAGATCCGCCCGAGCTCGTCGGCGAGCGGCGGTACCTTCAGCATTCCGGCGACCACGCGCTCAGCCGAGTCGCGCGGGTTGTCGAGACTGATCACAGACACCTGCCTAGGGTAGCGGCCATCGTCGGCGCCCCCCACCGGTTTTCTGATCATGACCAGGACCGGCGCGGCGCACGGTTCCCACCGGGTCCGGTCTCACCGGCTTCGATCCGCCCCGCCGCCATCCGCATGGTTCGCCACCAGCTCAACCACCGCATCGACACCGAACCGGCTCCAACCATCGCCAACCGCGTCCGCCTGCCCCAGCCCTCATTCGGACAAGCCGGACAGTCGCCGGGGACGGCTCATCCGATGCTCGTACGATCGTTTTATGCCGGCGCCGTCCTCCTCCCGTGGCCGTCGCCGGCTGCGCCGGACGGAGGAGACGTCGGCCGGTGGTCTCGTGCTGGACGGCCGCTCCAGCCACGCGAACGCGGCTCTGATCGCCCGGCGGGATCGACGCGGCCGGCTGCTTTGGTCCCTGCCGAAGGGCCACGTCGAGGGCGGCGAGACCAACGAGGAGGCCGCGGTCCGTGAAGTCGCCGAGGAGACCGGCGTGACAGGGCAGATCGTGGCGCCGCTGGGCACCATCGACTTCTGGTTCGTCGCGGGCCGCTCGCGCGTGCACAAGACCGTGCACCACTACCTGCTGCTGCGCACCGCCGGCGAGCTGTCCGACGCGGACGTCGAGGTCAGCGCCGTCGCCTGGGTACCGCTCGACCAGGTGGCCGGCCGGCTCGCCTACGCCGACGAACGGCGGCTCCTGCAGGACGTTCCCGCGCTCCTGGCGGCCAGCGCGTGACCCACTCCGGCCCCCGGCAGCGGGTGGGCAGGCGGCCCGCGTACCTGGCGGCGGCGGTGGCGCTGGTGGCGACGCTGACCGGACTGCCGGCGGCGCCGTCAGCTGCTTCATCCACAGCATCCACAGGGTTGTCCACAGCCTCATCCACAGGCAGGACGGCGACGCCTTCCGCCGGCGCCTCGAGCGCTTCTGCCAGCTCGGGGACGGGCGCCGGGACGGGCGCGGCCGCGGCGGTAACGAAGACCAGCGTCGTCCTGGACAGCTACGTCCCGATCGCTTCTCCGGGGGTCCCGCTCTCGCTGAGCGGACACGTGGACCTGGCGCCCTCGGACTCGGGGCAGGATCTCGTGGTCGAGGTGGCGGTGATGAACGGTGGTGTCAGTGGCGTTGGCGGCCGCGCCAAGCTCGAAGAGGTGCGTGACAAGCCGACGAGCGTCACCTACCGCGCCCCGCTGAGCGAGGTGCCCCTCACGCCCGACCACACGTTCACGCTCGATGCCCAACTGGATCAGAAGGTGAGCAAGACCCAGCTGACGATCTATCCGATGCGGGTCTCGGTCATGAGGTCGGGAACCCTGATCGCCGCCGCCTACACGTTCCTCGTCTGGGCACCGCCGCAGCCGTCCGTGAAGCCGACCGCGATCTCGACCGTGCTGCCCATCTCGGCCCCCCCGAGACTGCGTTCGGACGGGATGCTGACCGACAACGGGCTGGCCGAGGACATCAAGCCGGCTGGCCGGCTGGCCAGGCTGCTGGAGGCGCTCGCCCCGACCAGCGGGCAGCGGTCCACGGTCGCGCTCGCCCTCGACCCGACGCTGTTGAAGACCCTGCAGGTGATGGCCGGCAGGGACACGTACGACGACATCGCGGCCGTGTGCACGACGGTCCGCGCGCCCTGCTATCGCTACGCGAGCCCGGGCGGCGTGCGGGAACAGCCTCCGAGCGCGGACGCGGCCACCTTCCTGGACCACCTGGGCGCGTTCGCTAGGACCCCTGGCAACACCGTGTTCGCGCTGCCCTGGGGCGACGTCGACCTCGCCGCGCTCGTCCACGCGGGCAAGCTCTACGACGCCAACTGGGCGGTGAACACGGGTCGCACGGTCGTCGCCGACGTGCTCGGCCCCGACGTCTCAGCCAACGTGAAGGTCGCCTACCCCGTGGACGGACTGGCCGACGACGCGACGCTGGCGTTCCTCGCCGATCAGACCGTCGGGATGTCGACCGTCATCCTGGACGACCGGCTGATCCCGGCGACCAGCAAGAACGTGACCCCCACCGCGCTCACCAGCCAGAAGACCTCGGCGGGCCCGATCCACGCGCTCGCCGCCGACTCGAAGCTGACCGAGCTGGTCACGACGCCAGCAGCCGAGTCGAACGAGCCGAAGGCCCTGGGCGACGTGCTCGCCGAGCTGGCCATGATCACCCTTGAGCGAGCGAGCMAGAGCCGTCTCACCGTGCTGGCGCTCCCCCGCGACTGGAACCCGTCGGCCGAGGTGGCCCGGCAGGTGCTRCAGGCCCTCGGCGCGCAGGCGAACCCCGGCTACCAGCCCTTCTACCAGCCGACGGTGCTGCCCACCGACCCCGTGGGCACGGCGGAGGCAGCGGGCCGGGTTGGAGGTTCGACCGGGGGTACCGCACCGTCCGCCACCACGACGACCGCGGGTACCACCCGCCGCGAGCCGACCTACCCGCAGTGGGCGGCCGACCGGGAGATCCCGACCTCCTATGTCGAGGCGGTCGAGCACCTGCGCGACGAGGYGGCGCTGCTCGACCCGGTCCTGTGCACGCGAGTCGTCTCCGAGGCCAACCCGGTGGTGACGACCAACCCCCCGAACTGCAAGCTGCGCGAGACCGTCGTCAAGCCCATGAAGGACACGCTGCTGACCGCGCTGTCGGTGAGCTGGCGCGCCGACCGCCCCGGTGCCGTGCGACTGAGCCAGGAGGTCGACGGCCGGACCAACCTGATCCGTTCGGGCATCCAGGTCGTCGCCTCGGCCAAGGTCACCCTGACCAGCCGCGAGGGCACGGTGCCACTGACCGTGAACAACCTCAGCGACACCCATGAGGGCAACGCGTACCCGATGACGGTCATGGTGTCCCTGTCGGCCAACGACAAGACCAGGCTGCGCTCGGCGTCCAGGATTCCCGTCACCGTCCAGCCGGGTGGCGTCAAGCAGGTACTGATCTCTGTCAGCTCCGACGCGGCGGGGTCGTTCCCCGTCTTCGTCCAGGTGCTGACGCCGGATGGCCAACAACGGCTGACGACCCAGCCGGCGCGGATCCTGGTGCGCTCCACCGCCTACGGCACGATCGCCACCGCGATCACCTACGCCGCCGTCGGGCTGTTCGCCGCCGCGGTCCTGCTGCGCCTGGTCCGCCGGCGCCGCCGGCGCTCAGGCGTAGGTCGCCACGACGGCGGCGGCTCCAACGGGCCGCCGAGCGGTGGGCCGCCCATCGACGAGCCCCCGGCAGTGGCCGACGTCACCGGAACCGGGCCGCATCCGACGTGGGCCACGGAGGCCACTGACCAGGCGACAACACCCGTGCGCCGGATCCAGGCGAACGCGGCAGGAACACAACGGACCGAGTCCCAACGCGCCTACGCTGGCGGGGTGCCAGCCAACCCGAGCGAGCCGTGAGCCCGGCCGACGGTCCCGACGGCCCCTCGGGGCCGCGGCACCGCCGGGGGACAGGCCCGACCCGCCGGGACGACCTGTACCGCGAGGAGCCCTACCGGGACGACCAGTACCCCGACGCCGAGCACCCGGATGCCGCCGGCTACGGGGACGCCCGCCGTCCCGGCGCGCGGTACCGGGAGGACCAGTACGGGGACGGTCGCTACCGCGACGGGCAGTACCAGGGCCGTTACCGGGACGAGCACCTCCCGGACGACGGCCCGCGCGGGCCCCGTCGCGCCGACGAGCGGTACCGCGAAGATCCATATCAGGACGACCGGTACCCCGGCGATGCCCCGGCGGGCCCGACCCACCGGCTGCCGGCCGCGCCGCGGACGCCCCCGCCGCCTGTACCACCACCGCCGCCCGTGCCACCGCCCCCACCTGTGTCGACGCCCCCGCCGGCCGCGCGGCCGCGACGGCCCTCGGTGCCTCCCCCGTCGCCCGCGCCGTCGATGAGGCCGCCCCAGCGCTCGGTACCCCCGGTACCGCCGGTACCGCCGCCGACGCCCAGGCCGACCGCGACGCCCTCCATGCCGCCCCCGGTCTCACCGCAGGGGCCGACGAGCCGGCTGGGGGGGCCACCGAGCACGCCGCCGCGGGCCGAGGCGCGCCCGACGACGCCGGTCTCCCGCCGCGACGGGCGGCCGCTCGGCGCGCACCGCGCCGGTGGCCGCCGTGGCACCCCGCCGCCGGAGCCGCCGCGCCAGCCGCGCCAGCGCGCGCAGGAGCCGGTCAGGCCGGCCCGGCCGCCCAGGCCGGTGCCGCCGGATCGCCCGGTGGCGCGGACGGACCGCGCCGCCGGCCGGACGCCCGACCAGACGATGGTGGTTCCCAGGTCGGGCACGGGCCCGCGCCCCGCGCGGAAGGCCGCGCAGCCGGGGTCCTCCGCGCCGGCCGGCGGCCGGAAGAAGGGCGGCCTCGGCCGGGCCAGCGGCGTCATGGCGCTCGGCACCATCGCCTCGCGGGCGACCGGCTTCCTGCGCACCATCGCGGTCGCGGTCGCGCTCGGCACCGGGGCGGTCGGTGAGGCCTACAACGTCGCGAACACGATCCCGAACATCGTCTACGACCTGCTGATCGGCGGCATCCTCACCAGCGTCGTCGTGCCGGTCCTGGTCCGGGCCTCCAAGGAGGACCCGGACGGCGGTGACCGGTTCGCCTCGTCGCTGCTGACGCTGATGATCCTGCTGCTCGGCGGGGCGACGATCCTCGGCATGGTCCTGGCGCCCGAGATAGTCGCCCGCTACATCGGCCATCCGGGTCCGGAGCGTGACCTCGGCGCCCAGATGCTGCGCTGGTTCATGCCGCAGATCCTCTGCTACGGCATCGGCGCGACGGTCGGCGCGATCCTCAATGTGCGTGGCTCGTTCGCGGCGCCGATGTTCACGCCGGTCCTGAACAACCTCGCCGTCATCGCCACCTGCGTCGCCTTCACCTACGTGATCTCCGGGCCGCGGCCGCCGCAGGTCACCGGCCCGAAGACGATCACCGGCACGCAGACCGCGGTGCTCGCGGGCGGCACGACGCTCGGCGTCGTGCTGATGACGATCGCGTTGCTCCCGTCACTGCGCAAGGTCGGTTTCCGCTACCGCCCGCGGCTGGATCTCTCCCACCCCGGACTACGCAGCGCGCTTCGGCTCGCCGGTTGGACGGTCCTCTGGGTGCTCGTCAGCCAGGCCGGCTACGTGGTCATCACCCGGCTGTCGACCGCCGTCACCGCCAACGTCATCTACGCCTACGGCTACCAGCTCTTCCAGCTCCCGTACGCGATCATCGGCGTTTCCGTGATCACCGCGCTGCTGCCGCGGATGAGCGCGCACGCCGCCGACGGGAAGCGCGCCCTGGTGCTCGACGACCTGTCGACGGCGACCCGGCTGAGCCTCACCGCGATCGTTCCGGCGGCGCTGTTCCTGCTGGCGCTGGGCCGCCCCATCGCGGTGGCCGTGTTCAACCACGGCGCCGTCGAGCACGACTCGGCGGTCGCCATCGGCGACACGCTCTCGGCCTTCGCCGTAGCCCTGGTGCCGTTCTCCGTGTTCCAGCTGCACCTGCGGGTCTTCTACGCCCATCAGGACAGCCGGACGCCATCGCTGGTGAACATCGGTGTGGTGGCGATCAACGTGCTGGCCGCGGTGGTGCTGAGCCATCTCCTGCCACCGGAGCACCGGGCGATCGCGCTGGCGCTCGCCTTCAACGTCGGCTACCTGGCCGGGCTGTGCGTGACGGTCGCGCTGCTGCGCCGCCGGCTCGGCGGGATGGACGGCGACCGGGTGATCGCGACGCTCGCCCGGATCGGCGTCGCCGCCGGCATCGGCGCGGCGGCGGCCAGCGCCGTCGCCCACGGGCTGCGCGACGTCCTCGGCGACGGGCTCCTCGGCTCCTTCACCGCGGTGTTCGTCGGCGCGCTGGTCGGCCTGCCCCTGTTCGTCGGGACGGTCACGCGGATGGGCCTCCCCGAGGTCAGGGCGCTGACGCGGATGGTCTCCCGACGTTTCAGCCGGGGCTGAGAGAACCATCGGGGCGATCCCCGTAAACTAATCTGGGAACATCGCCAAACGGCCAGCAAGAGCCAACGTGGGTGCGCCAGACTCAGGTCAAGTGGCGCCCAAGCGGGTGACGCGGGCAGACGAGGCCATCGGGTGCGCCACCAGGCGGCGCGGCGTTGGCATCGTCGGCCGCTGGTGGGGCGAGCGCAGTGGCGACGGCGCCACGTAGCTGGGGACGACGGAGGCGTTGTGGTCGAGGCAGGCAACCGGCCGCAGTCCGCGGACGTCGACAACGACGTGACAGTTAACGCCTCGTCCGGGGCAGACGCGGCGGGCGGTGGCACCCTGCTCGCGGAGTCCGTCCTCGACCGCCGCTACCGCCTCATCGGTGTGCTCAGCTCCCGCGGCCCGGTCACGCTCTGGCGTGGTGACGACACGGTACTCACCCGGCCGGTCGCGGTCCGCGTCGTCGAGCATGTGGACGACGATCCCGCCCGCCATGAGGCCGCCCAGTCGCTGCTCTCGGCGGCGGTGAACTCCGGTCGGTTGGTCCACCCGGGCGCCGCGTCGACCTACGACGCGACCGTGACGACCACCGAGAACGGCCAGGTCTCCTACGTCATCACCGAGTGGGTCGATGGCCGCACCCTGCGGCAGCTCGCCGAGGAAGGCCCCCTGCGGCCGGAGCAGGCCGCGGCCGTCGTCCTCGGCGCGGCCCGCGTGATCGCCGCCGCGCACGAGCGCGGGCTGCGCCACGGTGGCCTGCGCCCCGGTGACGTGATCATCTCCGGCCACGGCACGGTCAAGGTCATCGACCTCGAGGTCGGCGCCGTGCTGGCGACCATCGACGGAACGGCGCCGGCCGGCGGCGAGGACCGCGCCGGCACCGAGGCCGCCGACGTGCGCGCGCTCGGAGGTCTGCTCTACGCCGCCCTGACGGGCTACTGGCCGTTGCCCGGTGACACGGGCCTGCCAACGGCCTCCTACGGCACGTACGGCCGCCTTCAGAGCCCGCGCCAGCTCAACCACACGGTCCCGCGCGACCTGGACGCGATCACCATGGCCGCGCTCAGCGGCGACGAGTCGGCCGGCGAGCCGATCACGACGGCCACCGACCTGATCGCCGAGCTGGAGGCGGTCACCCCGGTCGAGGCGCTGCACGACACCGGCCTGATGACGTTCGGCGACGAGCCACCGGGCACCGAGGCGATGACGCCGGGCTACGGCGGCTCGGACGGCTACGGCCCCGATACCGCGAGCCTGCCGTCGACGGCGGGCTTCGCGACCCCCAGCCGGGACGACTACGGCCGCGGCGGCTACGACGACGGTGGCTACCGAGGCGGGCGTTACCAGGACGACTACGACGACGGCTACGACCGCCCTCGGCGCGGTGGCGGCTACGACGACAACGGCTACCCGCCACAGCAGCGCGGCTACCCGCCGGCCGGAACCGGCGGCCAGCGGCCGCGTTCGGGCCATGCCCCGGACAACCGGCAGCAGCCCCGGCGACGCGCGCTTCCGATCATCATCGCGATCGTGGTGGTCGCCATTCTCGCCGCCGGGATCGTGCTCGCCCTCCAGCTCGGCGGTGGAGGGGACGGCGGTAACGCGGACAACCCGACCTCGTCTCCCACAGGCACCACCGCCCAGCCCTTCACACCGAGCGGTGTTGTCTCCTTCGACCCGCAGGGATCCGCGCCGTACGACGAGAAGCCCGAGCAGGTCAAGTTGCTGACCGATGGGAACCTGGCTACCGAGTGGACGACAGAGGGTTATAACCATCGGGACAACGGCGCCCAGTTCGGCGGCCTCAAGAGCGGCGTCGGCTTCAAGGTCTCGTTCGCGCAGCCAGTGCACCCCAGCCAGGTAGTGGTCACGGTCGGGACGCTCGCCCCGGTCACCTTCGAGCTGCACGCCGCGAACGCCGATGGCACCGACATCGGCGCGTTCCCGATCGTCGGAACCGCGCAGACTGGCACCGCCGGCCAGTCCGTAACGATCCAGATCCCGGCCGACGCCGCGCCCGCGCAGTACTGGGTGGTGTGGCTGACTCACGTGCCCACTGGCTCGGACGGCAAGGACAAGGGCTCGATCGCCGAGATCAAGTTCCTGTCCTGACCTGGGCGTCGGCGAGCACCGTCCCGGCCGCATGCGATGCCTGACCAGACCGGCGAACCCGTACCAGGCAGCTCCCTCGGCGTGCCCGCCAGACCCGGCCAGGCTCAGAGCACGGCCGAGTCGGAGTCGCCCCCGGCCGATCCTGCCGACGCTGGCTCGGCGTGGTCGGACGACCCGGACGCGGCGCTGCTGCGCAGGCATGTCGACGGCGACCCGGCGGCGTTCGCCGAGCTGTTCCGGGCCAACGCCGACCGGCTCTGGTCGGTCGCCTACAGGCTGCTGCACGACGCCGAGGACGCGGCCGACGCGGTCCAGGAGGCGATGCTCTCCGCCCACCGGCGCGCTGCCGGGTTCCGCGGCGAGTCGACGGTGCGCACCTGGCTACATCGGATCACGGTGAACGCCGCGCTGGACCGCCTGCGCCGCAAGGCCGCCCGCCCGCTGACCGTGCCGATGCCGACCAGCCCGGACGGGGTCGAGCACGAGCCAGCCGACCCACGCGACGCGCACGCCGAGGGTGAGCTTCGCCTCGACATCGAGGGGGCGCTGGCGCGGCTTCCACCGGCGCTGCGGGCCGCCGTCGTGCTCGTCGACGTCGAAGGAATGCCCGTAGCCGAGGCCGCGGCGGCGCTTGGCGTGCCGGTCGGGACGGTCAAGAGCCGGGCCGCGCGCGGCCGGGCTCGGCTCGCGGAACAGCTCGGGCATCTCCGTCCGGGGAACCAGCAGGCCGTCCGCTCCGTCTTGGAGAAGGGGGAGGTGATGGACGGTGGGGTCTGACGCGCGCGGTGAGCCGGTGTCGCGCCATCCGGACGGCGAGCTGTTGGACGCCTACGCGGACGGCGAGCGCACGCCGGCTTCCGTCGACCGTCATGTTCGGGCCTGCGCCGACTGCCAGCGGGCCGTGGTCGCGCTGCGCAACGTCCGCGTCGAGCTCTCCCGGCTCGCGCCCGTGGCCATGCCGCCGGATGTCGCCCGCCGCATTCAGGCCGCCCTCTCGACGGCTCCGGCGCCGGCGTCTGGCTCCGGCTCGGATCGCGCCGGATCGGACGGCCACCGTGACCGCCGAGCCGAGCGGCGCGCGCCCGGCCGGACGCGCCGGCCACCGACCTACGGCGCCACCGCCAGACACCTCGCGCCCACCCGTGCCCGGTCGTCCGTCCTCCCCCGCTCCACCCGGCCCGAGCGCCTCGCGCTGCTCGCCGTCTGCCTGCTGGTCGTGGCCGCCGGAGCTGGGCTGTTCGCCGTCTGGGGGCACAACAGCGCCTCCTCCGATCACTTCGCCAGCTCGAGCGCGGCCATGTCCGCGGCTGACAGCGCGGCGGGGGCGGCGGGCGGCGAGGCGGCCCTTGCGCCGTCGGTGCGGTCATCGGTCGCCAGCAAGGTGATAAGCGTGGCCGACAGCGGCGTCCCGCTGGACCCGGACGCCGTCGCCCAGCACGCCAAGGACCTGCTGGCCGGCCGCGTACCGTTCGCCGGCTACAGCAGCCTGGACACCCCCGTGGCGGCCCTGGGACAGGCCACTGGCGGCCCGGCGGCGTGGGAGGCGGTTCTTACCCCCGGGCTGCTCGGCTGCTACGAGAAGCTCGTGACGAGCTTCGGCGCCGTACTGGCGATCGACCGGGTCAGCTACCGTGGCCGCGATGCCGTGCTGGTCGTACTGGAGATTCAAGACACATCAGACATAACGGATGAATCTGGTACCTCCGCGACGTCGAGTGATGATGAGCCTGCCGGCCAGGGCGGAGCTGCCGCCGCGGCCCCGGGCACCGTCCCACCCGGCCAGGACCGAATCCAGCTGACCGTCGTCGATCTCGGCTGCGACGCCGGCCACCTGGCCGACGACACCTGGTACGCGGGAACGACCACCAAGGCTTGATAGAGAGGTCCAGGCCGGCAGGCGGCATCCGAAGGCGGCATCCGACGAGGGTGCGTGGACGGCCGGCCTGCCACCCGGTGCAGGCAGGAATCTCTGATAACCCGGCGCGGTTAGCGTGTCAGCGGCTTAGGTCGCGATGTGAAGGGAGCAGGGCGTGACAGCGCAGGACAGCGGGGTCCGGGATGTCATCATCATCGGGTCCGGCCCGGCGGGCTACACGGCGGCCATCTACACGGCGCGCGCCAACCTGCGGCCGCTCGTGTTCGAGGGCGCGGTCTCGGCGGGTGGCGCGCTGATGACCACCACCGAAGTGGAGAACTTCCCCGGTTTCGCGGAAGGCATCCAGGGCCCGGAGCTCATGGACAGCCTGCGCAAGCAGGCGGAGCGCTTCGGTGCCGAGCTGATCCCCGACGATGTGACCGAGGTCGACCTGACCGTCACTCCGAAGGTCGTGAAGGTCGGCGAGGAAGTCCACTACGCCAAGACCGTCATCATCGCCACCGGCTCGGCCTACCGGAAGCTGGACGTCCCCGACGAGGACAGGCTGCTGGGCCGCGGTGTCTCGGCCTGTGCCACCTGCGACGGCTTCTTCTTCCGCGACCAGGACATCGCGGTCGTCGGCGGCGGTGACTCGGCGATGGAGGAGGCCACCTTCCTGACCCGGTTCGCGAAGTCCGTGACGGTCGTCCACCGCCGGGACAAGCTGCGCGCCAGCGCCATCATGGCGGACCGCGCGGCCGCGAACCCGAAGATCAAGTTTCGTTGGAACGCGGTCGTGACCGGACTGGAGGGCGACCACAAGCTCTCCGGCGTCCGGCTGCGTGACACGGTGACCGACGCGGACGACAAGCTGGACGTGACGGGCATGTTCGTCGCGATCGGCCACGTGCCGCGCTCGGAGCTGTTCCGCGGCCAGGTGACGCTGGACGATGAGGGCTACGTCCTCGTCGATGCCCCATCGACCAGGACGAACCTGGACGGCGTCTTCGCCGCCGGCGACGTGGTCGACCACATCTACCGGCAGGCGATCACCGCCGCCGGCACCGGCTGCGCCGCCGCCCTCGACGCCGAGCGCTGGATCGCCGACCACGAGACCGGCGACAGCTCGACCGCGCCAGCGGCCTGACACGACACCGTCCCCACGACCCAAGGAGAAAGCGATGGCAGGAGCCACCACCCCGGTGACGGACAAGACGTTCGACTCCGAGGTGCTCAAAAGTGACAAGCCCGTACTGGTCGACTTCTGGGCCGAGTGGTGCGGGCCGTGCAAGATGGTCGCCCCCGTCCTGGAGGAGATCGCGGCGGCTCACGGCGACTCGCTGCGGGTCGTCAAGCTCAACATCGACGAGAACCCGCAGACGGCGCGCGCCTACCAGATCATGTCGATCCCGACGATGGCCGTGTTCGTCGATGGCGCGATCGCGAAGAGCATCGTCGGCGCGAAGCCGAAGCGTGCCCTCCTGAACGACCTCGCCGAGTTCATCTGATCCCGCCCCACGGCCCGGCCTCCGGGCCGGTCCCGGCCAGCGAGCCCCCACGGCCCGTCGGCTTCGCCCTACGTGGCGAGGCCGACGGGCCGAACTCGTTTCCGATCGCTTTCTCGGCCGCTCGAACCGACGCCCGGCCGAGCGGACGACCGGCCCGTGCCCGCAGCGGTCCACCCCCCTGGGGCCGGGCGKAATCAGGAGGAGCCAGAACTAGCGGGACGGTCACGCCCGCGGCCCCCGCTCGGCCGGCCGGATCGCCTACGCTGATGTCCCGTGAAGCTGCTCCGGCTCGGTGACCGCGGTCCGGGCGTGGCCGATGCGCGCGCGGCCCTGACCCATCTGTCCTTCCTCCCAGCGGCTCCGCGGCAGCCCGGTGGTGAGGGCTCGGAGACGCCCGGGGCCGACCAGTTCGACGACAGCCTGGACCGTGCCGTGCGCGCCTTCCAGCAGAGTCGCGGGCTGTCGGTCGACGGGATCATCGGGCCGGACACCACCCGTGCGCTCGACGAGGCACGCCACCGGCTGGGCGACCGGCTGCTCTACTACGCGACCAGCCGCCCGTTCGTCGGCGACGACGTCGCGGCGCTCCAGACGCGGCTGTCGAGCATGGGCTTCGACGTCGGCCGCAGCGACGGCATCTTCGGGCCGCGCACGGAGGCGGCCGTCCGCGACTTCCAGCGCAACCGGGGCCTCGAACCGGATGGCCGCTGCGGTCCGCAGACCCTGCGCGAGCTCAAGCGGTTGGAGCGCACCGTCACCGGCGGCCGCCCGGACGTCCTGCGCGAGTCGACACGGCTGCTCGTGCGCGGGTCCTCGCTGCTTGGCACGGTCGTCGCYATCGACGCCGGCCATGGCGGCGAGGACGCCGGCGCCGTCGCCCATGGACTGAACGAGCGTGACATCGTGGCGGACCTGGCCAACCGGCTGGAGGTCCGGCTGCGGTCGTCCGGCCTGGAGACCTTTCGCGTGCACGCGGCCGACGAGGCACCGGACGACGCCGAGCGGGCCAGGCGAGCCAACGAGCGTGGCGCCGACCTGCTCATCTCGCTACACGCCGACGCCAGCGACTCGTCCAAGGCCGAAGGCGTCTCCTGCTATTACTTCGGCAACGCCCATGGCTCGTCGGCGGTGGGCGAGCGGCTCGCGACGCTCATCCAGAAGGAACTCGTGTCCCGCACGGACATGCTCGACTGCTGGACGCATCCCAAGACCTGGGAGCTGCTGCGCCGGACTGCCATGCCGGCCGTGCGGATCGAGGTCGGCTACCTCACCAGTCCTCGCGACGCGACGGCGCTCGGCTCGCCGGTGTACCGGGCGGCCATCGCCGAAGCCGTCCTCACCGCCATCCAGCGGCTGTACCTGCCGCCCGAGCAGGATCCGCCGACCGGTCAGCTCCGGGTCCCCCGGGTCGTAACTCGTTCCTGAGGCTTGTTCGGGCCGGCAATTCATGCGGCACGTGTGTCGGTGTCTCACCAACTCCGGCGTCACCGTGACCGGGTGTCTCGGACGGCGCAATTCCGGGACGCCACGGGCGAGGAGGTGTGGGCGGCGGGGGCGGTGCGGCGGGCCGTCTGGCTGCGCGATCCGGCGATTTCCGTCGACGCGCGTTTCACGTGAAACAACGCTCAACTCCTACCCACCCACTCGCCCCTTCGCCTCACCCCAAGCCCGGGCGAGCCGGTGCGGCCCGGGCTGGCCGTGCATCACGCCCGATTGGTCGCGCAATGCCTGAAGGCAGGGGCGCCCCGCGCCCACATCCACCCCGTCCACCAGGAAGATTCCTGGTACGGCGCCTAGGCTAGGGCCAGCTACTGGATCCCTCGACGTGCGGAGCGCCAGCAATGAGTCGTCGCGTCGCGAATATTACGCTCGACAACATCGATGACCTGCCCCAGCGGTGTCGCCGGTGCGTGTTCTGGGAACTCGACCCGGTTGCGCGCAGCCGGGCCGAGGAGGCCGGCGGCACTGACCTGGAGAAGGAAGCCTGGGTCTCTTCGGCGCTGCTGGAGTGGGGAAGCTGCGGGAAAGTCATCTACGTCGACAACGTGCCCGCAGGCTTCGCGATGTACGCGCCGCCTGCCTACGTGCCTCGTTCGATTGCCTTCCCGACCAGCCCGGTGAGTTCTGACGCCGTTCTGCTGATGACGGCGAAAATCGTCGACGAGTTCGCCGGGCAGGGGCTTGGGCGCGTTCTCATCCAGGCGATGGCGAAGGACGTCATCCGGCGCGGCTACCGTGCCATCGAGGCGTTCGGTGACCTTCGCCAGGACGAGGGCACCCGCTGCGTCGTGCCGGCCGACTATCTACTCGCTGTGGGCTTCAAGACCGTCCGTCCGCACCGCCGCTGGCCGCGGCTGCGACTCGAGGTGAAGAACGCCGTCACCTGGCGCGAGGACGTCGAGGTCGCCCTGGAACGCCTACTGGGCTCGATGAACCCAGAAGGCATCCTCCGCCCCATCGGCGGCACGCCCTCCCCGACCCCCGCGCCCGCATAGACCAAACGCCGGCTTGTGGGTCCCGCGCCAAGCCGAAGGTGGTCTCGCAAGGTTCAAGCGGGACGTAACCGAGCTGGCTCGTAGGGGAGCCTCCGCGGAGGCTCCCCTACGAGCGAAGCGAGCACGGGACCGGAGCGCCGTGCCCGCACGGAGCGAACCAATGTCACAGCTCGGTCGGGACCATGGCGGCGACGATGCGTTCCAGGTCCTCGAGGCTCGCGAACTCGACGGTGATCTTGCCGCGGTTGCGGCCCATGTCGACCTTCACCTTGGTGTCCAGCCGGTCGGCCAGGCGCTCCGCCACCTGGGAGAGTGCCGGCGGCGCCTGGCGCGGCGTCCGGGGCGCCCGCTTGCGCGGGCCCTCGTCGCCCATCGCCACGATCTCCTCGACCGCCCGCACGGAAAGCCCCTCCGCGACGATGCGGGTGGCTAGCCGGTCCTGCGCCTCCGAGTCGCCAAGCCCGAGCAACGCCCGGGCATGGCCCGCGGACAGCACCCCGGCCGCGACCCGGCGCTGGACGGCCGGCGGCAGGCCGAGCAGCCGGATCGTGTTCGTGACGTGCGACCGKGACCGGCCGAGCTTCGTGGCCAGCTGGTCGTGGGTGGCGCCGAACTCGCGCAGCAGCTGCTCGTAGGCGGCCGCCTCCTCCAGCGGGTTGAGCTGCTGGCGGTGCAGGTTCTCCAGGAGCGCGTCGCGCAGCATCGCCTCGTCGGCGGTGTCCCGGATGATGGCCGGTATCTCGGTGAGACCCGCGAGCTTGGACGCGCGCCAGCGACGTTCGCCCATGACCAGCTCGTACTGATCCGGCAGCACCTCGCGGACGACGATCGGCTGCAGCAGCCCGACCTCGCGCAGGCTCGCCGAGAGCTCCTCGAGCGCGTCCTCGTCGAAGTTCGTGCGGGGCTGGCGCGGGTTCGGCGTCACCGAGTCCACCGGGATCTCCCGGAACACGGCTCCGTGGACCGGTACCGGATCGGCACCGATCCGGGAGCCGTTGGTACCCGCGTTACCCGCGTAGCCGTCGTAGCCGCCCGGCGGCGCGGTCGGGATGAGCGCGCCGAGCCCCTTGCCGAGTCCGCCGACCCGCCGAGCCGGGGGACTCATCGGGTCGCCGTTCCGCGCGGCGCCTCGACGCCGCGCTCGGCCAGCTCGCGGGCAGCCGCGAGGTAGGAGAGCGACCCGCGGGAGACCGGGTCGTAGGTCAGCGCCGACTGGCCATAGCTGGGGGCCTCGGCGAGCCGGACGTTGCGCGGGATCGTCGTGCCCAGCACCCGATCGCCGAAGTGCTCCTTGACCTCCTGCACGACCTGGTCCGCCAGGCGGGTACGGGAGTCGTACATGGTGAGCAGGATCGTCGTGAGCCGGAGCTCCTGGTTCAGGTGCGCCTGCACCAGGTCGACGTTGCGCAGCAGCTGGCCTAGTCCCTCGAGCGCGTAGTACTCGCACTGGATCGGGATGAGCAGCTCCCTGGCCGCGACGAGCGCGTTCACGGTGAGCAGCCCCAGCGACGGCGGGCAGTCGATGAAGACGTAGTCGACCTCGTGGGTCAGCGACGCGATCGCGCGGCGCAGCCGGCCCTCCCTGGCCACCATGGAGACCAGCTCGATCTCCGCGCCGGCGAGGTCGATCGTCGCGGGGGCGACGAAGAGGCCGTCCGCCTCGCCGGACTTGGCGATCACCTCATCGAGCGGCCGGTCGCCTAGCAGCACCTCATAGATGGACGGCACCCCGGAGCGATGGTCCACGCCGAGCGCGGTCGAGGCGTTGCCCTGCGGGTCGAGGTCGATGACCAGCACGCTGACGCCGTGCATGGCCAGGGCGGCCGCCAGGTTGACGGTCGTCGTGGTCTTGCCGACGCCGCCCTTCTGGTTGGCCACCGCGAAGATTCGCTGTCGGGTCGGTCGTGGGAAGGGTCGTCGCCGTTCCATAGTCAGTGCTTCCACCGCCGCTGCCGCCGCCGCTCCGATCGGGGTCGATGGGTCCAGAGGGTCCAGCCCCAGCCCCGTCGACGCTGTTTCACGTGGAACACGCCGGTCCGCGCTCCCGCCGTTGCTCTCGTGTCGTCTGTCCCCGTTGTTGTTCACGCTGCCTGCCATCGTGCCGATCTCCGACGCTGCGTCGCCCCGCCCCATCAGCCATTCGTTCCGCCGAGACCAGGCGGGTGGGTTCGGCCAGCCGATCTTCTCCACACTTGAGGACCCGCAAATCCCGCCATCCTTGCGAACGGAGGCCGTCTCGCGCCTCGGCGAGTTCCTCATCGACTCGCGAACCGCGCATGGCAAGCATGACACCCCCGGGCCGGACGACTGGAAGCAGCATGCCGCCCAACCGCTCCAACGGGGCCACCGCTCGGGCTACGGCCACATCCCACCGTAGCCCGTCTTTCCCGACACCGACATCCGGCGCACGCCCCCGCAGCACGGACATCCGGCTCCCACCATCCAGGGCGGCGACCACCTCTCGAAGAAAGACGGTCCGGCGCTCCATCGGATCGAGGAACACCACCCGCAGATCCGGCCGGGCCAGCGCCAGCGGCACCCCGGGTAGACCGGCGCCGCTACCGACGTCGACGACGGTCACCCCGGACGGAACGACCTCGGCGAGCACCGCGCAGTTGAGCAGGTGCCGGTCCCACAGCCGGTCGGCCTCCCGCGGACCGATCAGCCCGCGCTCGACGCCCGCCGTGGCAAGCAGCTCGGCATACCGGATCGCGCTGTCGAGCGCCTCGCCGAACACCTCGGCCGCCATCGGCGGCGGAGTCAGGACCTCACTCACCGGGCCGCCGCGCAGGCCAACGGGGACGCGGACGGGCACCGGGACAACGGGGAACAGGACAAGGAACAGGACAGGGAACAGGCCGCCGAGCAGCCGCACAAACGCCGCACCCACCCAGCATCCACGACGCGCCCGGCAACATGCGCGAAGCCATGCCGACGTACCCGCTCACAGGAGCCATTGGTGATCCGGAGGCAACGGCCTCCGGGCCCTCTAGGCAATGCCGGAAGCCTCGGGCCGGCCGGCCAACGACCGACCCAGCCACCGGCCTAGCAGCGAACCAGGACGGTGAGGGTCCCGGTCAGGGCGAAGCCGTGAGCCTCGTCCGGACACCAGCCGGCACGCCGGAGGTCATCCAGGTCCGAGCGAGCGGCCACCGTGTCCGGCTCGAAGACGAAGAGCAGGATGCGCCGCGGACCGGGCAGGCGAGCCGCGACCCCACGGGCCACCTCGCCCTTGCCCGGTTCGGAGAAGAACAGTGTGTCCGCACGGGGAATCCGGGCCGGCTCGTCCGGGGCGTCCCGGGCGGGGAGAGCGGCCGGACGCATCGGAGCATCGTCGCTGGCCTCCATGGCATAGATCCAGCCGGGGCGCATCAGCCGGCCGCCCACCACCACGAGGTCACCCGGCCGGTAGAGCCGGCGTGCCGCGGTCGCGGCGTCGACGGTGAGGTCCAGGCCGCGCAGTCGGTCACGCTGCTCGTAGAGCCGGCCGTCGCGCGCCGCCGAGGACACCTGAGCTCCGACCCCGACGGCACCAAGCGCCACGACGGCCAGGACCGCCGCCACGCGGCGCAGCGGCCTCCGCCGTCCCGTAACCAGGCCTACCTGGGTGGGGACCTGGCTCGCCGGGGAACGGGCGTCATCCGCAGCGGTCGTAACCGAAAGCGATGGAGCGATTACGTCTCGGCCTAGGGTAGGGGTACCGGCTCCGACGATCTTAAAAAGACGTCGAATCAGGTCGGCGGCACCCGTGACGACGACCAGAACGATCAGTGGGACCAGGAACAGATTGGTCCGGGTCGGTCCGAAGGGCCAGAATCGGACCGCGCTCGCCGCGAGCATCGCGAGCTGCGCGCCACCGAGCGCGGCGAGCACCTGCCGGCCGTCGTGCCGCCGGGCAAGCCTCACGACGCCCGCCAGCGCGCACAGGACGACCACCGGGGCGAACAGCCAGACCGACACCCAGGACCCGTCGGTCGGCGGGTGCAGCAGGCTCGGGTCGTAGCGATCGATACCGGGTGGCGTGCCGGTCACGAAGTCACCCAGCTGGCCGCCGATGAACGAGAGCCCGCCGCCGATTCCTCGCCCGGCGAGGAACTGCGCGTCCCAGTAGTGCCCCAGTCGTTGGCTGGACTGATGCCCGACGAAGAACAGCGTGTTCGCCCCGGTGAGCACCAGAGCGGGCGCGGCTTCCAGGGCCCGCCACCCGGCCGCCGCGACGACGCCGGCGGCGCCCTGCCGAGCCCGGGAGGCCCGGCGGGCGCGGACCGCCCCGGCCACCACGTCGGCCGCGGCGAGCGGGGCGATGACGAAGACGGCCGGCACGGAGAACAGGCCTACGAGGCCGGCAACCGTACGCCGGGCCAGTCGCCCGCGGTCCAGGCCACTGTCAGGGCGCTCCGTGCCGCTGTCGGGGATGCTGTCGGGACTGGCGGCAGGGTGAGCATCGCTGGCACGGGTGTTCCCGCGCTCGTCGCCCGTCCAGAGCAGGACCGCGACGACGGCGGCGAGCGTCTCGACGGTGTACGGCTTGAGCTGGGTGCCGAGGTCGAGAAACGAGCTGTTCAGGCAGGTCCACAGCGCGGCGAACGCCGCCGGTACCGGTCCGACGAAACGGGCCGTCAGCAGCACGATCCCGACGCCAAGCAGGGGCAGGGCGACGAACCCGGGGAGGCGCAGGACCCACGTGTGCCAGCCGAGCAGGTCGCCGCCCAGCCGCTCCATGACCACCCAGCCGGCGGCGGAGGGGGTGTTCGCCCGTGCCAGCTCCGACCAGAACGAGCCAAGCGGTTCACTGACGAAATGGCCCCGCCAGATCTCGTCGTACCAGAACGGTCGCCGCAGGTAGGCCCGCAGCACGACGTCCAGCGCGACCAGCGCCAGGCCGACCCCGCCGGCCCACCAGAGGTCGCTTCCGCCGAGGCGGGCGAGGCGGGCCGGCGGGCGACGGCGCGCGCCGCCCGAGGTACGGACGGCGCGCGCGGACTCGCCGGGCTCGGCCCGCGTCCCCGCCGCGTCGGCCAGGGGAGCGGGCGCCATTTCAGTAATCCCCTAACAACGGCCGCCGGGCGCGCGAAGGAAGATCCTTATCGCGCGCCCTTGGCCCTCTGATCCCCAAACAACGGCCAAAGGGCACGCGATAAAAGATCATTATCGCGCGCCCTTGGCCTTCTAGACCGGCATGACGACGACGCAGCGGTTGGGCTCCTCGCCCTCGGACTCGCTGCGCACACCCTCGACGTCCGCGATGACGTCGTGGACGACCTTGCGCTCGAACGGGGTCATCGGCGCGAGCTTCTCCTTCTTGGAACCGCCGGCGACCCGCTTGGCCACATCGGCGGCGAGCTCGCGCAGCTCGGCGCGACGGCGGGCACGATGGCCGCCGACGTCGAGCATCAGCCGGCTGCGCTCGCCGGTCTTCTGCAGCACGGCGAGCCGGGTCAGCTCCTGCAGGGCCTCCAGCGTCTCCCCGCTCGGGCCGATCAGCTTCTCGAGGCCGTCACCGACGACCGCGACGACCGCCCGGCTGCCCTCGACGTCCAGGTCCAGGTCGCCGTCCATGTCGACGATGTCGAGCAGGCCCTCGATGTAGTCGGCGGCGATCTCGCCTTCCTGCTCCAGGGCAGTCAGCCGCTCCTGCGGGCTCGTCGACGCTTCTGCCCCCGACAAGTCCTCGTCGATGGGGGCGGCGAGGTCGGAACTGCTCATCAGCGCAACTCCATGGGTAGGTGGGCCGCCATCGGCGGCGGTCCCTCGTTCAGGGCGCACGAGGTCGGCCGGCCGCCGGGGGAGCCGTCGCGACCGCTCACCGCCGTCCGCCGGGGCGCTTCCCCTTGCCGCCACTCTTGCGCTTCGCGGCCGGGCGCGACCCGCCGACGTGCCGGGTGACGCCGGCCGGGACAGGAGCCGGGGTCGGCGCGGCCGAGCCGCTCGCCGACGGCGAAGCCTCCGAGTCGGTGATGCCCACGTCCTTCGTGCCCGAGTCCTTCGTGCCCGAGTCCTTGGCGACGCTGGGCGGCTGCGTTACCCGGTTCGACGCGCCACCGCGCGGCGACCTGGTGCCAGCCGGCGCGGAGCCGCTCTTGGCGACGGTGGAGCCGTTCGCCGACGTCGTGTTCCGCTTCGTGCCCGCGCCGTTCGCGGTAGCCGGCGGCGTCGCCTTGGTCAGCGAGGTCTGCCGGGTGCCGGCGGCGGTGCCCTTGCCCTTGGTGCGGGCACCCGGAGCGGGCTTGGCGCCCGGAGCCGGCCGCGACGGGGTCGGGCGGTCACCCGCGGCCGCGGCGGCGGTCGCGGGGCGCGCGCCGGGCAGCCGGCCGGAGGCGTCCGGCGTCATCGGCGGCATCCGCCTGATGACGTAGAACTGCTGGCCCATGCTCCACAGGTTGGTGGTGAGCCAGTAGATCAGGACGGCGATCGGGAACCGGAAACCGAAGATGGCCAGCATGACCGGCGAGCCGTAGAGCAGGACCTTCTGGACCATCGCCTGCTGCGGGTCGGTCGGCCCGGTGCGGGACATGATCTGGCGCTGGGTGAAGAACGTCGTCGCGCCCATCAGCACGATGAGCACGACAGCGACGATCTTGACGTGCGTGCCGTTCGCGTGCAGGAAGTCCAGCAGGCTCGACTTCGACGTGAACGRGGTCGCCAGCGAGATGCCGAACACCTTGGCCGAGGCGATCTGCTCGACCTGGTCGGCGCTCAGGCCCACGCRAGGCCGCCAGATGAGTGAGCCGCCCGGGCCCTCGTTCATCGGCGACAGGTGCGTGAAGACGTGGAACAGCGCCAGGAACAGCGGGATCTGCAAGAAGATCGGCAGGCAGCCGAGCAGCGGGTTACCGTGCTCCTTCTGCAGGTCCATCATCTTCTGCTGCATGACCTGCTTGTCGTGCCCGTACTTCTCCCGGATCTCCTTGATCCGGGGCTGCATCAGCTGCATCGTCCGCTGCGACTTCACCTGCCGGACGAACAGCGGGAAGATCAGGATGCGGACGCAGACGACCAGGAGGACGACAGAGAAGGCCCAGGCGAAGAAGCTGTCCTGGCCGAAGATCGGACCGAAGCCCTTGTGGAAGAAGACAATCGCGTTCGCCGCGAGATGGTAAAGCGGATCCAGCACCGGTCTAACTCCTCCAGGCCCCTCGGGCGGACTGTACAGGTACTGGGTCGTACCCACCGCGGGATAGCGGCTGGCAGCGCAGCAGGCGCCAGCAGGCAAGCAGGCCGCCTCTTACCCCACCATGCATACGAACGGCGGACAGCGCGTAGGCGCTGCACGACGGCTCAAATCGGCAGGCGCCGGCCGACCGGGGCGACCAGACGAGCTGGTAGCCGCGGATCAGGGCGGCGAGCAGCCACGCCAGCGGGCCGCGGACGGCGCCGGAACGGTCACGGGCGACCGCCGGCAGCCACCGGCCGAACGTCGCGGACGCGAGCGTGAGATCGACGAGCGCGAGCGCTCCGAGGGCGCACAGCGCCCAGACGGGGCGGCTCATCGTCGGCTCCGGCGCGGCTCGTCCGAGCTCACCGGCCGGCTCACGGCCTCGTCGTCCGGGACGCCGAAGGTCGCGTCCGGCTTGGCCACGGCGGCGCGGCCTTCGGCTGGGTTGCCTGACCGGCCCATGACCGGGCGCGGCTTCGCCGTCGTCCCGGGCGTCGTCGCGCGAGCCCGGGCCGGGCGGTCCCGGCCGGACCGCGTCCGACCGGACCGCATCGCCGCCAGCCCGCGGTCGAGCGCGTCGGCCAGTTCGGCCGAGCTGGCCTCAGCCGACGCGGGCAGCGCGCGGACGACCAGCAGGGTGCCTGGCGGCACCGAGGCGAGCCGCGAACGGGTCTGTTCCCGCAGGCGCCGACGGACCCGGTTACGGGTCACCGCCGTACCGACCTTGCGGCTCACCACGAAGCCGGCCCTGGCCGGGCCGGAGTCACGGGTGCTGAGAGCGTGAACGATCAGCGGCGAACAGCTGAACCGGCGCCCTTCCCGCCCAATCCGGGCATGCTCGTCCCGGGAGTTGACACGGGCACGGACGGGAAGCATCGGAGCCGGTAACCGAGCGCCGGCGATGTCCGCCTCAGGCGGACAGTTCGCGGCGGCCCTTGCGGCGACGGTCGGAGATGATGGCGCGGCCGGCACGGGTACGCATCCGGAGCCGGAACCCGTGGGTGCGGGCCCGCCGACGGTTGTTCGGCTGGAAGGTGCGCTTGCTCACGTGACGACTCCGGGTAACTGGCGGTCAGGGACGCGACAGGCAGACGCTGTCCGTTCTCAGGCTACGCCAGTGCGGCTCCCGGTTCGACGCACGCATCGAGAAGAGCGCACCGCACACCCGAAGGACGCTCCCGAGGGACTCCTCGAAAGATCCGGTGGGCACGAGCCGCCCCGTTAGAGACGACACCCGCTGGCGACGCTCCAGCTTACACAGCCGCGGCCGGGCTCCCCGGCGCCGGACGGGGATAGATGCCGAACGCGCCGAACGGCGCCAACGTCTCGCTTAGTTAATCGGCGGGGAAGGGGCTACCGTGCCGGCGGCACGCCGGATGCGGTGTCATGTCCGTACACAGGTTGTGGACGACGATGTGGAGAACCCGGTGCGCCGCGCCGTGGTCCCGTCCGAGTCTCACCTGAGTCCACCCGCCGTGCGTCGGCCGAGGGGACGCGACCCCGTCGCGCTCCGAACGCCGCGTCCGCCGACCTGGCCAACCCGCCGAGGAGCACCCGTGAACGACCGCGAACCGCCCTCTGCCACGGGTTCCCAGCGCCAGCTACCCCTGGGGGACGACCCTGACCTGCATGCTGTCTGGCGGCAGGCGGTGGCCGGGGTGGCGGACGGGACGCTGTCCGCGCAGCAGCGGGCCTGGCTGCGGCTGACCAGGCCGCTTGGCCTGGTGCAGGACACCGCGCTGCTCGCGGCCCCGAACGAGTTCACCAAGGACCTGCTCGACTCCCGGCTGCGCCCGTTCCTGGCCACCGCGCTGACCGCCGCGTACGGCCGGGAGATCCGGGTGGCCGTCACCGTCGAACATCAGACGGATCCCGAGCCGATGACCGGCCCGATGGTGCTGCCGTCGGCGCCGGTGGCGGTCACCCGCGAGCGCGAGGACCCGGCCCACGACGGGGCCGGCCGCGGGGGCGGGGCGCCGGAGCAGTTCCTCGACCCGTCGGCGCCGCCGATCCAGCGGGTGGCCACCGGGCTCGGCCGCGACCCGGAGCCGCGGCCGTCCGAGCCGGCCCGGCTCAACCCCCGGTACGTCTTCGAGACGTTCGTCATCGGCGACAGCAACCGGTTCCCGCACGCGGCCGCCGTGGCGGTCGCGGAGGCGCCGGCGAAGGCCTACAACCCGCTGTTCATCTACGGGGACTCGGGACTGGGCAAGACCCACCTGCTGCACGCGATCGGCCACTACACGCTGAAGCTCTACCCGGACTCCCAGGTGAAGTACGTCAGCACCGAGGAGTTCACCAACGACTTCATCAACTCGATCCGGGACGACCGGCAGCAGGCCTTCCAACGGCGCTACCGGGACACCGACGTGCTGCTGGTCGACGACATCCAGTTCCTGGAGAACAAGGAGCGGACGCAGGAGGAGTTCTTCCACACCTTCAACGTCCTGCATGACACCGAGAAGCAGCTGGTCATCTCCTCGGACCGCTCTCCCAAGCAGCTCTCCGCGCTCGAGGACCGGCTGCGCAGCAGGTTCGAGTGGGGGCTGATCACCGACGTCACGCCGCCGGACCTGGAGACCAGGATCGCGATCCTGTCGAAGAAGGCGGCCACCGAGCGGCTGCCGGTCCCGCCGGACGTCCTCGAGTACATCGCCACCCACATCCAGCGCAACATCCGCGAGCTCGAGGGCGCGCTCATCCGGGTCGCCGCGTTCGCCAGCCTGAACAAGTCCCATGTCGACCGCACGCTGGCCGAGATCGTGCTGCGCGACCTCATCCCGGACGCGACCAGCAGCGAGATCACCGCGACCTCGATCATGAACGCGACTGCGGCGTACTTCGGGGTCTCGATGGAGGACCTGTGCGGCACGTCCCGCAGCCGCGTGCTGGTGACCGCCCGCCAGATCGCGATGTACCTCTGCCGGGAGCTGACGGACCTGTCGCTGCCGAAGATCGGCCAGCAGTTCGGTGGCCGCGACCACACCACCGTCATGCACGCCGACCGCAAGATCCGCGGCCTGATGGCGGAACGCCGCGCCATCTACAACCAGGTCACCGAGCTGACCAACCGCATCCGCGCCGAGACCCGGCACCTCTAACCCCGGCCAGTGGCCAGTGGCCACTGGTTCCGCCGCTCCACGTCCCGCCGACGGGCCATAGATACCCCCAGGCTGTGGATATCGCTGGGTATGAACAGGCGTTGGCGTGAGCTTGCGCGCTCCGTGGACTCTCGTCGCCGCGTTCGCGGGCGATGGACGTTTCTTCCTGATTCTGAATGACTAGTCATCTRCTTCCGAGTGACTAGTCTGCCCAGGTCAGCTGGGCGCCGTACCCATTGCATYGGCCGGAGATCCGGCGAACGAAGCACTTCTTTCGCAACTGGCCCAGTCCGTCAGGAACAAACCACCGGGGCGCCCACAGCGGCCGCGAGACCACTTGGGTGGTATTCACCCACAGCTTGTGGACAAGCCTGTGGATGAACTGGGGGCGGGCTGCGGACAACCCTGCGGACGGGCTGTGGAGAACTGGGGACAGCCTGGGGACGACGTGGGGGCAACCGGTGGATGAACGGTGCATGGCGCCTGGGGACGGAACGGCCCTGTGGACGACGACCCGGCTCACCCACAGCTCCACCCACACGCTCTCCACCGTGCTCCTGGGCCCCTGACCTGCGCGAACGCTGGTTATCCCCAGTTTCCACAGGCCCTACTACTACGGCGATCCATTAAATTTTCCAAGAGATCAAAAGCCTGAAGTACTGGGCCCTGGGGACAACGCGCCGAGCGCCTGGTCTGGTCGGACGCCTCGCGCCCGGCCGCCGTGGTCTCCTGCGTGATCTCCTGGCCGATGCCTTCGACCGGGCTACCCGGCCGGGGTTCGCGTGGTGGCCGACAGGTCCACTCCCCGCCGAGGGGACGTGGACGTGACCGCTCCAGGCCACGCCAGAGAACCTTCGGCGCGCCGCCGCCCCGCGCCGACCTGCCCCGGTCGCTCTGCGTGGTCGCTCGCTTGCGCGGATGACTGGACCGCTCGCAGGGCTGTCGGAGGGCTCTGAGATGCTGGTTCGGTTCGTCGCCGCCAGAGGAGGCAGGCATGAGGTTCCGGGTTGAACGGGACGAGTTCACCGAGGCGGTTGCCTGGACCGCGCGCAGCCTGCCGAGTCGCACGGCTACCGCGGCCCAGCAGCAGGTGCTGACCGGGCTGCTCCTTGACGCGAGCGGGCCGGGCCTGGTGGTTGCCGCGTTCGACTACGAGGTGGCCGCCCAGGCGAAGCTGGAGGCGACGATCTCCGAGGAGGGGCGCGCGCTCGCGCCGGGCAAGATGCTCGCGGAGATCACCAAGCAGCTGCCCGCCGCGCCGGTCGAGGTGTGGACGGAGGGCAACGGCCTGGTGATCGCCTGCGGGAACGCGCGGTTCACCCTGCGGACCATGCCCGTCGAGGAGTACCCGGCACTGCCGCCGCTGCCGCCCATCACCGGCTACATCGAGGGTGGCGCGTTCGGCGCCGCGGTCTCCCAGGTGGCGGTCGCCGCCGGCAGGGACGACACCCTGCCGGTGCTCACCGGTGTTCGGCTCGAGATCGAGGGCGATGTCCTGACGCTCGCCGCCACCGACCGCTACCGGCTCGCGGTGCGCACTCTCAAGTGGCGTCCGGAAAGCCCCGACGCGGCTGGTGTCGCGCTCATTCCGGCGCGCACGCTGCTCGACACGGCCCGGTCGCTGTCCGGGGGCTCGGTCGAGGTCGCGATCGCGCTCGGCACCGGCCCTTCCGGCGAGGCGCTGGCCGGTTTCGCCGGTAACGGCCGGCAGACCACCACCCGGCTGGTGGACGGCCAGTTCCCGCCGTACCGCAAGCTGCTGCCCGACTCGTGCCCGCTGATCGCGGCGGCGGAGAAGGCTCCGTTGCTGGAGGCGGTCAAGCGGGTCGCCCTGGTGGCGCCCAAGACGGCGCCGGTGAAACTCGCGTTCACCGAGGACCATCTGGAGCTGGAGGCCGGCAGCAACGGCGGTGAGGCGCAGGCGTCCGAGACGTTGCCGTCGACCTACTCCGGCCCGGACCTGGCGGTCGCGTTCAACCCGGCCTACCTGCAGGACGCGCTGAACGCGATCGACTCCGACCAGGTCGAGTTCGGCTTCGCCAGCGCCGATGACGCCGAGGTCGCGGCGAAGAAGCCGGCGATCCTCACCGGCAAGGGCGCCGGCGAGGGCGAGGCTCCCGACTACCGCTATCTGCTCATGCCGATCCAGCTGAACGGCTGAACGGGTGACGTGCACGTCACGCATCTGCAGCTGGTCGACTTCCGGTCCTACTCGTCGCTTGAGCTGACCCTCCCGCCCGGAGTGGTCACGTTCGTGGGATCCAACGGCCAGGGCAAGACGAACCTGCTCGAGGCCGTCGGCTACCTGGCGACGCTCGGCAGCCACCGGGTGTCTGGCGACGTGCCGCTGATCCGGGAGGGCGCCGAGCGCGCCGTGATTCGTTCTCGGGTCGTGCGCGCGGAGAGGGCGGCGCTGGCCGAGATCGAGATCGTCAGCGGCCGGGCGAACCGGGTCCGGCTGAACCGCCGCCAGCTCCCTCGCCCTCGCGACCTGCTCGGCCTGCTGTCGGTCGTGCTGTTCGCGCCGGAGGACCTGGCGATGGTCAAGGGCGACCCGGCTGAGCGACGCCGCTTTCTCGACGAGCTGCTGGTGGCGCGCGCTCCCCGGCTGTCCGGGGTGATCGCCGACTACGAGCGGGTGCTGCGCCAGCGGACCACGCTGCTGCGGGCCAGGGGCGACCTGCGCACGCTGGACTCCTGGGACGAGGCGCTGGTTCGGCACGGCGCCGAGCTGCTCGCCGCCCGGCTCGCGCTCGTCGACGACCTGCGCCCCCAGATCGCCACGGCCTACGCGGCGGTGGCGGGAACCGAGACGTCGACGGCCGTCGGGGTCGACTACCGGTGCTCGGTGCCGTTGCCCGAGGGCGCCGACCGGGAGGCGATCGCGGGCGCGATGCTCGCCGAGCTGGCCGCCCTGCGGCCGCGGGAGGTCGAGCGCGGCGTGACGCTGGCCGGCCCGCACCGCGACGAGCTGGTCCTGTCGGTGGGCGGCCGGCCGGCCCGCGGCTACGCGAGCCACGGCGAGTCGTGGTCGCTCGCCCTCGCGCTGCGGCTGGCCGCCTTCGAACTGCTGGGCGCCGACGACCGCGGCCCCGTGCTGCTGCTCGACGACGTGTTCGCCGAGCTCGACACGCACCGCCGCCGCCGGCTCGCCGAGCTGGTCGCGTCGGCCGAGCAGGTGCTGATCACCGCGGYGGTCGGCGCGGACGTGCCGGAGGAGCTGGGGGGGCCACGGTTCACCGTGCGGACGGGGGAGGTCAGCCTTGCCGACTGAGCCAGGCGAACAGACGGACGGCCGGGCGGCGGTCGGCCGGCCCGGGCCGGCCGACCATCCTGGGCCGGCGGAACCGGCCGGGGCGGCCACGCCCAAGGGGGCCGACCTCGCCCGTCAGGTGCTTGCCGCCGCGAAAGCGGATGCCAGGGCCCGCGCACGCTCGGGGGGCCGAGCCGGCCGCAACCCCGACGGGAACGCCGACTCCCCGAACTCCTCGCGGCCCGACTCCCGTCCTGAGGGAACGGATGGCGACGACGACCGGGAGCCACCGCGCCGGCCGAGGCTGCCGGGAATCGCCGCGCCGGGGCGGGAGTGGCGCGAGCCCACCTCCCTCGGCACCGCCGTCGAGCGGATGCTCGCGGCGCGCGGCTGGCGCGCGAAGGCGGCCGACTCGACGGTGCTGGCGCGCTGGGATGCCATCGTCGGCCCGGACATCAGCGCGCACGCCACCCCGGTCTCGCTGCGCGACGGAGTGCTGGAGCTCGCCGCGGAGTCGACCGCCTGGGCCACCCAGCTGCGTTTCCTGGCCGGCCGGATCCTCGGCGAGCTGCGCCGGGAGCTGGGCCCCGACGTCGTCACCCGGATCAACGTGCGCGGGCCGTCGGCGCCCTCGTGGCGGCACGGGCCTGCTCAGATGCCCGGCGGCCGAGGGCCTCGCGATACCTACGGATAGCGGCCAGGCCAGCCGTCCGGGGGCTTCGCCCGCGTCGGCCTCGTCGATCCTCGCGCGCTGTGACGGGGCATTCGGGGAACGTGCCCGTTGGGCGAGCACCAGCCCGTAGCTGGCCCTCGCGAGCGGGAATCGGCGTGGATCGGCGCCACAGCGCGTCGGGCGCCCCGTGCGTAGGGGGGTTCGGTCAGGCCTCTGTCGGGTCGCTACGCGGACGTCAGGCGCCACCCTGCGTCTGTTGTGGCGGGTTGCCAGGTAGACTGATGAGGACTTCGGCCCATAACGAAGGGGCCCCACGAAGGGGCCTGGCGATGTGGCCTTGACGAGGGGACCCGGTGCGTGGCGTACGACGCTAGTTCGATCAAGGTTCTCGAGGGTCTCGACGCGGTCCGCAAGCGGCCAGGCATGTACATCGGCTCCACCGGGGAGCGTGGCCTTCACCACCTCGTCTACGAGGTCGTGGACAACTCCGTCGACGAGGCGCTCGCCGGGTACTGCGACACCATCAAGGTGACGCTGCTCGCGGACGGTGGCGTGCGCGTCGTCGACAACGGCCGCGGCATCCCGGTCGGCATGCACCCCACCGAGAAAAGGCCCACCGTCGAGGTCGTGCTCACGAAGCTGCACGCCGGCGGCAAGTTCGATGGCGAGTCCTACGCCGTCTCGGGCGGCCTGCACGGCGTCGGCATCAGCGTCGTCAACGCGCTGTCGACCAGGCTCGATGTCGAGATCAAGGTCGACGGCTTCGTCTGGGCCCAGACGTACACCGCGCAGCGTCCCGGGCGGCTGGAGAAGGGTGCGCCGCTGAAGAGGAGCGAGCGCACCGGCACCACGGTCACCTTCTGGGCCGACTCGGAGATCTTCGAGACCCTCGAGTACAAGTACGAGACCCTCTACCGGCGCCTGCAGGAGATGGCCTTCCTGAACAAGGGCATCTCGATCTCGCTGCGCGACGAGCGCGGCGAGGAGCCCGTCGAGGTCACGTTCATGTACGAGCACGGCCTCGCCGACTTCGTCACCCACCTGAACGCGACGAAGGAGCCGATCCACAAGACGATCATCGCGCTCGAGGCCAAGGGCAAGGGCATCGAGGCCGAGCTCGCGATGCAGTGGAACGGCGGTTACAACGAGTCGGTCTACACGTTCGCGAACACGATCAACACGCACGAGGGCGGCACGCACGAGGAGGGGTTCCGGGCGGCGCTGACCAGCGCGGTGAACATCTACGCCAAGGACCAGAACCTGCTCAAGCCCGTCAAGGCCGGCGCGAAGAACGCCGACGAGCGGCTCTCCGGCGACGACATCCGCGAGGGCCTGACCGCGATCATCTCCGTCAAGCTCGCCGAGCCGCAGTTCGAGGGCCAGACGAAGACGAAGCTCGGCAACACCGAGGCGAAGAAGTTCGTCCAGGAGATGGCGTACTCGGCGCTGCGGGACTGGTTCGACGCCAACCGGGTCGAGGCGCGGGCCATCGTCTCCAAGGCTCTCGACGCACAGCGCGCCCGGATCGCCGCCCGCGCCGCCCGTGACCTGACCCGGCGCAAGGGCCTGCTCGGTGGCACCGGCCTGCCCGGCAAACTGGCCGACTGCCAGTACACCGACCCGGAGCGCTGCGAGGTCTACATCGTCGAGGGCGACTCGGCCGGCGGCTCGGCCAAGGGCGGGCGTGACTCCAAGTACCAGGCGATCCTGCCGCTGCGCGGCAAGATCCTCAACGTGGAGAAGGCCCGTATCGATCGGGTGCTCAAGAACGCCGAGGTCCAGGCGCTGATCCAGGCGCTCGGCACCGGCATCCACGACGACTTCGACATCGCCAAGCTGCGCTATCACAAGATCGTGCTGATGGCCGACGCCGACGTCGACGGCCAGCACATCCGGACGCTGCTGCTCACGCTGCTGTTCCGGTTCATGCGCCCGCTGGTCGAGGCGGGCCACGTCTTCCTCGCGCAGCCTCCGCTCTACAAGATCAAATGGGGGCGGGAGGACTGGGAGTACGCGTACTCCGACCGGGAGCGCGACGGGCTCGTCGAGCGTGGCGTCGAGTCGGGGCGCAAGCTGCCCAAGGACGCGATCCAGCGGTTCAAGGGCCTCGGCGAGATGAACGCGACCGAGCTGTGGGACACCACCATGGACCCGGACAAGCGGATCCTCCTGCAGGTCACGCTCGACGACGCGGCCGTGGCCGACGAGCTGTTCAGCGTCCTGATGGGTGAGGACGTCGACGCCCGCCGCAGCTTCATCCAGCGCAACGCCAAGGACGTCCGCTTCCTCGATATCTGATCGGGACGAACCCTGTTCGCCGCCCGAGGCGGGCAGCCCTGGTCGCTGGCCTTTGGCCAGCTTCCCGGGCAGCCCGCGATGTCCGCCCAGGGGGGCGACCCCCTGGAACCCCCGATGTCGGGCTTCGTCCGACGGGGTGCCCGGCAGGGCGATCGACGGGGTCTTGGTCATGAGCGAGCGCGGCTGGCCGGTGCGCAGGCTGGCCGCGCTCGGTGGCACCAACTGCGACATAGCGCACTAACCGACTAGTTCCGTGCTGTTGGGGTAATAACCGACAGGTTCCGCACTGCCCTGGAAGGACATCGTGGTCGACGTACTACCGCCGCCTGGCGACCGGATTGAGCCGATCGGCATCGAAGTCGAGATGCAGCGGTCGTACCTCGACTACGCGATGTCGGTCATCGTCGGGCGTGCCCTGCCCGAGGTCCGCGACGGCCTCAAGCCCGTGCACCGCCGGGTGCTCTATGCGATGTACGACGGTGGCTACCGGCCGGACCGGGGGTACTTCAAGTGCTCCCGCATCGTCGGTGACGTCATGGGTAACTACCACCCCCACGGCGACACGGCGATCTACGACACCCTGGTGCGGCTCGCGCAGCCGTGGTCGCTGCGCTACCCGCTCGTCGACGGGAACGGGAACTTCGGCTCTCCGGGCAACGACCCGCCCGCCGCCATGCGGTACACCGAGGCCCGCATGGCCGCGCTGGCCATGGAGATGCTGCGCGACATCGACGCGGACACCGTCGACTTCGCGGCGAACTACGACGGGCGCTCCCAGGAGCCACTGGTTCTGCCGAGCCGGTTCCCGAACCTGCTCGTCAACGGCGCGGGCGGCATCGCCGTCGGCATGGCGACCAACATCCCGCCGCACAACCTGCGCGAGGTCGCCGCCGGCGTCCAGTGGGCCCTCGACCACCCGGACGCCACCGACGAGGAACTGCTCGAGGCGCTCATCGGTCTCGTCAAGGGCCCCGACTTCCCGACCTCCGGTCTCATCGTCGGCCGTTCCGGGATCGAGGAGGCCTACCGCACCGGCCGCGGCAGCATCCGGATGCGCGCCGTCGTCAACGTCGAGGAGAACAAGGGCCGCACCCAGCTCGTCGTCACCGAGCTGCCCTACCAGGTCAACCCGGACAACCTCGCCGAGAAGATCGCCGAGCTGGTCCGCGACAACAAGATCTCCGGCATCTCCGACGTCCGGGACGAGACCTCGGCCCGCATCGGCCAGCGCCTGGTCATCGACCTCAAGCGGGACGCCGTCGCCAAGGTCGTGCTGAACAACCTCTACAAGCACACCCAGCTGCAGGACACCTTCGGTGCCAACATGCTGGCGATCGTCGACGGTGTGCCGCGGACCCTGCGGCTCGACCAGATGATCCGTTACTACGTCGAGCACCAGGTCGACGTCGTCGTCCGACGGACCCGCTACCAGCTGCGCAAGGCCCGCGAGCGGCTGCACGTCCTCGAAGGCCTGCTGATCGCGCTCGACCACCTCGACGACGTGATCGCGCTGATCCGCAACGCGGAGTCGGCCGACGCCGCCCGGGTCCAGCTGATGGAGCGCTACTCGCTCTCCGAGATCCAGGCCACCGCGATCCTGGACATGCAGCTGCGCCGCCTCGCCGCCCTGGAACGGCAGCGGATCACCGACGAGGCCGCCGAGCTGCGCGCCCGGGCCGCCGAGCTCGAGGCCATCCTCGCCTCGCCGCAGCGGCAGCGTGAGATCATCAGCGAGGAGCTCAAGGAGGTCGTCGACAAGTTCGGCGACGAGCGGCGCACCCGGATCGTGCCGTTCGAAGGCGAGATGTCCATCGAGGACCTGATCGCCCAGGAGGACGTCGTCGTCACGGTCACCCGGGGCGGCTATGCCAAGCGGACCAAGACCGACCTGTACCGCTCGCAGAAGCGCGGCGGAAAGGGTGTGCAGGGCGCGGCGCTGCGCGAGGACGACATCGTCGAGCACTTCTTCGTCACGACCACGCACCACTGGCTGCTGTTCTTCACGAACAAGGGCCGGGTCTACCGGGCCAAGGCGCATGAGCTGCCGGAGCAGGCCCGCAGCGCCAAGGGCCAGCACGTGGCGAACATCCTCGCCTTCGGCCAGGACGAGCGCATCGCCGAGGTGATGGCGATTCACGACTATCAGGCCGCGCCCTACCTGGTGCTCGCCACCAAGCGCGGGCTGTGCAAGAAGTCCGCGCTCGCGGACTTCGACTCGAACCGCACCGGTGGCCTCGTCGCGATCAACCTGCGCGAGGACGACGAGGTGATCGGCGCCAGGCTCGTCGGCGCGGAGGACGACCTGCTGCTGGTCAGCCGCAACGCCCAGTCGATCCGTTTCCACGCCGACGACGAGCAGCTGCGCCCGATGGGCCGCGCCACCGCCGGAGTGATCGGCATGCGGTTCGACGCCGCCGACGAGCTGCTCTCGATCGCCGTCGTCAAGCCGGACCTGCGGGCCGACCTGCTGGTGGCGACCAGTGGCGGCTACGCCAAGCGGACGCCGCTGGGCGAGTACCCGGTCCAGGGCCGCGGCGGCAAGGGCGTGCTCACCGCGAAGATCGTCTCCAGTCGTGGCAACCTTGTCGGGGCGCTCGTCGTCGAGCCTGACGATCAGCTTTATGCCATCGCGTCGAACGGTGGCGTCTTGCGTACCGTAGCCAAGGACGTCCGCAGGGCGCAGCGCCAGACGATGGGCGTGAAGCTGATCGACCTTGAGCCCGGTGTGCAGGTCGTGGGCGTCGCGCGTAATGCTGATGCCGAGGACGTCGAGGGCGACGAGCCGGCGGCCGGCTGACGGCGGGGCTGACGGGCAGCTGAGGGGAGACGCGTGAGCGACAAGGACGAACGGTCGGGTAGGGCCGGCGCGCTCCCGGCGACCGCCACCGACGACGAGGGCTCAGCATCGGGCAACGGCAACCCGTTCTTCGAGCGGCCGGGGAGCAAGAACGACTCGGCCCCCACCCGGTCGCCCGCCGACAGCGCTCCCGCCAGGACGGCGACGAAGACGCCCACGTCGCCAGGAACTGGCGTGGGCGAGGCCGACGTTGAGAAGACCGCGGTCGTGCGGTCCGTGACCTCGTCGGCGGCGTCGGCCGCGGCGAAGAAGGCCCCGGCGAAGACGACCACGCTGGACGCGAAGCCGTCGCCGTCCGCGTCCGCGGCGACGGCAACGGTCCCCGCTCCGGTTGTACCCCCGCCGCCGAGCGCGGACAAGGGCGGTTCGGACCGCTCTGACCGGTCGGAGCCTTATGCCGCGGCTGGCCGCGGCGCGCCGGCCAAACCGGCCGGAGCGGACCAGCAGGCGCAACCTCCGCGCGACCCCGACACGATGGCCATCGTGCGTAACCCAGCTCGGGGCCCGGAGAAGGCGCGCGACGCCGGCCGCGATGCCCGTGCCCGCGGCGGTGCCGCCGAGCCCGCGGAGCAGCGGGACCGGCCAGAGCGCGCCGCGCCGCGGCCAGAGCGTGCCGACCGTCCGGGCGCCGCCGACACCCGCAAGGTCGCCGCCGTCGCCGCCCCCGGTCCCGACCCGGACCGGACCGTCGCGGAGCCGGTGAAGCCCGACCTGGCCAAGCCGTCTCGCGCTCCCGCCGTCCCAGCCGAACGCGTGCCGGCGCCGACGTCCGCCAGCCGTCCCGCCGGGCCGGTGGGTGCGCCGCTGGGTAGCCCGGGGCTCGACCGTGGGCGCGCCGACCAGGAATGGGCGAGGCCACCGCGCGACGGTCGCCAGGACCCCGGCGCCGCCGGTTACCCCGGGCCGACCGGTCACCAGGGCCAGCCCGGCCGGTACGACCGGCCGGAGCCGGCGCGCCAGGACCCGCGCCAGGACTACGTGGACGGCTACCAGGAGGGTGAGGACGACCTCAGCCAGGTTGGCGCCGGCCGACGCGCCAAGCTGCGGCTCACCCGGGTCAGCCCGCTGACCGTGACCAGGCTGGCGTTCGCGTTCTCGCTGTGCGTCTTCCTCGTCATCATGGTCGCCGTCGCGGTGCTCTGGTTCGTCCTGAACTCGATCGGCGTCTTCGACAGCATCGTCGAGGCGGCGGGCACGCTGACCACGGACGAGAGCCACAACGTCAGCTCCTGGCTGTCGTTCGGCCGCGCCATGCAGATCAGCCTGCTCATCGGCGCGATCAACGTCATCCTGATCACGTTGCTGTCCACGCTCGGCGCACTTCTCTACAACCTCTGCTCCGACATGATCGGCGGCATCGAGGTCACCCTCAGCGACCGCTGACGTCCCGGCGGCGCCGCCCACAGCGGCGCCGCCATCCTGTACTCTTGGCTCCGGCAGGAGCTCTTCGCCCCCTTGGGGCCCTTGGATATCCTGTAGGCTGCGACGCAGACGTGACATACGGACCTATAGCTCAGTCGGTTAGAGCGCTTCCCTGATAAGGAAGAGGCCGGTGKTTCAAGTCCACCTAGGTCCACTCGAGCTGGTTTCCGCTGCTTGTTGACCTTTGGTCAACTTCGCCGGGGGCCGTTATTTTGCTCCGGGGCCGAGCCCCGGACCCCACGCCAGGGGGCTTCGCCCCTGGACCCCTGGATCGTTTGGGCTACGTTGCGTTGCTCGTTGACCTTTGGTCAACTTCGTTGGGGCCGCTGTTTTGCTCCGAGGCCCGGGGCTCGCGCCAGGGGGCTTCGCCCCTGGGCTTCCGGGTCGTCTGGGTTATGTTGCTTTTGTTTCTTGCTTGGTTTTTGGCTTCCGGGGTGGAGGGCTGCGGGGGAGGCTTGTCCTCTGGGGTGTTTGTGGTTTTTTTTGAGGTGACCGGGGTTTTGTTTGTGGCGGAAGTTTGTTTCTCGTCTTGCGGATGATGATGGTCTTTGTTTGAGGCTGGCTTGGGTCGGGGATGCGTGGGCTCGTCGTGGTTGGCGTGATCTTGAGCCATCCATCGCCGACGCCTGGGGCTCGGATCGGGATGGTGCGCGTGTCGGTGCGTGGCCGGGCGGAGCGCGACAGTGCCCGATTTGGGGGCGCAGACATGGGGCCGATTCGAGTTCGTGCTCTGATTTTTTAGGGCGTTGCGCTACGCAACCACTTGATTGCTTACCGAAGGTAGCGGGTAACCACTTTGGGTGTCTGCCCTCTCACCGCTTCGGTGGGAACGGGGACGGTCGGACTGATCGATTCGTCCGCAATGGACCGACTCGTCACGGGGACGGCGGCGAGGTTGGGGAGCGGGTCCGATGTGCAGGAAGATCGGACCAATCTGTCCTAATGTGACAAGTCACGGCGCTGCTCTCGACAGGTTGGCGAGAGAGAGCCTGAAGCTTGGGAGGGCGCACCGTTGCGGATCGCGTTGCTGTCGTACCGCAGTCTCCCCACCTGTGGGGGCCAGGGCGTGTACATCCGCCAGATGTCCCGCGAGCTCATCGGCCTCGGCCATGAGGTGACAGTGTTCAGCGGGCCGCCGTACCCGGTCGTGGACGAAGGGGTCGAGCTTCAGCGGCTACCGAGCCTGGACCTGTGGAGCGAGCCGAACCCGCTGCGCTGGCCGTCGCCGCGTGAGCTACGGGACGCGGCCTCGATGGCCGAGTTCGTGATGATGCGGACGGGCCAGTTCTCCGAGCCGCTCGCGTTCAGCCTGCGCGCGAACAAGGCGGTGCGGCCGCGCAAGGGCACGCCGCCGCCGTTCGACATCGTGCACGACAACCAGACGCTGGGATACGGGCTGCTGTCGCTGCGCAGGGCGCTCGAGCCGCATCGCATCCCGCTCGTCGCGACGTTGCACCACCCGATCACCGTCGACCGCCGGTTGCACCTGGAGGCGACGAAGGGGCTCAAGGCCCGCTTCGGGGTCCGTCGCTGGTACTCGTTCCTTCCGATGCAGGCTCGGGTCGCCCGCCGGCTGGACGGCATCGTCCTACCGTCCGAGAGCTCGCGGACCGACGTCATCGCCGAAATGGGCATCCCGTCCGAGCGGATGCACACGGTGCCGCTCGGTACCGATCATGAGGTTTTCTCGCCCAATCCGGCCGTGGCCAAGGTTCCCGGCCGGATCGCCGTGGTCACCAGCGCGGACGTCCCCCTCAAAGGGCTGCTGGTGCTGCTCGAGTCGCTCGCGAAGATCAGGGTCGAGCGGGAGAACGCGCACGTCGTCTGCGTGGGCAAGGCCCGTCCCGGTGGCGCCGCCGCGCGCCAGGTCAGCGAGCTGGGCCTGACCGACGCGGTCACCTTCCGGTCCAACCTCGAACAGTCCGAGCTCGTCGACCTGCTGCGGTCCGCCGAGGTCGCGGTCGTGCCGTCGCTGTACGAGGGCTTCAGCCTGCCGGCCGTCGAGGAGATGTCCTGCGGGCTGCCGCTCGTCGCGACCACCGCTGGCGCGCTGCCGGAGGTGACCGGGCCGGACGGCGAGGCGGCTCTCACCGTGCCACCCGGCGACCCGGACGCGTTGGCTGTGGCCATCAGCCGGCTGCTGGGCGACCCGGAGCTGCGGGCCCGGCTTGGCGCCGGCGGGCGCCGCCGCGTCGAGGAGCGGTTCTCCTGGCGGGTGGCCACCGCCGCGACCGCCGACTGGTACGCCGAGCGAATCGCGGCGCTTCGGTAACCGATGCTGACAGTCGACTTCGACCAGTTCCCGGTCGGCCCTGGCGAGCGTGTCCTCGACCTGGGCTGCGGGGCCGGTCGGCATACGTTCGAGGCGTACCGCCGTGGCGCGGACGTCGTGGCGCTCGACTATTCGTTTGGCGACGTGCAGGCGGTGGGCGGGATGCTCGCCGCGATGGCGGCCGAGGGCCAGGTGCCGGAACGGACGCGGGCGGGCGCRGTGCGCGGCGACGCGTTCGGCCTGCCGTTCGCCGACGCGACGTTCGATCGGGTGATCGCCGCCGAGATCCTCGAGCACCTGCCGGCGGACGAGAAGGCGATGGCCGAGCTGGCCCGGGTGCTGCGACCCGGTGGGCTCGCGGCCGTGACGGTCCCGGCCTGGCTGCCGGAACGGGTGTGCTGGGGCCTGTCCACCGGCTACCACACGGTCGAGGGTGGCCACGTGCGCATCTACCGCCGCGACGAGCTGGTCGGGCGGCTGACGGCCACCGGCCTGGAGTACATCGGCGGGCACCAGGCGCATGCCCTGCACTCGCCGTACTGGTGGCTGCGTTGTCTCGTCGGTGTCCATGACGACGACCATCCGGCCACGAAGCTTTACCACCGCCTGCTGGTCTGGGACATGATGAAGCGCCCCAAGCTGACCCGGTGGGCCGAGCAGGTACTCAACCCGATATTGGGGAAGAGCGTGGTCCTCTACCTGCGCAAACCGCTCGTTGTGCCCGGCCCGGCGTCCGAGCCCAACGAGACGCAGGCAGCGGCCGCCACGCTCACGAAACTGGAGGAGACCAGCCGTGGTGTCGGCTGACCAACCCGATCCGCATCTGGTCCGGCCGGACGGACTCACGATGCCCGCCCTGCCCGACCATCCCGGTCAGCGGCCGGGCTGGCCCGAGCAGATCCGGCGGCCCGACCGCCCCGCCCGGCCCGCACCGGCACCGTGGCCCGCGCCACTGCTGACCCGGGCCGAGATCGTCGAGACGGCCGACGCGCTCGTCACCATGCAGGAGCCGGACGGCGCGATCCCCTGGTTCGCCGGCGGCCACACCGAGGCCTGGGACCATCTCGAGTGCGTGATGGCGCTCGAGGTCGGCGGTCGGCAGGACGCCGCCAGCCGGGGCTGGGACTGGCTGGTGCGCAACCAGCGTCCCGACGGCTCCTGGGCCGGCAGCACGGTCGGTGGCGTGGTCAAGCAGGACCACGCGGACAGCAACCAGTGCGCCTATGTCGCCACCGCGGTCTGGCACCACTGGCGGCGCACCGGCGACCGCGCGTTCGTCACCCGGATGTGGCCCGTGGTCAGGGCCGCGCTGGACTTCGTGGTCGACATGCAGGCCCCCAGCGGCCAGATCTGGTGGGCCCGGTCGACCGACGGCAGCGACTACCCGGCGGCGCTGGTCACCGGCTGCGCCAGCACCCTGCACAGCCTGCGCTGCGGGCTCGGCCTCGCCGACCTCGTAGGTGAGGCGCAGCCCGGCTGGGAACTGGCCACCGGCGCGCTCGCGCACGCGGTGCGGGCCCATCCCGAGTACTTCCTGCCGACCGATCGCTGGTCGATGGACTGGTACTACCCGGTGATCGGCGGCGCGCTGAAGGGTGCCGAGGGCCTGGCCCGRCTACACGCACGCTGGGACGACTTCGTCGTCGACGGCCTGGGTATCCGGTGCGTGGATGACGAGCCATGGGTCACCGGTGCCGAGACGTGCGAGCTCGCGATCGCGATGCACCTGGTCGGAGAGACGGCCGCGGCGCGCACGCTCGTCGACGACATGCAGCACCTGCGCCACGACAACGGCGCCTACTGGACCGGCTGGCAGTTCGAGACCGGCTGCCACTGGCCGGTGGAGCACAGTTCCTACACGGCGGCCGCCGTCATCCTCGCCGTCGACGTGCTCGCCGGCGGCGTCAGCGAGGCTGTCTTCCGCGGCGACGACCTGCCCGAGCCGATGACCATCCTGGAGCCCGTCGAGGGCGGGGACAGGTTCCTCTCCAGGCCCGCGGCCCCGCCGACGGGCCGGCTCACGGGCCGGGTCCCGCCGCTCCCGCGTAGCCGGGACCAGCTGGAACTTGCCTGCGACTGCGAGCCGGCCCCGCTGCTCGCCACCTGGGCCARCGGCCCGCTCGCCGACCGCCTCACCGAGGGGCGTCGACAGCAGGTAGCGGGTTAGCCCAGGTAGCGGGTTAGCAGAGCTCCGCGGCCGGGGCTGCTCCCTAGGGCACGCGCTCCAGGACACGGAGAGAGCCGGTGCGGGAACGCTCCTTGAAACCGTCGTCCAGGGCTCGCAGGAAGATGTGGTACGGAGCCTGGCCCCCGTCCGCGGGGTCGGGGAACACGTCGTGGATGAGCAGCGTGCCGCCTGGCAGGACGTGGTGCGCCCACGCCTCGTAGTCCGCCTGGGCCTGGTACTCGGCGTGGCCACCGTCGATGAACAGCAGCGAGACGGGTGTCGTCCACCAGCCACCGACCTGCTCCGTGCGTCCGACGACGAGGGTGACGACGTCCTCCACGTCGGCGTCCTCGAGGTTGCGACGCAGGAAGGGCAGCGTGTCCATCCGGCCAGTGCGCGGGTCGACCACCGTCGTGTCGTGGTGCTCCCAGCCTGCCTGGTTCTCGTCCGAGCCGCGGTGGTGGTCGACCGTCACGACCTGGGCCCCCGCCTCCCGAGCGGCCGCCGCCAGGTAGATCGTCGACTTTCCGCAGTAGGTGCCGACCTCGAGGATCAGCCCACCCGCGGGCACCGTCCTCGCCGCGTCGTAGAGCGCGTCACCCTCGTCCTCCGGCATGAAACCCTTCGCGGCCAGCGCCGCCCGCCGCAAACGCTCGTCCACAAGGTAGGTACTACCAGAAACGGGCCTGTCGGTCCGCCGCCCCGGACCGACGCGATCAGTCCGCGGGATCGGAGTCGCTGACCGGCGGCATGGCGCGGGCCCACTCGGCCCAGTCCGCCAGTGCCTGGAAGAGCCGGATGCCGGCCTCGGCCGCGAGGCGGATCGACCGCGTCTGTGGGCTGTCACCGTAGTCGCCGCGATCCTTGGCATTGGCATGCTCGCGGTAGAGGTTCGCCTGTTCGGCGAAGTAGCGGCCTTCCCGTTCGAGGTGGGCGTCGAGGTCGCCGGGCGACATCAGCCAGAAGAACACGGAACGAAGCAGGGGCTCGACGCGCAGGGTGTGGTCGACCTCGCCCTCGGTGAGCCAGCGGCGGACCTCGTCGAGACCGGCATCCGTGATGCCGTATGCCTTTCGCCCCCTCGGTCCTCGGCTCTCCACCTCGATCAGGCCGGCTTCGGCCAGGCGGCCGAGCTCGGCATAGATCTGGGGGTGCTGGGCGGGCCAGATCGGCCCGAGGGTCTCCTGAAACCGACGGGTGAGGTCGTAGCCGCTGGCCGGTCCCTCGGCCAGCAGCCCGAGCAGCCCATGTCGCAGGGACATCCTCACCCCCTCTCGTCGGTAGGCACATGTACACCTTGACATGTCGCCGCGGCCACATGGATGCTCACACCTGTATCGACCAACATGTCATCCAATCCATGTGAGGCATCGGTGTCGCAGCCAACAGATCACCCGGCGGTCCTCGTCACCGGCGCCGCCGGCGGCATCGGAACGGCCATCACCGAGACGCTCGCCAGGCGTGGCTTCCACGTGTACGCGGCCGTACGCGGCGGCGGTGAGCACCTGAAGGGCCTTCCGAACGTCGACGTCGTAGGCCTGGACGTCACGGACCGAGACAGTGTTCGTGCCGCGGCCGAGCAGGTCACCGCCGCCCGGCGCGAACGCGGCCTGCGAGCGGTGGTGAACAACGCCGGAGTGATTGTCCACGGTCCGGTCGAGCTGGTCGCCGGCGCCGAGTTGGAGCGCCAGTTCGCCGTCAACGTCTTCGGCGCGGTCGAGGTCGCGCAGGCGTTCCTTCCGCTGTTGCGAGCGGGCCGCGGCCGCCTGGTGAACATCAGCGCCCCAAGCGCGAGTGTCGCGGTCCCGTTCGCCGGGCCGATCTCGGCGAGCAAGGCGGCACTCGACTCGTTCTCCGACGCCGCCCGGGTCGAGCTGGCGCCGTGGGGGATCCACGTCGTGACCGTCGTTCCCGGGGCCATCGAGACCCCGATCTTCGCCAAGGCCGACGCCGCCGCCCAGGCCGTGCTGCGCGAGGCGGACCCGCGCACGGTCGCCCTGTACAGCCGTCAGCTCGAGGCCGTCGCCGCCGCGCAGGTGGCGATGAGGACCTCGAAGGCCCAGACCGTCGCGGACACCGTGCTGCGCGCGATCGAGGCCTCCAAGCCCAGGGCCTACTACCTCGCCAATGCCGATGCCCGCGCCGCCGTGATGCTCTCCCGCCTGCCGACCCGGACCAAGGACCGTCTGCTGACCCGCCTGCTCGGCCTGCGCAAGGCGGTTCCAGCGGCGTCTTAGTACCCGGACGCGCGCTCGCCGTGCGGCGATCGCGGGCCTCCACGCCCGAGCCGCGCATTTCCTTTCCCGTTCCCGGCTATGGTCGGAACTCGTGGATCGTGCCGCGTCGGAGCGCCATTGGTCAGAGCGACATTGGGTTGACTGGCACCGGCAGTACGACGTCACGGGGTCACCGCTGAGCCGTCGGCTCGCCATCGTCCAGCGACGCATTCGGCAGGCGCTGGACGAGCAGCCGCCCGGGGAGATCCGGGTGCTGAGCATGTGCGCGGGCCAAGGCCGCGACATCCTCGGCGCGGTGGTTGACCATGAGCGCCGCGACGACGTCCGGGCCAGGCTCGTCGAGCTCGCCCCCGACCTTGCCGCCGACGCGGAACGCGCGGCGCGGTCCGCCGGACTGGACGGCGTGCGGGTTGTGGTCGGGGACGCGGCGGACGTCGGCATGTACGAGGACATCGCCCCGGCGCACATCGCCCTGGTCTGCGGAGTGTTCGGCAATGTCAGCGACGCTGACGTGCGACACACCGTCGAGCAACTGCCCCGGCTGTGCCAACCCGCCGCGACCGTGATCTGGACACGTCATCGCCGGGCGCCTGATCTCACTCCAGCGGTGCGTTCCTGGTTCGCCGCGGCGGGATTTGAGGAGGTGGGGTTCGACACCGAGGACGGCTTCCTGATCGGTGTGGGAACCCACCGGCTGGTCGGACCGACGTCGCCATACCGGCCGGACATCCGGCTGTTCGACTTCGTCGGTGACGGCGGAGAGGCGCACCTCTAGCCGGGCGTCGTGCCTCACCCGATGCGGATCGCCTCCGGAAGCCGGTAGACGGCGAACGGGGCGCCGATGACCGGTGCGGCGACGTTGCGTACGGGAGTCCCGGCGGGTGTCGCTCCGACCTCGGTCCCGTAGTGCGCGTGGCCGTGCAGGGCCAGCGCGACCGGGCGCCGGTCGGGCGCGGGTTCGCCGTCGATCGCCGCGCCGAGGAGGTGGCTGCCCAGGAACGGATACAGCTCAAGCGGCTCACCCACGAGGGTTTCCCGGATCGGCGCGTAGTGCGTGAGGACCACCCGGAGATCGACGTCGAGCCGCTCAAGTGCGTCTCGCAACGCTCCCCCGGCCGTTTCGGCCAGCCGAGCAAATATCTTCATTTCCTGCTCTCCGTGCGCGGCAGCCGCGCAGCCGGTGAAGCCTCCGGGGAATCCCTTCACGCCGGCGATTCCGACCTGTCCGCCGGCGGTGTCGACGACGGTGGACGACCCCTCCAGCACGGTCACGCCAGCGGCGGTCAGCATCTCGGTGAACATCGCCTCCTCGCCGCGGTCGTAGTCGTGGTTGCCGAGAATGGCGATCACTGGCAGGTCGAGGCCACCGAACAGGTCGCAGACCTCCGCGGCGGAATCGGTGTCGCCATCCTCGGTCAGGTCCCCGGCAAGAAGAAGAACGTCGGCCACGTCGGCCGCACGCTGATATAGCGGCCGAAGCCGAGCCGCTGCCCCGGTGGTGACGTGGAGATCTCCTACTGCCGCGATTCGGACCATGACCCGATCATCCCTGCTGCCCGTCCGGCGAGCGGACGGTTGAGCGATCTGGCCTGGCACCGCGGGTGCCGTCGGCGGGTACCGCTGTGCCGCGCCGCCATCCGCAGAGCTCGAGGCCATCCCGGTACAGCACGGCGACCTCATCCGGCGTAGACGTGGGTGTCCTCGATCTCGGTGATCGTCGCCTTGGGCGGTGGGCGGAAGCCGAGCTGGACGACCTGTTCGGGAACCGCCGTCGCCAGCAGCCAGTCGGTCGCGACGTGCGCCCGGTTGGTGCCCGCGCCGAGGGCCAGCAGGTGATAGGCGCGGGTGACCGCGGCGGCCGGGACGCCGGAGAGGTGAATCCCGAGCGGGTTGGCGACGGCGTCGGTGCCGCCGAGGTCGACGACGAATCCGAGGTCGCGGTGGCGGTATGGCCGGGCCTTGCCGTAGCCGATCGAGGCGGCGACGTTGCGCCCCGCGGCGGCCCCCTGGCGGACGGCGTGCTGCGCGGTCTGGCCGGCGGGCGCGCCGTCCCTGGTCACGTCAGGCACCGCCGCCGCGTCGCCGAGCCCGAAGACACCGGCCGCGCCGGGAACGTTGAAGTACTCGTCGACGACGAGACGGCCCTTGACGGTCTCGGTGCCCACCTTTTCCATCAGCGGGTTGGGAGTTATGCCCGCGCACCAGACGAGCGTGTGCGCGGGCACGACCTCGCCATCGCTCAGCGTGACCGAATCGGCGGCGACCCTCGTGACGGAGGTTTCCAGCCGGACCTCCACTCCGCGGTCGCGCAGCACCTTCATGGCGCCCGCCCCCAGGGCCTCGTCGAGCTCCGGGAGCACCCGGGGCGCCAGGTCGAGCAGGATCCAGCGAAGCTCGTCGGCTGCCAGCCGGGGGAAACGTTCCAGCACACCGGCGGTGAACCGGCGCATCTGCGCGGCGATCTCCGTTCCGGTGTAACCGGCGCCGACCACGACGAACGTGCACCGAGCTCGTCGCTCGGCGGCGTCGGTGGCCATGTCCGCGTACTCCAGCTGACGCAGCACGTGATCGCGTAGATAGATGGCCTCGGCGAGGTTCTTCATACCGAGGCCATGTTCGGCCAGGCCGGGAATGTCGAAGGTCCGGGTGAGTGATCCCGGCGCCAGGACGAGACGGTCCCAGCCGGTCTCATGCGTCGAGCCGTCGCTGCCCAGAACGGTGACCGTGCGGCCGGCGAGGTCGACGTCGACGGCATGCCCCGGACGCAGGACGGTTCGCCGCAACGCGCTCCGGACCGACACCRCCAGGTGCCGCGGCTCCACCTCGCCKGTGCACACCTGGGGAAGCAGGGAGGTGTAGAGCAGATGGTCCGTKGGGGAGACGAGCTCGAGGTCCGCCGCGCCGGCCGGTAGCCGTGCCTCGAGGTGCCGGAGAACGCCGAGACCGGCGAACCMGCCGCCGACGACGACCACCCGCGGTGACCCGCCGCGGGTGGAGGCGTCGCCGGCGGTCGCCTCACCACGCTGACTTCCGGTAGGAGCGCCCTCGCCCCTCGCGGCCACCCGACCGCGAACGCGCTCGGCCATACGTGCGGCCCGTGCCACCGCGCTGGAGTTCTTCACGGTTCGGTCCTTCCCCCTGTCGAGGGCTTTCAGAACCGCCGGACGCGCAGGACGCCGGTAAGCATCGGGAGGGTGAACTCGCCGAGGGCGGTCTCCGGTCTGCTCGCGAGGAAGGCGCGAATCCGGCCGAGCGCGGCCTCTTGTTCCTGTTCTGGCATGACCAGCATCCCCGCGTGCGTCGCGATCTTCGCGACGAGGGAGTCGGCGGTGCGGCGCTGGCCGTGCCCGAACTCGGCCTGCTCCGGCGAGCCGAACCGGGCGCCCAGGCCGTCGGCTGGCAGGTGCAGGTCCGCCGTCGCGGCACGCCAGGTGCTGAGCGTGTCGCGCGGGCCGATGGCCGCGCTCCCGCCGGCCCGCGCGAGCCCGGCAACCCAGTCGACCCGGTCGTCGGTGACGTTCCACAGGCCAGCCAGGATGCCGCCGGGCGCGAGGACCCTGGCGATCTCCGGTCCCGCGACGGCCATGTCGAACCAGTGCATGGCGTGGCCGGCCAGCACGGCATCGACGGACGCGTCCGGCAGCGGTATCGCCTCGGCACTACCCGGCAGGGCACGGACAGCAGGCAGCGTGCGGCGCAGCTCGGCCAGCATCGCCGGATCGGGCTCGACCGCGATGACTTCGGCGCCCACCGCCCTCAGCGTGGCGGTCAGCTTGCCGGTTCCGGCGCCGAGGTCGAGCACTCGCGGGCCGGGCGCGGGCTCGAGCGCCCAACGCACCGCGGCCTGCGCGTAGTCCGGGCGATGCTCGGCATACGCGGTCGCCGCCGCACCAAACGACGAGCCGAGAAGTAGCTGTTCGTGCTGTTCCACGCGATCACCCTGTCTGTGCCCGAAGTACCTCTACTGCCGCACCGGCTACTGGTCGTGTCCGTCTGGCGAGAAGTCCAAAGGTGAACCCCACCCTGATCGACTACGTACCACGCGCAGGGGGATCTCGGGGGCAAAGCCCCCTGAGAGCGGTGGCCTGCGTCGCGTCGAAACCTCGGCCGGCGCGCGGGCCGTTCATGATCTGGTGGAATCTTCGGCCCTATAGCTCCGAAGATTCCACCAGATCATGAAAGCGGATCGGCCGTGGCCTCAGGTTATGGCCATGCGGTAGGCGCGGCCGGGTAGGTCGCATCCTCCAACGGCGCTCCGGGCGCGCTGAAGCATGGACGTGATGGTTTCACGGATGAGTGGGTGGGTTCGGACAGGTTCGGGCGCGAGGTGCTCCGCTGCGCGGAGAATTTCGAGGGCTTGTGCGTGTCCGCACGGCTCGTAGCCGCCGCTGGGCATCGCGTGCGGCCCGGCGGCGAGGCCGGGTCGACGACACCATCGGTCGGGCAGTACGCGCCTGGTCGATCTTCACTCGACGCTCAGAGCTCAATGGCGGCGACGATCACGCCGCCTGCGGTGAGAACGATGTTGAGCAAGGCAATGAAGGCGCCGACGATTCCCGCGGTCCTGGCGGCTCCGCCGAGCGGCCGGCCACCGCGGGTGAGACCCGCCAGCCACGCTGCGCACCCACCGAGCAGGCCAGGAGCCCCGGACCAGAACACGACCAGAGTGAGGACTGACAAGGCGCCCAGCACGATCGCGCCCACCCGCGCCCGTTCGGGCGTGCGAATCAACCACAATGCGCTGCCGACCCCGATGACGAGGGCGGTCGTGCCCACCACGCTGACGCCGATCATCGACTCGATCGGACCTTCGCTCCGGTGGGGGTCCTTGTCGTTGAACAGGATGTCGGCGACGAAGACGGCGATGAACCCGAGAACGCACACGCCGTAGACAGTTCCGACCAGGACGCGGGCAGACGGTAGGGAGAAAGACCTGCGTACCGCGGCAGATGTTGACATGACAGCCTCGTTAGTTTCGTGCACCCGGAAGGTCCGAGTCGCCACGGAGATCGTCATCGTTGCGATGTCCCGCACGCGACGCCCTCGCGTCCCGTCCTCTCCCGACAGTTTCCCGATGCCGTCCCGACGCGAGCCCGCGGCCTACCCGTCATCAGCGCTGTGCCCCATGCTGTCGAGTGTGGCGGAGACGGCCGAATACGGTGCCAGCGGCGACGTCCGTTCAGCGGAGGTGACGGCCGAGGTTCTCGCTGCCGCCGTGTGCTTCGTCCTGGGCGTGGGCCTGACGGCTTTGTCCTTGCGCCTGGCGCCGCAACGGAGCCCCGGCCTGGMATTTCTGGCCGGCTGGCCGGTCTTCGCGGTGGCCGGCGGTGTGGTTCTCGACCAGCAACCCGCTTCCCGCATCGGGCGTGTTCTTACGCTGCTCTCGCTCGCCCCCGCTCTCGACCTCGGATGGGCCKGGGCACGCTTCGGTAGCGTGTCGTCGGCGCACTACATCGCGAATGCGGTCTCCGAACTGGCCGCTGTACAGGTCGCAGCCGTCGCCCTCGCGATTCCGGTGGCAGTTCGACCTCCGAAACACCGTGGCTGCGCGATTGGCCTCGTGGTCCTCGCGGCTGCCGGAGCACTGACGGTCCTGCTCGCTCAGGCACGGGTCGTTCACATGTCCGCGCGGGGCGCAGGCTGGGCTCTGGTCGTTCTGGGATGTGCTGGGCTCTGGACGCTCGTCGCGCGAGCGGCCTGGACGGACGGTCGTACCAGCCGACGGCGGGTGGTCTGGCTCCTGGTCGGCCTCGCCTTGGCCGGCGCTCTCGTCACGGTCGCCTGGTCGCTCATGTCAGCCGAACTCGCGTACTACGTCACAGGTTCGGTCGTTGCCGTGACCGCGATGACGGTGGCACGGCTGTGGTTGCGTGATTCCTTCCGACCCCTCGACGAAGCCGCGTTCGACGTCGTCCTCGTCGTCGCCGCTGTCGGCACCGCCGTGCTGGCAGCCGCGCTCGTCCGAATCGGCGCCGGCCTCGTGCGGGTGCCGTCACCCGGCACCTCGGCCGTGTTCACCGCGCTGGTCACCGTCGTCATGGCTGCCCCCGCTGCACTGTGGGTCCGACGCGCGGCGACGACACACCGCTACGGCAGCGGCGTCCTGTCCCCCACCGACGTCGCGGTCATCACGGCCGACCTGCACGCCAAGATCGAACCACGTAGCCTCCTCGACAAAGCCGCACGCATGGTCGCGGCCGCGAGCGGCAGCGCCGGGGCACGCATCGTTCTCGGCGAGGACGCTCCCGTCCTCTCCGGGCACTGGATCCTCCATCCACTTGACGTCGGGGGGGGACAGAGTCGGCGCACTGCTCGTCGCGTCTCGCCAGCGAGAGGGGCCCGAGCCGCGCCAGCAGAAGATTGTCGCCCAGTTACTGCCCACCGTGGCCCTCGTCGCGCGCGCCGTCGGGCTTGCGGTCGAAGCCGAGCACGCCAGGCGGGACGTCGCCCGTGAACGGGATGCCGAGCGCAAGCGGGTCATGGGCGACCTGCACGACGGACTAGGCCCGGTACTAGCTGGAATGAGCATGCGGGTGCAGGCGACACTGCGCTCCGCTCCGCCGTCGGAACACACCGAACTGTTGACCGATCTTGCTCGCGACCTGGCCGTTTGCCGCACCGACCTGCGGCGCATCGTCGCCGGCATCGCGCCGTCCACCCTCGACGACGGCGACCTCGCGGCGGCCCTGGACCGGCTGGTCGAGTCGTTCCAACGCGTAGCAGGAGCTCCCCAGCTCACGCACGAGATCGCGCTGGACGAACAGATGCCCTCGGCCATGCAAGTAGCCGTCTACCGCTGCGTCGCGGAGGGCGTGACCAATGCGCTTCGTCATGCGGCGGCCTCGACGATCGACGTGAAGGTCGCGACTTGCCGTGGCGATGTCCTTGTCGAGGTCAGCGACGACGGAGTCGGCAGCCAGGCGGTCCCCGGTGTAGGCCTCTCGTCCCTGGCGCAACGCGCCAGCAGCCTGGGTGGCGCGTTGACGATCACCGCCATCACCCCGAGGGGAATGCGCATGCGAATGATCCTGCCCACCACCGAACCGGCCGGAACATGATCAACGTACTCGTCGTCGATGACCATCCCGTCGTCCTCACCGGCCTCACCGCGCTCATCGGATCCGATCCCCAGCTGTCCGTGTTCGGGACGGCCCGATCCGCCGCGGCCGCTCGGGAGCTGCCCGGTGATCACGGACCGACTGTCGCCGTGGTGGACCTGCAGCTGCCGGACGGCGACGGTATCTCCCTCGGCGTCGAACTCAGGCGACGATGGCCGGCGCTGCGTGTACTCGTCCTCACCATGCACGCCGACGACGCCACCGTGATCCAGAGTCTCGCGAGCGGCCTGAACGGCTATCTCCTCAAGGACGCCGACCCCGAGGACGTCCTCGCCGCGATCCACTCCGCCGCCGGCGGCTCTTTGGTCGTCGGGCGAGGCGTCAGCGCCGTCGTGGTCGCCGCAGCCGCATCGGCCCCGCGGACCGATGCCCTCGCGGCATTGCACGCGCGAGACCTGGAGCTCCTGGACCTCATGGTCGAGGGCATGCCTGTCTCCCACATCGCCGCGCGTCTCTACCTGGCTCCCAAAACCGTCCGAAATCGGATCTCGGAACTGCTGAGAAAGCTGGCAGTCACCTCACGCGAGGAGGCCGTCTCGCTAGGACGAGCGGCAGGCCGCGGCAGCAACAGCCACTACCGGTACTGATCACTTTCAAGGCCTGGACGCCATCCCCAAATGGGGTCCACAACGACGAAAAACAGAAAAGGCCGCCCACCACGCGAGGCGACCTTTAACCATCAATAAAATCTTGATTGTCGATACAATAAAAGTTTCCGACCGAAATCGGACTCAAGTCGGGCGAAGCCCGGCATCGGGGGTTCCAGGGGGCCGCCCCCCTGGGCAGACATAACGCGGGAACCCGGGAAGGTGGCCAAAGGCCACCGAACAGGGCAGTCCCGATCGCGTGGAGACGAGGGGACTCGAACCCCTAACCCCTGCCTTGCAAAGGCAGTGCTCTGCCAGTTGAGCTACGCCCCCGTGCGGTGCGACCGGCGGGTGGCACCGGCCCGGCGGCCGTACCGCAGCGCGCCCCGCCAAGCGTACGACATGCGGGCAGGGGGTGAGGAGCCCCGAAGCGCCGACGGTATCGGGACTGGCGCTCCGATCGTTGATCAGCAGCGGCCCATCTGGTCCAGCCAGGACGCGAGCAGCGGTGGCAGCTGGTCGTAGCAGGCGGGACGGGTCGACGGCGGGGCGGCGGGCGACGTCGGGGCCTGCGCCGGCGGCGGGGTGGAGGTGGGCTGTGGCGCTGGGGCGGCCGTGGCGGGCCGCCGCGGTGGGACTGGCCGGGTTGTCGAGTTCGCGGAGGCCTCGGCGTGGAGCGACGGGGTGGCCAGGGGAGCGCCCGGGAACGAGAACGACGTCGGGTCGGCGGCCGGGGTGCTCGGCGTGGCCGCGGAAGTTCCGTCGGTGCCGGTCGCGGCGGGGAATCCGGCGTCGGAGGATGAGGCCTGCCCAGCGCCGGGACCGACGCTGAACAGCACGGCGCCGCCGGCGATCATGACGATGACTGCGGCGACGAGGGCGATCGCCGTCCGGCCGGTCGGACTGTTGGCGAAGGTGCCCGTGCGCAGCATGTTCAGCCACTCCTGGGGGCCTCTTCCCGCAGGTGCGTGCGCCTGTTCGATGGGGATGAGGAGCCGGGAGGTCCGGTACTTGATCTCATCCTCATCGAGTTCCTCGGGGCCGCCGCTGGCTCCCTCGGCTCCCTCGGTCTTCCCGGCTGCCTCGACCGGGCGAGCGTCTTTCGTCTCGCCGCCGCCGGTGCCGACCTGGTCGCTGTCGGCGGCGGCGGTGCCAGCGGCGGTGGTGTTGGYGGCGGTCGCCTCGGGACCGCCGGCCGTGGGCGGCCCGGCAGATGACGGGGCTTCCAAGCCCCCACCGTCGCCACCGCCGGCCTCGGACCCGGGGCTCACGGCGGACCCGGGGCTCCCGGCGGACCCGGGTGCCGAGACCTCAGGGGCGGGCGGGTCCACGGGCGGGTCCACGGGCGCGAGCGGAGAGAGGAGAAGGCCGCCCTTCACCGTGGCTTCGGGGTCGGCGCCGTCGTCTCCTGGCGAGTACGAGGATGGGACGGCTCCGCTGGCCGCGGCGTCGCCGAGGACCGGGAAGGAGGCCTCGGACGGGTGCGGGGCCGGCGGTGGGACGGCTGACCGTCGGGACCGGAGGAACGCGGCGATGCCCATGGATCTGCGCCGCGCAGTGGACGCGAGCCGGTTTCCGTTGTCCGTTTCCGGGGCTTTTGTCGCCCACAGATCGGTGGTCTGTCGAGGTTCGCCGCGGCTGTTGTCGTCGCGGTCCTGGACATCGGCGGTGTTCACCGGCGGTTCCGGGGCGGGTGACACCGGGCCGGCCGCGTTGCCGGACGTGGCGCCGTCCGCCGGGACCGTGCCGGCCTGGAGCGCGTCGTCTCGGAGCGCGACCTCGTCCTGGGGCGAGGATCGGACCATCTCGGGGCGCACCGTTGGGGCGTCCTGGGCCGAATCCGTTACGTCTCCTACGCCGCTGTCCCAGCCCCCTGTGACCGGTTCGCTCATCGTGACGTGCCCCTGTCGCCTACATCTCGCGCTTCTCGCGCGGGTCCGCGCGCCATGCGGCGGCGCAGCGCGGCGCCTGGGCGCTGACTACCGATTCTCACGGTTCCACATCGCGGTAGATGACCGCCGACCAGCCGGGCAAACCACGCGCGTACCAACAACGGACTATCAAGGTCCCGTTGGCCGAGCGGCGGAGCTTGGGCATGGGTGCGCGGCGTCCTTGTCGGTGAGGCCGGTGTCCGGTGAGGCTGGCTGGTGGGCTACTGCCTGGTACCGGTGGCGGAGACAGGGAGACGGGGCAGGGTCGGGTCGAGGTAACGCAGCCGCTCGCGCACGTTCACCGCCAGATCGCGGAACTCCTGGTAGCACTTGCGGACCTGGGTCTGCGCCGCGGCAAGGGCGCCGTCGCCCGCCCGCAGTTCGAACATCGGCTTGCGGGCGTCCTGCGCCAGCGGCATCAGCGCCTGGTAGTGCGGCAGGTTCGCGATCTCGAACGACTTGTCGAACGGGTCGGCGCGCTGGGTGCCGAGCACCGACGTCGCGAACACCTCGGGGATCCTGTCGAGCCAACGGTCGTACGCCCGCACCGGCCRGTCTCTCCCCGAGGCCGGCTGCATGATGACGTAGCCGATCGGCATCATGAGGGCGCGCGGCGCGGCGATGCGGTCGGGCACCTTCGGCAGCACCATGCCCTGCCAGGTCGAGCGCCAGTCCCGCAGCGTCGGGCCCAGGTTGCGCAGGCCGCGCAGCGAGAACAGGTCGGCGCCGATCGGCATCAGCACGGTGTCCGCGGACAGCAGCGCGGCCCGGTTGATCGCGCCGAGGTTCGGTCCGACGTCGATGAGCACGATCTCGGCGCGAATCGCGCGCCCGCCGTGGTCGACGACCCGGTGCAGCGCGGTGGTCGTACGCAGCGCTGCGACGTCCTTGCCGAGGAAGCTGTTCGGCCAGGCCGCCGACAGCTTGTCCTCGAAGACGGAAAGGTCGACGTCGCCGGGCAGCAGCCAGACGTTGTCGTCGACGGATACCGGGTCGAACAGCGCTACGTCCCCGACACCTTCCATGATCGGCGCGATCGCCGTCGCGATGGTCCCCGTGCCGGCGGCGATCCGCGGGCGTCGCCCGCCGCCGAGGATGTCGAGGCGCCGCGGGGCCGAGGACGCCGTCGAGCCGATCCCGCCGTTCGCCGGAGCGCCGGCGGCGGGCTGCTCCTGCCACAGCGTCGCGAGCTCGTCCTCGTCGAGGAACTGCGCGGTCAGGTTCGCCTGGGGGTCGAGGTCGACGGCGAGCACACGGTGCCCCTGGCGCGCCAGCATGTGCGCGAGATGGAAGGTCAGCGTGGTCTTGCCCACGCCACCCTTGTTGTTGAACAGCGCCATCGTGATCAACGCCGGCCCCCTCGCGCCGCCCACCGGGCCCGTGTCAGCGCGAAGCCGCCAGGTTTCCGCCGGCGGCGCGAGGACCCGCCATTCTGGTGCCCCCTTGGACCGGGGCCGGCGAAGCCGCGCAGCTGAGCAGCAGCGCGCGTCCGGCGGCTCTGACGGCCAGGAAAGCCGGCCATACCGGCATGTTGCGCGCGCACCCGACCATTGTCCCTCTGCCTCCCCAGCGCGACGCATTGCCAGGGTGGTAGGCCRCCAACAGCGTGGCTCGGTTCGACACGGTGACCATTCGAGACGGTGACCACCGGAGAGCACCGTGCCTGGTGGGCGTCGTGCCGCGAACCGGGGAGGGCCCTTTCGGTCAGTCAGCTCGAGGGAGCGAGCGGCGGCCAGTCCGCCGGGATGGCCGCCGTGGGCAGGCGACCGAGCAGCCAGCGCAACGTCTCCTGGGTCGAGGCCCGCACGGTGACCACCCGTGGACCGGCTCCGCAGGCGCGTGACGGCCGGTCGCCCGGCGCCAGCAGCACGGTGACCTCCGGTGGCAACCGTCCCGGCAGGCGCGCCGCGCTCCACGCCCACTCGGCGTCGACGTAGGTCGCCGGCAGGTCGGCCCAGCCAGGACCGCCCTTGTCGACGAGCCCGAGGTCGACGAGATGTACCTCGACCTCACGCCAGCGCGCGAAGACCAGGTCGGCCAGGCTCGTCGGTGCCCCTCGGTGGTAAGCGAGCCCGGTCCGCCAGACATCGACGTGGGTGCGGTCCCAGGCGCGTTCGAGCGCCACGATGGCCCTTGCCAGGTCATCGCGGATCACCGCCGCCGGTCGGAGGGCGGCCGCGTCCAGGTCCGTGGCCGGCCTCGTCTCGGCCTGGACTGCCCGCCTCGCGACCGTCGCGGCCTCGGACGCCCCCTCGAACAGCCCGGCGTGGGTGTCGGCGTCGTGAGCCAGGTGGCTCAGCACGTGCCCGACGGTCCGGCCGGAAAGCAGCGACGGGCGGGCGACGACGTGGTCATCGACGGCCGAGGCGAGGGCGAGCAGCCGCCGATGCCCGGTGGCCACGCCCGCGAGCAGGTCGTGCGGGACCGGCGAGGGGACGTAGCCGGAGCCGGCGGGCGTGACGTGCGTCTCCCGGGCGGACGGTGGGATGCCCGGCTCCCGGGTGCCGGACCGAGTCTCGGTGGCCACCAGCTCACGATGGGCCACCCCGGCCCGCCCGTCCAACCGAGCCTCCGCGGGCCACGCCGCCTGTCGGACGGCCCGAGGCCATGCCGCGACGTCGCCCACCCATGGACCGCGTCCCCAGGACCGCGTCCTGGACGCTGCCCATCCACAGCCGACGTCGACGTGGTCGAACGTCGTTTGGGCTGGCCGTGGCCCGCACGATGCCCGTGGGTGGTCGACGTCGCCGGCGAGACGTAGCCGGCCAGCTGGCGGGCGTCCCACGACGCTGCCCGTCCCGGCGGAGGCGCTGACCCACCCGAGGAGTCGTTCGGAGTAGGTCACGGTCCGTGGCTTGGACCTCACTGGTGCCCCTGGGGCTTCCCGGACACGCTCCGCCCGCACGCTGACCACCTGAAGGGCAGTGCCACGTCGAGACCACGTCGGCTGGTATCCATCCGTGTGCGGACACTTTCCCTGGGGGAGCAGCGTCACCCGAACGCCCCGGGACCGCGCTCGGCGTCCTCGGCCGGTCCACGCAGGTGGCGGGTCCGCGGGGTTTCCGGCTGGCCGACGCGCCGGCGAACGCCCGGGAGCGGAATCCCTGGCGCGAGGCGTCGATGGGCCCCGATTCAGCCGGGAAATCGAACCTTTACGTCGGATCCCTTGTCGAGGTCTTGTTCCGCTGTCAGTCTGGCTCGGCGTCAGTGCGTAACTTCTACGGGTTGCCGTAGATCTGTCACGGAAAGTGAGAAGGGCGGGTGCGAGCTTGGCGGTGACCGCGGACGAGGGGCCGGTGTCCGCCGTGGACGCGGTGGATGATGCGACGTCGCTGTCCACCCAGGTGTCCACGACGGTGCCCACGGGTGGAACGGGTGACACCTCGCCCGCGATCGAGCTGGTCGGCGTCGCGAAGGAGTACATGTCGCGCCGCGGCGCGGTGAGTGCCGTCGAGACCATCGACCTGCGCATCACCGAGGGCGAGTTCTTCTCCCTGCTCGGCCCGTCCGGTTGCGGCAAGACGACCACGCTGCGCATGATCGGCGGGTTCGAGGAGCCCAGCCGTGGCCAGATCCTGCTGCACGGCCTGGACGTGACGTCCGTCCCGCCGAACAAGCGCGACGTCAACCTGGTCTTCCAGAGCTACGCGCTCTTCCCGCACCTCGACGTCGCGGGCAACGTCGCGTTCGGCCTCAAGCGCAAGGGCGTCGCCCGCGGCGAGGTACGCCGCCGGGTTGGCGAGATCCTCGACCTGGTCGAGCTCGGCGCGCTCGCCGACCGCCGGCCCCGGGAGCTGTCGGGCGGCCAGCAGCAGCGAGTCGCGCTCGCCCGCGCGCTGGTCAACCGGCCGCGGGCCCTGCTGCTCGACGAGCCGCTCGGCGCGCTGGACCTCAAGCTGCGCCAGACCATGCAGATCGAGCTGAAGCGGATCCAGCGCGAGGTCGGGATCACGTTCGTCTACGTGACGCACGACCAGAGCGAGGCGCTGACCATGTCGGACCGCATCGCCGTCATGAACAAGGGCCGGATCGAGCAGCTGGCCGCGCCGCGTGAGCTCTACGAGCGGCCGCGCACCCGGTTCGTCGCCGGCTTCATCGGCGTCTCGAACGTCATGCGCCGCACCGTGCGCACGGTGACCACCGAGGGGACCGGTCGGGTCGCGACGCTCGACACCGGCGTGGACGAGCGAATGATGATCGACGTGGTTCCCGAGCTGGGCGAGGTGTCCACCGGCTCGGTGGTCGAGCTCTCCGTCCGCCCCGAGAAGATCGAGATGACCGCCGAGCGACCGGACGGGGACGTCTGCATCCTGCGCGGGCGGGTCACCGAGGTCGTCTACCTGGGCACCAACACCACCTACACGGTGTTCACGCCGGGGGGTGACGAGCTCACGGTCTTCTGGCAGAACAGCGCGGACGCGAGCGACCTCGCGAGCCGTGGCGACGAGGTGTGGCTGTCCTGGCGGTCGGACCACTTCTGCGCGCTGGCGCCGGGGGGCGCCGACCAGGTGCCCACCACCGGCTGACCCTCCGGGCCACCCACGTAAGCCAAGAACCACAGTTCGACTGCACCCGTGGAGGACCCCCATCGTGACGACTCACGACAGCTCGGACCGTCCCGGCGCGCACCAGGCGCCCGCCCCCGCGACCCTCGGGACAGCGGCCGCCGGAGGTGCGAAAGAAGATCATTCTCGCACCTCCTTTGGCTCAGCCGTCGACCCGGCGCTCCTGCGCGGGCTGACCCAGCCCAGGCTGGGCCGTCGCGACGTCTTCCGGCTGGGTGGCCTCGCCGGCGCGGCCGCGTTGCTGGCCGCCTGCGGGGTCAAGGGCGAGAAGAAGGACGACTCGGCCAGCGTCGCGCCCAGCGACTTCTGGGCCGGCAAGACCAAGACCAACACGCTCGACTTCTCGAACTGGCCGCTCTACATCGACGTGTCGGACGACGGGAAGTCCAACCCGTCGCTGGACAAGTTCAAGGCCGACACGGGGATCAAGGTCAACTACCGCGAGGACATCCAGGACAACGAGTCGTACTTCGGCAAGGTCCGGCCGAGCCTCGCCGCCGGGAAGTCGATCGGTGCCGACCTGATCGTCATCACCAACGGCATCTTCCTCGACAAGTTCATCCAGCTCGGCTATCTCGCGCCGCTCGACCAGGCGAAGCTGCCGACGTTCGCGGCGAACGCGGACGCCAGCGTGAAGAACCCGTCGTACGACCCGGGGAACAAGTACACGGTCGCCTGGCAGTCCGGCCTCACCGGCATCGCGTACGACCCGGACAAGACCGGCCGGGAGATCACCAGCTACGAGGACCTGTTCGACCCGAAGTTCGCGGGCCACGTCGGCATGTTCGGTGACAACCTCGACCTGCCGAACCTGGCGCTCGTCGGCATCGGGGTGAACCCGGAGAAGTCCACCCCGGACGACTGGAAGAAGGCCGCCGAGAAGCTGAACAAGCAGCGCACCGACGGCATCGTCCGCAAGTACTACACGCAGGACTACATCGACGCACTGGCGTCCGGTGACCTGTGGATCTCGATGGCGTGGTCCGGGGACGTGTACCAGCAGGTCGCGGAAGGCAAGAACCTGCGGTTCGTCGTGCCCAAGGAGGGCGGGATCCTCTGGACCGACAACCTGTGTATCCCGATCACCGCCCAGCACCCGGTCGACGCGATCACCTACATGGACTACGTGTACAAGCCGGAGATCGCCGCGATGCTGGCCGAGTACATCAACTACATCACCCCGGTGCCGTCGGCCAAGCAGGACGTCTCCCCGGCGCTCGCCGACTCGCCGCTGATCTTCCCGAGCGAGAGTGACCTCGCGAAGACCCACCGTTTCCGCGTCCTCACCACCGACGAGGAAACCGAGTGGAACAAGATCTTCCAGCCGGTCTACCAGTCGTGACCGCCGAGTCCGCGGCCCCCGTCGCCCCTGCCCCGGGGGCCCCTGGCCCCCGGGGCAGGCGGCGGGGCGGGCGGTGGCGCTCGCCGCTGGCCCCGTACCTGCTGGCGCTGCCGGGCGGGCTGTGGCTCGCCATCTTCTTCGTCGTCCCGATGCTGGTCATGCTCTCGGTCTCCCTGCAGACCGGGAACGTCGTGGACGGCTTCGCGCAGACCTTCCACTTCGCGGTCTACCCCGACGCGATCAGGCAGTACTCCGACCAGTTCATCCGGTCCTTCGTCTACGGCGGGATCTGCACCGTCCTGTGCGTCGTGCTCGCCTACCCGATGGCGTACTGGATCGCCTTCCACGGCGGACGGCGCCGCTCGACCTACCTGTTCCTGGTCCTGCTGCCGTTCTTCGTCTCGTTCGTGATCAGGACGGTCTCCTGGAAGTTCCTGCTGGCCGACGACGGCGTGCTGCTGGGCAACCTGAAGGACCTTGGCCTGTTGCCGGGTGACTTCCGGGTGCTCGCCACCTCGACGGCGGTCATCGGGGGCCTGACCTACAACTCGTTCCCGTTCATGCTGCTGCCGATCTACGTCGCCCTGGAGCGGATGGACCCGAAGCTGCTCGAGGCCGCCGACGACCTCTACGCGGGCCGGGCGGCGGTGTTCGGCCGGGTGGTGCTGCCGCTGTCGATGCCCGGCGTGTTCGCCGGGGTGCTGCTCACCTTCGTGCCCGCGACCTCGGACTACGTCAACGCCTCGATCCTCGGCGGCACGGGCGACACGATGATCGGCAACATCATCCAGACCACGTTCCTGACGAACGCGGACTATCCGCTGGCGTCCGCGATCTCGTTCATCCTGATGGTGATCCTGCTCATCGGGATCTTCGTCTACGCGCGCGTGCTGGGCACCCGCGACGTCTTCGAGATGGGCACCCGATGAGCACGGCCGCGCCCGGTGCCTCGGCTGCGGCCGCGGCCGCCACTGCCACGGCCACGGCAGAAGCCACGGCCACGTCCACGACGCCGAAGGGCCGGCCCAGGGCCAGGCGTCCGCGCGGCCGGCTCGGCGAGCACCTGCTGCGGTTCTACACCTGGGTGATCCTGCTGTGGCTGGTCGCGCCGATCATCTCGATGATCGTCTTCAGCTTCAACGACACGCACAGCAAGCAGAACAACACGTGGCAGGGATTCACCCTCACCTGGTGGAAGCGCATCGGCGCCATTCCCGACCTGACCACCGCGCTGGAGAACTCGCTCACGATCGCGCTGCTGTCGACCCTCATCGCGACCGTGCTCGGCACGATGATCGGCATGGCGATCGGCAAGCACGCGTTCCGCGGCAAGGGCGCCGTGAACCTGCTGCTGTTCGCCAACATCGCCGCGCCCGAGGTGGTGCTCGGCGCGTCACTGCTGTCGCTGTTCATCACGCTTGGCATCCCGCGCGGATACCTGACGATCCTCATCGCGCACGCGATGTTCAACATCGCGTATGTCGCGGTGGTGGTCAGTACGCGGCTGGCCAGCTACGACCTGAGCCTCGAGGAGGCGGCCCGCGACCTGGGCGCCGGTCCGTTCGCGACGTTCCGGCTGGTCACGCTGCCCATCATCTTCCCGGGCGTCATGTCGGGTGCGCTGCTCGCGTTCTCGCTGTCGATCGACGAGTACATCATGACGCAGTTCAACGCGGGCGGGACGCTCACGTTCCCGCTGTGGGTCTTCGGGGCGACCAGGGTCGGCGTCCCGCCGCAGGTGAACGTGATGGCCACGATCATCTTCATGGGCGGTGTGCTGCTCGCCGTCCTGGGCGCGACCATCGGCCGAGGCCGGCGCCCTCGACCACCGGCCGAGGACACAGCCAGCGTTCCGGCCTGACTCGGCGATGTCAGCCGGCGGGGCCTGCGCGCGAACAGCCCGAACAGCCCGAACCGAACAGCCCGAACAGTTCCGCGGGTCAGTCCTGGCCGGTGCTGGCGGAGGTCGCCTCCCGCCACAGATCGATCTGCTCGCCCTTGTCCCGGCGCCAGCGGGCGGCCAGCGCGGCGGCACTGGCCACCGCGGCGATCAACGCAAGCTTGCGCATCATCGGACGCTCTCCTTGTCCTGGTTGCTGGGCTCCCGCCCCCGCGTCGTCACGGTATCCCGGGGGCCTCGCGGCCGCGATCGGGCGCTGAGCCCGACCTGCCCGGGTTGGCCGCCGGCCCGGCGCTCAGTGCTGGTAGATGACTCAGTGCTGGTAGGTCGCTCGCAGGACGCCGCGGGCCAGCGTGTGGAACGCGAGATTGAAGCCCACGACGGCGGGCGAGACCGCGTCGTTGATCTCCAGCTTCGGCACGTCCACCGCGTGGACGACGAACACGTACCGGTGCGGGCGGTCGCCCGCCGGCGGTGCCGCGCCGCCGTAGTTCTTCGTCCCCCAGTCGCACGCCACGTGGTAGGCGCCCGCGGGCAGACCGGTGAGGTCGCCCGAGGCCGCGCCGGTCGCGAGCTCGGTGACCGAGGCCGGGACGTCGACGAGCACCCAGTGCCAGAACCCGGAGCCCGTCGGCGCGTCCGGGTCGTAGCAGCTGATGACGAAGCTGGCCGTCTCGGCCGGGAACCCGGACCAGGACAGCTGCGGAGAGAGGTCCTCCCCACCGGCGCTGYTGTGCACCTGGGCCAGGGGCAGCGGCTCGCCGTCGGTCAGGTCCGTGYTCGCCACGGCGAAGCCGGGAGCGGGCGGCAGCAGGTCGAGCGGGTCCGGCGCCAGTGCGCGGTCGGCCAGCGACATACGGCGTTCCTCCAGAAGAGCAAGGGTGGGCAGCGCGGCCCGGCACGCGTCGGCTCTACGCTTTGGCGGAACGAAAACCCGCAGTCCGAGCGCATGAGTGGGGCCTGGTCGTGAAGCTTGTCACCGCAATTCTCCGCCCGCACCGGGTGGCCGACGTGCGCGCCGCGCTGACCACTTTCGGTATTCATGGCATGACTACTAGCCAGGTAACCGGTTACGGTATGGAACTTTGGCGTACCAGTTCGTATAGGGGGCAGGCCTTCCACGACGAGACCGTCAGTAACGTTCGGCTGGAGATCGTCACCGACGATGCCGACGCGGAGGACGTCGTCAACGTCATCCTGCGCTCGGCCGCGAGTACCGCGAGCGGTGCCGGGAAGGTCTGGATCACCCCGGTCCACACGCTGGCCAGGGTGCGTACCGGCGAGCGTGGTACCGACGCGCTCTGAGTTCCACCCGCGGCGAGCTCACGTGCCGCGAGTTCCAGACGATGCGTATTCAGATGTCGTCTGTTGTGCCGTGCCGGCCCGAGATGGCGTAAGCTAACCTCGTCTCGGTCGTCCTGCTCGTCGAATCCCCCCGTATCGACGAGCAGGCGATCGGGATTTTTCGTGTCCGCCGTGCCTCAGGCGGCTTCACCCAGGTTCTGCTGCCGCGTCGCGGTGGGCACCGAGCGTGCTCGGCCATCGCTGTCGGAGTTCCAGAAACCCGGGATCCCGTTGGGACGGCGGCCCGCGGCGGACGGTCCGCGCCCGCGACACCGTGACGGGTCGGCCTGCGGCTGCGGCTCGCGGCCGTGCGGCTCGCGTAGGTCGGGCAGATCGGGCAGATCGGGGCGGGGGCCCAGCCCTCAACGCCGGTGGCGGCCGCCACCGGCGGCCCGGCGGGGCGGCGCGGTCGACGGCTGGACGGACGGGCGAAGACGCGAGCGGACGAGGACCTGGGTCGTGTCGTGGCCCATGGGAAGTACCTCGTCGTCCCCCAGCGTCTCGTAGAGCGCGTCGTCGCCTCTCTCAGAGCGGGCGGCGGCGCCAGCGCCAGCGCGGCGCTTGGCCGAGCGGCGGGCGCGCAGGACCTCGAAGCCGATCGGGACCACCGAGATCAGGACGATGAGGACGAGAATCGCCTCGATGTTGTTCCGGATGAAGCCGATCTGGCCGAGGAAGTACCCGAGGGCGGTGACGCCGCAGCCCCAGAGCACGGCACCGACCAGGTTGTACATGACGAACGTGCGGTAGTTCATCCGGCTCACGCCGGCGATGATCGGCGTGAAGGTGCGGATCACCGGCACGAAGCGGGCCAGCACGATCGACTGGGGGCCGTGCCGCTCGAAGAAGGCGTGCGCCTTCTCGACGTTCTCCTGCTTGAACAGCCGAGAGCTCGGGCGGCGGAACAGCGTGGGGCCGACCTTGCGGCCGAACAGGTAGCCGGTCTGGTCACCGGCCGCGGCCGCCAGGCCGATCAACAGGCAGGCGACCCAGATGGGGGTGGAGACCTCGCCGCGCGCGATCAGCATGCCGAACGTGAACAACACCGAGTCGCCCGGCAGGAAGAAGCCGATGAGCAGTCCCGACTCGGCGAACACGAGGATCAGGATCGCCACGAGGCCGGCCTTGGCCAGGGTGTCGGCGTTCAGGAAGGCGGGCAGGGCAAGCGTGTTCGCCGCGATCGAGGTGGTCACAGTGCGGGCCTCCGGGAGCGGACGCGGACGCGAGGATGGCCAGCCGCCCGCGGGAACGGCATGCCCGCCCGTCGATGGCCCAGTCCGTGGGTCCAGATCAGGGTAACCAGCGCCTCCGCTCGCCCGGCCGGCGGCTGCCGGGCGAGCGACCCGACCCGGCCGCTGTGTCTTGGTTCATACCCGTCGCCGGTGGGGCCTCGCGGTTCCGGTCCAGGACGCGTGATCCCGACGCCGAGTTGGACCTGGGGCCACTGGTTTTGGCGCAGATCAGTGATCGGTTGTGTCTCCGGCCAAATCGGCCGTCATGGACTCACGTGAAACATTCGCGAACACAGGGGGTGATTAACCTCTATGTGTGCGGGCGCGGCGATCCCCGGGCGGACCGGGCGGACGAGGGGCACGGCGACGGCTGACGGGCGTCGCCGCGGCTCTGGCTGTCGCGTGCGTGACCGCGTCGCTGGCCGCCTGCGGCTCCGGCGGTGACGGTGGTGCCCGCCCGGCGCCCGCCACGTCGGCGGCGACCGTGCCGACGCAGGCGGGCACCGAGCTACCAGCGGATATCAGCCCGGGCGCGCCGGGCGAGCTGATCTCGGCGACGGCGCTCGCCGCGTCGGACGGGCTGGCGGCCTGGCGGGTCGTCTACCACACGCGCGACCAGAACGGCGCGGACGTCGCGGCGTCGGGGCTGGTCGTCACGCCGGCGGCCGGGCAGGGCGGCGCCGTCCCGGCCGGGGGCCGGCCGGTGGTCGCCTTCGGGCACGGCACGACCGGCGTCGGCGACAGCTGCGCGCCATCCAGGGCCAACCCGCCGCTGTCCGCCATCGGCGGCGCGCTCGGGCTGGTGACGCAGGGGTACGTGCTCGCCGCCGCCGACTACATCGGGCTCGGCACTCCCGGCGAGCACGCGATCTACGTCGCCCGTCCGGAGGGCCAGGCGCTGCTCGACGTGGTCCGGGCCGCTCGGGAGCTCCCGGCGGCGCACGCCGGCGCGAGCGTGGTCATCTGGGGCTACTCGCAGGGTGGCCAGGCCGCTCTGGCCGCCGGAGCGCTCGCCGCCCGCTACGCGCCCGAACTCCGCCTCCGCGGGGTGGTGGCGACCGCGCCCCTGGCCGACCTGCCGAACTCGCTGCGCAGCCTGCTCGCCGAGCCCAACGGGGTCGCCTACCTGCTGCTGGCGGCGCTAGGTGTCTCCGTGATCGATCCCGGCGTACGGCTTTCCGACGACCTCACCCCGCAGGGGAAGCGGCTGTTGTCGATCGCCCGGAACAAGTGCGCGCTGGACCTGCTCGTGGCAAGCGCCGGGCAGACCGGTACGACGGTGTTCGTCCACGACCCGCTGACCACCGAGCCCTACGCCTCGGTGTTCGCCGCCCAGCACGCCTCGGTCATAGCGCCGATGCCGCCTGTGCTGGTCCTGCAGGGCGACATCGACGACGTCATCCGTCAGCCCATCACGGACGGTGTGGTGCGCGACCTGTGCGCCGCCGGTACGGCGGTCGAATACCACCGCTACGCGATCGCGGATCACAGCACGGTCGTCGGCGCGTCCTCTCCCGAGATGTACAGCTGGATCGCGGACCGGTTCGCCGCCGTCGCACCGCCGGTCCACAACATCTGCGCTGGCCTCTAGCGACCTTCCCGCCGGCCAGTCGGAGCCGCCCGGTCGACCCGGCGGCGGCTGCGCGACGATAGCGCGGCCCTGGGTGGCGCACTGGGCACCAAAGTCGKGGCGCTACTGGCTGATATGGGCCGCGGCTCGCGTCGACTGGGTGACACTCGCGTCGACTGGGTGGCAACTGGGCCGAAGGTGGTTCGGCCTCGCTGGGAGAGACGGAGAATGGCGCGGTGACTCAGGACGGCGTACCACGCGCGGGCGGCGCGGGCACGGACCCGGTTCTTGGCCTCGACCTCGGCGGCACGTCGATCAAGTGGGTGACCATGGTCGATGGCACGGTGACCAACAAGGGTCAGGTGCCCACGCCGCGGACGGGCGTCGACGACGTGCTGCGCGCGCTCGCCGGTCTCGCCGCCGAGGTCCCGGAGRCTCGGGCGATCGGCATCGCGGTGGCGGGCGCGCTCGACCCGGTCGCCGGCAAGCTGCTCGTCGTCCCGAACATCCCCGGGGACTGGCCCACCCGAGCGATCGGCCCCGAGCTCGCGGACGCCATCGGGCGGCCGGTCAACCTCGCCAACGACGCGCGTGCCTTCGCCTATGGCCAGCTGCGCCACGGCGCCGCCGCGGCGGCCAACGACGCGATCTTCGTGACGCTCGGCACCGGCATCGGCGGCGCGATCGCCTCCGACGGCCAGCTGCGACTCGGCTACCACCGCCGTGGCGGCGAGATCGGGCACGTGCCGGTCGAGCCCGAGGACGGCCGCAAGTGCGGTTGCGGGGCGATCGGCTGCCTGGAGACCATCGCGGGTGGTCGGGCGCTGGCCGAGATGGGCGCCGACCTGGTCCGGACCGGCTCCGCGCCGGCGCTCGCCGCGGCGGTCGAGGGCCGGCCCGAGCTGGTCACGCCCGGGCACGTGGTCAAGCTCGCCTCCGTCGAGCCGGCGTGCGCGCGCCTCGTCGCCCGAGCCGGCAGGGCGCTGGGCATCGTGCTGGCCTGCCTGGCGAACGCGCTGGCACCCGAGATCATCGTGTTCGGCGGCGGGGTGTCGGCCGGTCTGTCGGCCTTCCGCCCGCACCTCGACGACATCATGTCCCGCTACACCGTGCTCGTGGAGAACCCGCGGATCGCCACCGCCATCGACGGTTTCGCCGGTGCGGTCGGCGCCGGCGCCTGGGCGGCCGAACCGCCGGTCGGCTACCCGCCCGCGATCGCCCCCGGCGTCCGCTGACGTCGACTCGTTACCCCAGTTGGTCGCGGCGGCGCCTCAGGTAGGCGGTCTCGGCGGTGTTGCCCGCCAGCTCGATGGCTCTGTCGTAGGCGCCGCGGGACTCCTGGCTGTTGCCGAGGCGGCGTAGGAGGTCGGCGCGGGTCACGTGGTAGGCGTGATATCCGGCCAGCCTGCCCTCGAGGCGGTCGACGGCCGCCAATGCCACCTCCGGGCCGTCGAGCTCGGCGATCGCGATGGCCCGGTTGAGGGCGACGATCGGCGAGGGGTCGAGACGGGCGAGCTGGTCGTACAGCGCGACGACCTGCGACCAGTCGGTGTCGCGCATGTCGCGGGCGGAGGTGTGCACGGCGTTGATCGCCGCGAGGATCTGGTAGCGGCCAGGGGCCACCGCGGCGGCCAGGCGCTCGCGCACCAGCCGATGACCCTCGGCGATCAGCGCCGCGTCCCAGGCGCCGCGGTCCTGCTCGCCAAGGGCGACCAGCTCGCCGCTCGCCGATACCCGGGCGGTGCGGCGGGCCTCGGTCAGGAGCATCAGCGCCAGCAGCCCGGCCACCTCACCGTCCCGCGGCATGAGGGCACGGATCAGGCGAGCGAGCCGGATCGCCTCGGCGGTCAGGTCATGACGTACGGGATCGGTGTCGGGACCGGTCGCCAGGTAGCCCTCGTTGAAGACGAAGTAGAGGACGGCCAGCACGCCGCGGACGCGTGCCGGGAGATCCTCCGCGGACGGCGCCCGATAGGGGATGCGGGCCGCCTTGATCTTGGCCTTCGCGCGGGTGATCCGCTGCCCCATGGCCGTCTCCTGGACCAGGAAGGCGCGGGCGATCTCGGGCACGGTCAGACCGGCGACCATGCGCAGCGTCAGCGCCACGCGGGCCTCCATCGCGAGCGCCGGGTGGCAGCAGGTGAAGATCAGCCGAAGCCGCTCGTCGTCGATGGCGCCGAGAGGCTCGGGCGGGTCGTCGTCGTACAACAGCTGAGCCTCCTTCTGCCTGATATCGCGCTTGCTCTCGCGCCGGATCCGGTCGATGGCCCTGCGGCCMGCGGTGGTGGTCAGCCAGGCGCCGGGGTTGGGCGGCACGCCGTCGGCCGGCCAGTGCTCCACCGCGGCCGCGAACGCCTCGGCCGCGGCCTCCTCGGCGATGTCGAGATCACCGAAACGCCTGGTCAGGGAGGCGACCACCCGCGCCCACTCCTCGCGGTGGGCCCGTGCGATCGCCTCCCGGACGTCGGCTCGGTTCACAGGAACGGCCGGACCTCGACCTTCCGGTTGCAGGCCTTCGACCCCTCGGCCGCCAGCTTGAGCGCCACGTCGAGGTCCGCGGCCTCGATGATCCAGAAGCCGGCGAGGAACTCCTTCGACTCCACGAAGGGCCCGTCGGTGACCATCGCCTCCTGGCCTCGGTTGTCGATCACCGTGGCCGTGTCGGGCACCCCGAGGCCGCCGGCGAAGACCCAGTGGCCCTTGGCCACGAGCCCCTCGTTGAACACGTCGATCGCGGCCTCCTCGTCCGGAGTGGCGAGGCCGGGCCCGTCAAAGATCACGGAAACCAGGTACTGCATCTCTGATCATCTCCTGCGTTTCGGGGTGCCCCTCGTGGGCGGCCCTCACCCCTACTACGAACACCTCCACCCCGATCCGACACAGCTCCCGGACTTTTTCGAGGAACCCCTGTAGGTCCCCGGTTGATCTTCCAAGCAGTTCTGCGGCGAGGTCGACGGCCGGGTTACTCGGGCGCCCACTCGGTGTCGACGTCGCCGGACCTGGCCGATTCTCCGTCCGTCTGGCTGGCGGGTGGTCGCTATGCCTGGCATGACGCGCGCTTGCGATAGTTCGGCGTCCCGGGCAAGCTGACACCTTCTCATTGGATCGCGGTTTCGGGCGGCCGGACGCCGGTCGCACCTACGGACAGCGTCGGGCAGCGGTCGCCTGGTCGACCAAGGACGATCAGCGGCGTGCCGACTGATCTTGGGCCACGGACTCGCCGGATGCGGGTGCGGTACCGCGCCCACGACGGAGAGCATGGCCCCGAGCCGCTGGGGTCAGGGAGACCGGTCAGCGAGCCGATCAGCGTCTGCAGTATGGCGAACGACAAGTCCCATCAATAATTGATCTTGGCGGGGCTTGAAGCCAAGCTGGCTTAGCGCCGGCTGTCCGGCTGGACGACGCTGAGGTCGCCGTAGCTGGACAGCGCGTCGGCCGTGTCGCCGGGCCTGCCCAGGAGCACGTGGTCCAGGAAGGCGAGACAGGCGCCGGCGGTGACCCGCAGACCCCCGGTGCGGCCCGGCGAGCCGACGATCGAAGGCACGGGCGGTAGGTAGAGGGGCGCGTCCGTGAAGGTGAGATGCGCGGCGCCGGGGACGGTGAGCAGGTAGCTGGGCCCGGCGCTGAGGCTGAGGACCTTGGTGAGGCGGGGGAGGTAGTCCGGGCTGGGTGTGCCGATGGTGCTGGTGAGGGCGAGCGCCGGTTGGTGGTAGGGGCGCGGGGTGGGGTCGTGGGAATAGCCGTCCAGGTCGATGACGGCCGCGAACCGGGGGTCCTGGTGGGCTGCCTGCAGTGCGGCGCTGCCGCCGAAGGAGTGGCCGGTCACCGCGACCCGCGCGGTGTCGAGACGTCCGGACAGGGGGCCAGGGATCTGCCCGTGCTCCACGCGGTCGAGCTGGGTGAGGACGAAGCTGAGATCGGCGGCGCGGATCGCGGTCGCGGAGGCCGCTTGATTTTCGCCCTCTGCCCGGTCGCTGGTGGCGCCGAGCCTGGTACGGATCACGCGGCCGTCGGTGAGCACGACGGCCGCGGAGTCGTAGGGGTGGTCGAGGGCCGCGACGACATAGCCGTGGCTGGCCAGCTCCTCCGCCCACGCCGTGTTCTGCGTTCGCACTCCTCCCGCCCCGGGGGAGAACAGCACGATGGGGAACCGTTCGCCTCCGGGGGCCGGCGGGGCGTCGGGCACCGCGTGCGTGCGCGCCCGCGGAAGGCCGTCGAGCAGGAAGCCGGGGACGCCGACATAGTGCGCCAGCGCGTCGGAGACGGTGCGCGCCTCGGCCTGCGTGCGTCCCAGGTACGGGGCGCGCTGCGCGCCTGCGGGGCTCTGCCGCGCGGGGTACCAGAGTTGGACCACGACCGTGCGTCGGTCGTGGGGGTCGGCCGTGGCGGTCTCGGCGCGCGCCGGGTCCGTCCACTGCACCACGCTGGTGCCAACGGCGGAGCTCCCCGACGGCTTGGGGAACACCGGCCTGGGCAGTGCCCAGGCTGTCGCGGGGCCCGAGGCGATCAGACCGAGGCACAGCGCCGATCCTGGCAGCGCGAGCCACCATGGGGCCCGGCGCGGCGAGCGGTCATCGCGTAGGGGCAGTAGCGGAGCGAGGGCGAACGGGGCGGCCGCAGCCGCGCCGACGAGTACCGGCACCACCTGCCAGCGCAGCCCCACCACGCCCAGCACCAGTCCGGAGAGCGCGACGGTTGCCACCGAGCCGAACGTCAGTGGCCGACGGGCAGCCGCGGGGAGCCAGCGCGCCACCACCAGGGCGACCGCGCCGAGCACCAGCAGGACTTCCAGGGGGGACATCCGCAGTCCCTCGACGATCTGGGTCACGTGCACCATGCTGGATCCACATGCACGCCGCCACATCGGCCGCAAGATCGAAATCGTGTGCTACCTGGGGCTTACCGAAGGTGTGCTCGGCATCCGCCTCAGTGCGTACTGTCGAGGGGATCAAGCCAAGACACGGCGAGGGGCGTGGCCGTCCGGCTCGCTGAAGACCTCGAACGCCCAGCCGTGAGCGGTCGCGACCTGCCCGGTCCACGCGAAAGTGAACGCCACCTTCTCGTCGGCCAGCCGCCGACGAGGCTTCACGTCCACCACCGTGACCAGGCCATCTTCGCGGACCGCGACGAAGTCCGGCACATGACGACGCGCCGCGCCCTCGACCCTCGCCACGAGCTGGAACGGCTGCGACACGATCCTCCGCAACCGGCTGTCCCGGTCCGCCAGCAGCAGCCAGGCCAGTCGCCGGCGCGGACCGGCCCGGGGCGGCTCGGCGGTGCCGGCCCGGATGCCACGCCCGCCGCGCCGGCGGCCGTGGATACCGAGCCGGCCTGAGCCGGCGGCGTCCTCACACCCGGGCCGCTGCCTCCGGTTCGCTGGCGTCGGCGGCACTCGTTCCGGCCGGTGGGAGGTCGGGTCGGGACGGCGGCGTGGCTCGTGAGTCCAGGCCGAACGAGGCGAGGGCCGCTGCCACGAGCGCTCCGGCCGACACGTACCAGGCGTGCTGGAAGACCGCGTGGCTCGCCGCGCCGGAGGCGCGGCCCAGGATCGCGACCAGGACGCTGATCCCGATGACCGAGCCGAGCTGGGTGGCCATCGTCACGATCGCGCTGCCGGTCGCGGAGTCCTTTGGTGGCAGGCCGACCGTGGCCCGGGTGATCGCGGTCGGCACCGCCAGGCCGTAACCCAGGCCGAGGACCACCCAGGTCGGCAGGAACGCGGCCACGAACCGGGGCTCGTCGGTGACCAGGCGGGTCAGCATGATCGTACCGACGGCGGCCAGCAGCGCGCCCGCGACCGCGATCCGTCCCGCTCGCAGCCGGGTACGTGCCTGGAGGGTCTCCGCGACCGCCGAGCCGACCGCGAACATCACCGGGCCAGGCGTGGAGGCCAGCCCGGTGCGGATCACCGAGTAGTGCCAGTGACCCTGGAGCCACAGGATCGTCGAGAGCAGCTCGATCCCGAAGGCCATGAAGGCGACGGTGGCCACCAGGTTGGCGGTGGTGAACACCCGGTCCCGGAACAGGGAGAGGGTGACGACCGGCGCCGGGTGGCGGGCGGAGCTGGCCAGGAACGACGCCAGCGCGACCGCCGCGAGGACGAACGCGACGACCACCTGGACGCTCGACCAGCCCCAGTCCGGCGCCTTGACCAGCCCCAGGGCCAGCGCGCCGATCGCGACGATGAGCAGCCCGCCGCCGCGCAGGTCGGGCAGGTGGTCGCCGGCGTCCCGGCTGCTGGGCAGGTAGCGGGCGCCCAGCACGATCGCGGCCACCGCGACCGGGATGTTCACCAGGAACAGCCACCGCCAGGACGCCTCCACGAGCAGGCCACCCAGCACCGGGCCGGAGGCGGCCGACAGCGCGCCGGTGGTGAACCAGATCTTCACGTAGGTGCCGATCTTCGCCGCCGGCGCGGTCAGCAGCACCAGGCCGAGGCTGGCCGGGGTGAGCAGGGCCGCGCCGGCGGCCTGCAGGACCCGGAACCCGACCAGCACCCAGATGTCGCCGGACAGGCCGGCGCCGATGCTGGCGACGGCGAACACGGTCAGGCCGAGCAGGAAGCCACCCTTGCGGCCGAACCGGTCCACGAGGCGGCCGGCCGGCACCAGCAGCGCGGCGTAGACGATCGCGTAGCCGTTGAGCACCCAGCTCAGGTCGGCCAGGGAACCGGCGTGGGTGCCGCGCCCAATGTCGGGCAGGCCGACGTTGGTGACCCACACGTCGAGCTGGGCCAGGAAGCTCGCGATCGACAGGATCGCCAGCAGCAGGGCCGGGGAGACGGGCCGGGCGCCGGCGCCCGCACGGCGCTGGCTCGGGATGGGCGGGACGGCGCCGAGATTGGGACCGGCCCGGTCGGGCTGGGCTTCCTGCTGAGTCATGAGGTGGCTCGCATCTCGCGGTCGGGGGCCCGGCGTGTGCGGCGCGGCGCCCGGTCGGCATGGAGGCCCAACGATCTGGACTGTTCAGTAAAGAACTCCGAGGGTTCTGGACTATTCCGCCAACAATCAGATCCGTGGATACGATCGCCCGATGGGGCGCCCACCTGGCTTTGACCGGCGGGAGGTGCTGGCGGCCGTCGAGCGCGAGTTCCGCAAGAACGGCTACGACGGGACGAGCCTCGATGACATCTCGGCCGCGACGGGGCTCGGCCGCGGCAGCCTCTACGCCGCCTTCGGCGACAAGCGCACGCTGTTCCTGACCGCGTTGGGGGACTACTGCGACCAGGACGAGGCGTCCGGCGCAGCCGCGTTGGCCGGCCCGGACGAGACCGCGATGGAGCGCCTGCGGGCCTACTTCATCGACTCCGTCGACCGGCAGCTGAACGACCCCGAGCAGCTGGCCTGCATGACCAGCCGCTTCACCGTCGAGCTGGCCGGCCGCGACCGGGACGCCACGGCACGGCTACGCCAGGGCTTCGAAGCGCAGCGGGCGGCCCTGGCCGACTGCCTGCGGGCGGCGCAGCGCAACGGCGACCTCGATCCAGCGGCCGAGCCGGTCACGCTGGCGACGTTGCTGGTCGTCGACTTCCGGGGCATCGGCTCCCTGATCGGGATTGGGCTGGACCGGGCTGAACTCGTCGCCGTCGTCGACGCGACCCTGGCCGGCCTGCCCGTGCCGCCCTCGTCGGCCGCCGCGGCCTGACTGGCGCCGGCGCGTCCACCAGGCCACGCCCTGGACCAACCCTCGGAATCTAAAGCTGATCTTGTGATCGGACCGATCTCGGCCCGTTGATCGACAATTGCGACCTGGGTGCGACAGCGAGGCTATTGCRAGAACACCCGGGCACCGAGGTCATCTGCGGCCGCCCCTGATCAGTGGTGCACCACGGCCCCATCTGTTGCGACCCCAGTGCCGCCACCGAGCAGCAGCCACGTGAACAACCGATGCGCGCGAGACCTCCCAAGATCACAATTGCCTCGACAGGCGAAGGCTAGAGGTCGATGACGACCTTGCCGTGCACATGCCGGCTGGCCTGAAGCTCGACTGCCGCGCGGATCTGCTCCACCGGGAAACTCGCCGCTATGGGCACACGGAGCTGGCCCGCCGCGACCAGGTGAGCGATCTCCTCGATGGCGCCGGGGGCGGCGTTGGCGCCGTTCGCTGGTGTGATCCCGTCGACCTGTGCGGCGATGGTGGTGATGCGCTCGTCAGGCACGCCAAGTTCTCGTGCCACTTGCATTGTCTCTGTCCMGTACAGGTCGATCGCCGCGGTGACGCCGGCGGGAGCCATGGCGCGGACTCGGTCGAGCAGGCCGTCGCCGTAGGCGACCGGCTCGGCCCCGAGGGCGCGCAGGGCGTCGGCTGATGTCGCCGATCCCGTCCCGATCACTCGTGCGCCCGCGAGGCGGGCGAGCTGGACGGCGAACACGCCGACGCCACCTCCCGCGCCGCCGATGAGCAGCGTGTCGCCCGGTCCCGGGTTGACGACGGCAAGGGCGGCCGCGGCCGTGCACCCCGCAATGGCGAGGGTGGCGGCGGTGCGGTCGTCGACTCCGTCGGGGGTCCTGTGCGCGTCGCCGCCCACCGCGATGGCCCCTGCCACGTCGATGACGACATGGTCGGCGACCGCGCGGGAAAGGGCGCCACCGAACACCCGGTCGCCGACCGCGAACGCGGTCACGCCGTCACCGACCTGGTCCACGACCCCGGCGTAGTCGGTTCCGAACCCGGACGGCAGGGTCAGGCCGAATCGTGTGGCGGTGTCCGCGTCGGAGGTGATGATCCAGTCCATCGGGTTCAGTCCAGCCGCGGTGACCCGCACGCGGATCTGCCCGGAGGCGGCCCGCGGCGCGGGTACCTCGCGGAGGCTCAGGACCTCGGGTCCGCCGAAGGACTCGAGCCGGATCGCTCGGCTGGTGGTCGCCGACGTGTGGACGCCCGGTTCCTGCATGCTCGCGTGTCTCCCTTGGCGGCGACGGACGGCGACGAAAACGGACTATGCTCCGTTTGGAGTGGGCACCGTACCACAATCGGAGCGTGTTCCGTTTTGGCAGAGTCAGACACTCGCGCGCTGCGTGCGGACGCGACCCGCAACCGCAACCAGCTCCTCGACGTGGCGACCCGCGTGTTCGTCTCTGCCGACGGCACTGAGCCGTCCATGCGCGCGATCGCACGCGAAGCTGGGGTCGGCATCGCCACGCTCTACCGACACTTCCCCACCCGCGAGTCTCTCGTCGACGCGATCTACCGTGATCAGGTCGCGCGGCTCACCGCTGGCGCCCGCGAGCTACTCGCCCAGCTTCCCCCGCCCGCGGCGCTACGACGCTGGATGGACCTGTTCGGGGACTGGATTGCGACCAAGAACGGCATGCTCGACACACTGCTCGCGATGATCGAATCAGGCGAGATCGCCCATGCCCAGACCAGGACCGAGCTGCTCGCAGCCATCGACGCCATCCTCGCCGCCGGCCGTGCGACGGGCGAGCTCCGCTCCGATGTCACCGCCGAAGACATCGCCGCCAGCCTCATCGGCATCTTCACCGTGGCCCACCCACCCGACGACGCCAGAGCAGGTCGGCTGCTGAACATTCTGATGGACGGCCTACGGCCTACACCTTGAGCCGCTCCTCTGGCGCGAACAGCGCGGCGTTCGAGGCGAGGCGATGTCAACAACCCCGTGAGAGAGAGCGCCTAGTCGAGCCCGCGCCCGCGACCACGAGCCGAAGCGCACAGAAGATCGCCTGCCTGGATCTTGTCGTTTTCGCCAGGGAGGCGACATCCGGCCTGGGAAACGACGCGCGGCACGGGAACCTACAGATTCGTATCTATCGGCGACAGTGCGTCATCGTTTATTGTGACTTAATGGAGGTTAAGCGGCAGTACACGAGGTGAGGGGCGTCTTCACGGATGAGTCGGCGTGATGATCAGATCGACCCGGCGGTGGACGAGCTGCTGACGGGGATGATGCGGCTGTGGGCCGAGGCGCCCCCGGCGGTCCGGTGGCGGGCGCTACGCGAGCTGGCCGACAACCGGGCGAGCCTGCAGGCGATGACGATCCACCAGCTGCTTCCGGAGGACGGCTCCCGCCGAGGCCTCGGCGACCTGGCTCGCGCGCTCGGCGTGACGACCAGCTGGGTCAGCCAGCTGGCCTCGCTGCCCCGCCGCCACGCCGGCCTGTTCGCCTGGGGGCGGGCGCTGGCCGTCGCGTCCGACCTGGTGGCCCTCGCCGAGCGGGCCGGCTCCAACCGGCTGTCCGGCGAGCTGTCCGGCATCGTCCGACGCGGCCTGCACGACACCAGCCCGCTGAGCGACCTGGAGGACGCGGCCAGCCGCTGGGCGCTCGCCGCCCGCCGCCAGCGCCGCGGCCCCGAGGCGGACGCGCTCGTCGAGCGCCTCGACGCCCTGCTCACGCGGGTCACCCCCGCGCTCGACCTGGACTGGCTGGCCCGCGCGGAGATCGCCCTCGGCTACCAGACCGGCCGGGCGCCCACCGCCTCTGCTGGCGTCGCGTCCGCGGCCGGAGCCTCCGCCCCCCGGGCCGTCGCCGCCGGCGCCCGCGTCACCGGTGTCGAGCCGGCGGTTCCCGCGCCACGGCACCCGGCGACCGCCGGCACGGCCGAGCCTCCACCGCGGCGCGGCCCGAGCGACCCCCTGCCCTGGAGCCGCTACCGCCTTCGCGACCGCTAGCGAACCCGGCGAGCAGCCGGCGGGCCATCCATCGGACGGCGGCGCCGAGCCGGTCAGGGCCGGCGGACCAGGGCGCCGGTCGGCCGGCCGGCGGCGGAGGAGCCGGAGATGTAGGTCAGCCTGCCGTCGGGCTCCAGACGCAGGTGGACGGCGTCACCCTGGGTGCACGCCTGCATGCCCAGGATGGTCGGGTTCTCACCGGAGCCGGGGATGTCCACGACGATCACCTCGTCGCCACCGGGGCCGCCGAACCCGGCGAACCGCAGGTCTCCCGTGCAGCGCAGCGGGCTTACGTCCACGCCGAGGACCCTGGTCAGGATGGACTCCGCGTTGCCGAGGGTCTGCCCGCTCTCGCCTGCCCGCAAGGTGATCACCACCTTCGAGACGAGACCATCCTGGGAGGTCACGTCTCCCTCCCAGGTCCCCACGTAGCCCGCGGGCAGGACACCGGGCCGTGGCGTGCCGGTCTCGCTCGGTCGCGTGGAGCCGCCGTCGGAGCTCGAGGTGCGCGCCGCACTGGTGACGGCCGGGGAGGAGACGGCCGGGGAACCGGTGGGACTGGTCGTCTCCAGGCCCTCGAGTCCGTCGTCACCCCTCGAGCCGGGCACCACCAGCAGGACGACGACCAGCAGGGCGGCGATCGCGAGACTCAGGAAGCCCGCGGCCGCGGCCGTGATGAGCCGGCGCCGACGAGGGTCGCCCGCGGGTGGCACCGGCACCGGCCCCGGCATCGGCGTAGGTGTCCGCGTCGGCGAGGCCGGGGGCGGAGGCGGGGGGATCGAGGCGGCCTCGGGTCGAGGCGATGACGGCGTGGTGGCCGTCGCGGGGCTCCACGTGTGGCTGCCCCAGGAACCCGTCGCGCGGCCCGAAGCCTGGCCGGTGGCTGGAGCGGGCGCGTCCAGGTCGAGAAGGGCGATGGCCTGCCGGCTGATGCCGGTGACGAGGTCGGCCGGCAGCCAGCCGGCCGCGACCAGCGCGGTCGCGTCGCCGCCCGGCGCGAGCGCGGCGAGCACGGCGGGCGGGGTGGGCCGGGCCGCCGGGTCCTTGTCCAGGCAGGCCCGCACGAGGTCGCGCAGATCGGCGGGCACGGCGGCGAGGCTCGGGTCGCGGGTGACCACGCTGTGCAGCACGGCGGCGACGATGGAGCCGTCGAACGGGCCGGTGCCGGTCGCGGCGAACACCAGCACGGAGCCGAGCGAGAACACGTCGCTGGCCGGCCCCGCGTCGAGGCCGCTGACCTGCTCGGGTGACATGAACGCGGGCGAGCCGATCGGTGAGCCGGTCCTGGTGAGCACCGAGGCGTCGATCGCCCGGGAGATCCCGAAGTCGATGACCCGCGGCCCGTCCAGGCTGAGCAACACGTTCGACGGCTTGAGGTCCCGGTGGACCAGGCCGACGCCGTGGATGGCGACCAGCGCCTCGGCGAGGCCGGCGCCGAGCGCGCGCACGGTGGGCGCTGGCAGCGGGCCGTGCTCGGACACCGCCTGCGTCAGCGACGGCCCGGGGATGTACGCGGTGACGAGGTAGGGGTGCTCGGCGTCCGGGTCGGCGTCGAGCAGCGGGGCGGTCCATGGGCCGCCGACCCTCCGGGCCGCGTCGACCTCCCGCCGAAACCGGGCGCGAAACGCGGGGTCGTCGGTGTACTCGGGGCGGATCACCTTGACCGCCAGGGTTCTGCCGCCGGCGCCGCGAGCCAGGTATACCCGGCCCATGCCCCCGCCACCGAGGACACCAAGCAACTGGTAGCCGCCGACGGCGCGGGGGTCGTCTGCACGGAGCGGTCTCACGCGGCGTCATCCCTCCTCGCCCCCGCGGGCCAGTGTCGCGGGTGCTGGCCCCGGGAATGGCGGCGGGGGTGCAAGGCAGCCGGGGGTGTCAGGCGCCGAGGAAGCTCAGGACGGTGTCCATGGCGCGCATGTTGGACTGCAGGGAGAAGTGGTCGGCGCCTTCGATGGTCACGCCGGTGGCGTTCGGCAGCATCGCGGCCAGGGCCTCGGGCGAGCCGACGCTGTCGCGCTCGCCGGTGACGACGAGGACCTGGCAGGTGACGGCGGCCAGCTCCACGGCCGTGAGCGGCTCGACGGGGCGGCGGGCGAACGCGGCCAGCGCGTCCAGGTCGTTGCCCGCGCTGCGCGCGAGACCGCGGAACAGGCGCGCCCGGACGTCGGCCGGGTCGGCATTGTCGATCGCGAACGGGACGGCCTCACGGATCTCGAGAACCGCCGGGCCGATGCCCATCAGCACCAGCCGCTCGAACGAGGCGAGCCCGCGCGCGGCGCACTCGAGCAGCAGGCGGGCGCCGGCGGAGAAGCCGACGGCGTCGACCGGGCCGCGGTCGGCGAACGCGTCGGCGACGGTCGCCGCGACGTCGGCGTAGTCCGCCGGGTCGGTCGAGTGCGGGGCCGTGCCGTGTCCCGGCAGGTCGACGGCGATGACGTCCCGTCCCGTCTCCCGCAGCAGGTCGATCCAGCCAGCGGGCCGCCAGCCGTGCTCGCTCGAGGACGCAAAGCCGTGTACCAGGACGACCGGCGCGGAATCAGCCACTCCGGCACGCTAACGCGATCCCCCCGCACCCGCTCGAACTGCCACCTGGGGCCCGAAAGGCCCTCGCTCCCCGGGGCATAGGTCAGCTCGGCACGGGTAACACTACACAGGTGTGTAGCCAACTGCTTCGACGTATAGTCCCGGTCAGGAGGGGGAGAGGACGATGCGGATGGAGCGAGCGGACGAGGATCTGACCGCCAAGGCGCGGATCCGAGACGCGGCGCTGCGGCTGTTCGCCGAGCAGGGCTTCGAGGCGACGACGATCCGGGGGATCGCCGCGGCGGCCGGGGTGTCGTCGGGCCTGGTGCGCCACCACTTCGGGTCGAAGGAGGCGCTGCGCGAAGCGTGTGACGCGCATGCGCTCGACCACACGATGGCGATCAAGGAGGAAGCCGTCCTCGCCGGCAGGCTGGCCGACTCCGCGTACATGGCCGCCGTCTACCCGTCGGTACTGCTGATGCAGCGCTACCTGGCGCGATCGCTGGTCGACGGCTCCCCGTCGGCCGCCGCGCTGTTCGACCGCATGGTCGATCTCGCCGAGCAGTGGGCGCGGGACGAGCGGCTGCCGGCGAAGCCGGAAGACCCGCGGGCGTTCGCCGCCGCGCTGGTCGCCATGCAGACCGGGCTGCTCATGCTGCACGACCAGGTCTCGCGCGCGCTCGGCGCCGACGTCCTCGACGCGAGCGGGCACATCCGCCTCGGCAGGGCAATCGTCGACCTCTACACGCACCCCCTGCTCACCGAGGACCAGGCCGCCCAGGCGCGGGCCGCCTATGACCAGCTTCAGGCACGCCCGCCGTTCTCGTCGGCCCTCGCCGGCGACGGTGGCGGGCACGGTGGCGAAGGGCCACGACCATGAGTGAGGCAATCCGGGCGGAAGGGCTGGTCAAGACGTTCGGGGTGACCCGGGCGCTCGACGGGCTGGACCTGGTCGTACGCCCCGGTGAGGTGCACGGCTTCCTGGGGCCCAACGGCGCGGGCAAGAGCACGACGCTGCGCATTCTGCTCGGGCTGATGCGGGCCGACGCCGGGATTGCGACCGTGCTGGGCGAGGACGCCTGGCGGGACGCGACGGGGTTGCACCGCCGGCTCGCGTACGTGCCCGGCGACGTGACGCTGTGGCCGAACCTGTCCGGTGGCGAGGCCATCGACCTGCTCGGCCGGCTGCGCGGCGGGCTGGACCCGCGACGGCGCGCCGAGCTGCTGGAGCGGTTCGATCTCGACCCGCGCAAGAAGGGCCGGTCCTACTCGAAAGGCAACCGGCAGAAGGTCGCGCTCGTGGCCGCGTTCGCCTCGAACGTCGAGCTGCTGCTGCTCGACGAGCCGACGAGCGGCCTCGACCCGCTGATGGAGGACCAGTTCCGTGAGCTGGTCCGCGAGGAGCAGCGCCGTGACGGGCGCACGGTGCTGCTGTCCAGTCACCTCCTCGACGAGGTCGAGGCGCTGTGCGAACGGGTCACGATCATTCGTGACGGGCGGACGGTCGAGGCCGGCACGCTCGCCGAGATGCGCCACCTCACCCGGACCGTCGTGGCGGCGGACCTCGTCGCCTCGGCCGACCCGGCGGTGACCGCCGCCGGTCTCGCCGCCCTGCCCGGCGTCCACGCCCTGGTGACCGACGGCGACCGGGTCAGCTTCGAGGCGGACGCCAACGCGCTCACCCCCGCGCTGTCGCGGCTGGCCTCGGCCGGGGTTCGCGGCCTGGTGAGCAAGCCGCCCACGCTGGAGGAGCTGTTCCTGCGTCACTACGACCGGACAGGCCGGGAGAACGCGGTGGAGTCCGGCGGCGCGACCGCGGACGCGACCAGCGGTGCGAAGCAGGCGGGTGCGGACGCCGAGGCGACCCCCGCCGCCGACGGGCGTGCGGAGGCGCGGCGATGACCAGCCTGCGGGGGACCGGCGCGCTGGCACGGCTGGTGCTGCGACGCGACCGGGTGCTGCTGCCGATCTGGGTCTACATCGTCGGGATCCTCCCGGTCAGCTTCGCCGTGGCGTTCGCCGACCTGTACCCGACGCCCGCGGACCGGGCGCGCTTCGCGGCGACCGGCGCGCACAACGGCACCTTCACGGCGCTCTACGGCCGGCTTTCCGGCTCCAGCCTGGGCGAGCTGGTCACCTGGCGCGGTGGGTTCATCCCGGTCGTCGTCGGCCTGATCAGCCTGCTCGTCGTCATCCGGCACACCAGGACAGAGGAGGAGGCTGGCCGGCGTGAGCTGATTGGTTCGACGGTCGTCGGCCGCCAGGCGGGCCTGGCGGCCGCACTCATGGTCACGTTCGCGGCGAACCTGTGCGTCGCGCTGGTGACGGCGGTCGCGCTGAGTCTGCGCGGCCTGCCCGTGGCTGGGTCGGTCGCCGTCGGCCTGGAATGGGCGGCGGCCGGCTGGATCTTCGCCGGTGTCGGGGCGGTGGCCGCGCAGCTCACGACCGGCGCCGGCGCCGCGCGCGGGATCGGCGCCGCCGCGCTCGCGGCCGCCTACGCCGCGCGGATCCTTGGCGATCGCGGCGGTTCCACCACCCCAGGCGGCTCCGGGGGCACGCTGGAATGGCTGTCGTGGGTCTCGCCGATCGGGCTGCTCCAGCGCGTCTACCCGTTCGCGGGACCGTCCGGCGCCCGGCACTGGTGGGTGTTCGCGGTGGCCGCGGCCATCGTCGCGGTTCTCGTCACGGTCGCCGTGACGCTGTCGGCGCGGCGCGATCTCGGCGCCGGGCTGCTGCCCGACCGGCTCGGCTCGGCGGCGGCTCGGCCCGCGTTCGGCTCACCGCTGGCACTGGCCTGGCGGCTGCACCGAGGGCTGCTTGCCGGCTGGGTGGCCGGGTTCGCGCTGCTCGGCGTCGTCTTCGGCGGCGTCGCGAGCGGCGTGACGGACCTGGTCAGTGACAACCCCGGCCTGCGTGACGTGTTCACCCGCCTCGGCGGCCGTGCCGAGCTCGTGAACTCCTACCTGGCCTCGATCATGTCCATCCTCGGGATGATCGCCGCCGGCTACGCCATCCAGGCGGTGCTGCGCCTGCGCGCGGAGGAGGCGAGCGGCCGGGCGGAGCCCGTCCTGGCCACGGCCGTCGGCCGGCTGCGCTGGGCCACGAGCCACCTCGTCTTCGCCGTCCTCGGCCCCACGTTCGCGATGCTGGTCGCCGGCACTGTCACGGGACTCGTCTACGGGGCCAGCTCCGGCGGCATCGGCCACGAGACGGCCAGAGGGCTCAGCTCCGCCGCGGTGCAACTGCCCGCCGTCGCGGTGCTCGCCGCCCTCGCGTTCGCCCTGTTCGGCCTGGTCCCGCGTCTGTGGCCGGTCAGCTGGGCGGCACTCGCCGCCTGCCTGCTCATCGGCCTGGTCGGCTCCGGCCTGAATCTCAGCCACTGGCTCCTCGACGTCTCGCCCTTCACCCACGCCACCCGCCCTCCCGGCGGCTCCGTCACCGCCGCGCCGCTGGCGATCCTGTGCGTCCTGGCCCTGGCCCTGGCCGCCGCTGGTCTGGCTGGCCTGCGTCGCCGCGACATCCCCATCGCCTGAACCGGCCGGTCGGCTGTCGTGGGCGTCGTCCAATCTCAACTGGGCATGCACACGGAAAGAGAGTGGACAAACTCAGGGGGTGAGCAGTCATGGTCACGTCGACGGACTTGGTCAGGTCGACATCGACGTCCATGCTGGTACGTGGCACGGTCGCGGTGATTCTGGGGATCTTCGCCATCGCGTGGCCCCACATCACCATCGCCGCGCTGGTGGTGGTGTTCGCGGTCTACGTGTTCTGCGATGCGTTCGGCCAGTTCCACCGCGCGTTCGCCAGCGACCGGGCCGGCCCGGTCGCCGGCCACGTTCTGCTCGGACTGCTGGACATCACAGCCGGCATCGTGGCGCTCGTGTGGCCCGGCATCACCGCGTTCGTGCTGGCCATCTGGATCGCGGCCTGGGCGGTGGTCACCGGGGTGGTCGAGATCGGGTCGGCCGTCGCCTCCCACGGGACCGGCGGTCTTCGCCTCAGCCTTGGGCTGCTCGGCGTCGCCAGCATCCTGTTCGGGATMGTCGTGTTCGCCCACCCCTACGCCGGTGCACTAACTCTGGCGCTGCTGTTCGGCCTGTTCCTGCTCGTCTACGGTGTGAATCTGCTGGTGACGGGCAGCCGGATGCACCGTGGCGACCTGGCCGGCGGACGTCCTGCCGTCGGCGCCGCGGGCTGGAGTGGGGCCGGCCGGCGCGCGGACGCGACGCAGCGGGCGGACCGTCCGACGTCGAGCCCGCGCTGAGAGACAACACACACGGATCGGTCGCCTGGGCGCCGCCACGACATTTCCCCTTAACGAGGAGCCGGTGCCTGGATGAAGATGGCGGGCATGGTCGCTGCCGCGCAGACCCACGCCACCCAGCCTCGTCCGCCGACGCACACCTACTCGGTCACCTGCTCGTGGTCCGGATCCACCGGCGCCGGGTACGAGCGGTACTCGCGGGCCCACGTGGGGCACGCGAGTACCGCCGCGGCGGCCCTGCGGCTGTCCTCGGACCCGGCGTTCCGCGGTGACCCGGCCCTGCTGAACCCCGAGCAGCTCCTGGTCCTGTCGGCGGCGTCCTGCCAGCTGCTGTCGTTTCTCGCGGTCGCCGCCCGTGCCCGGATCGACGTGCGCGACTACCAGGAGGCCGGTCACGCCGTCCTGACCGAGGACGGCAGGGGCGGCGGCCGGATCACCGAGATCGTGCTGCGGCCACGGATCACGGCCGTCACGGACACGACCGAGGACCGGCTGGGCCGACTCGTCCAGCTGGCGCACCGGCAGTGCTACATCGCCGCGTCGCTCGCCTGCCCGGTCACCGTCGAGCCGACGTTCGAGATCCTCACCCCGTATGCCTTCCGGGACACCGAGGCGGCGGTACGCCGGCTCGCCCTCGTCTCCGAGGTCTTCGATCCGGGGTCGCGGGCGTTCGTCGCCGCGCGGGTGCCCGCGGGGACCCGGCCGGCGCTCGCGGTCGACCTCGGCTGCGGGCCCGGCCACACGACCCGTCTGCTCGCGGCCGCCACGGGCGCGCGGCGCACCGTCGGGCTGGACGCTTCAGGGGCGTTCCTCGCCGTCGCCGGCTCCACCCACGTCGACGACCAGGCGGGTCAGGCCGGCCAGGCGGGCGTCGAGGGTGGAACCGGCGGCGGTACCGGTGAGGCGGGCGAGATCGAGTTCGTTCGGCACGACGTCCGACGTGTCCCGTTCCCAGCTCAGGCTCGCGGCGCCGACGTGGTCTATGCGCGGCTCCTGCTGGCACACCTGGCCGACGTCACGACCGCCGTCGACGGCTGGATCACCCAGCTCGCGCCGCACGGTGTGCTGCTGCTTGACGAGATCGAGTCCATCAACACCGACCAGCCTGTCCTCGCCGCCTACCTTGACCATGCCAGGCGTCTGCTCGCCGCCCGTGGTACGACGCTGCACACGGGCCGGCTGCTCAACACCGCGCTGCACGACCTGGCCGCTCGCCAGTCGACGCCGGACTTCGAGGTCGAGTACAACGCCACCGAGCGGCTCAGCCCGCCGGTCGCCGCCGCGGCGGCGATGTTCGCCATGAACCTCGGCGTCTGGCGGGTAGACCCGTTGTTCGGTGATCGTGAGGCCGAGCTCGACCGGCTCGCCACCGACCTGGCGGCACTGGCGTCCGCGCCGCCGGAGACCGGCGTCATCACCTGGACCCTGCGTCGCGTCGCGGTTCGGCGCCTCGGCACTGATGCCCACGCCGCCGCCGCCGCTGGCGCCCGCGCGGACCCGGTGCCTTAGCGGGAAAATCCTGTGGTCGTTGATCGGGACGGTGCCGACGACTCCACCGGATCATCGTTTCACCGGATCATGGCCCGGTTCATGATCTGGTGGGATCCTCGGAGCTCGGGGTCCGAGGATCCCACCAGATCACCAGTAGCCTCCCGCGCCGGTCGCCTCGACGGCGACGCGGGCGAGGGTTTGCAGCAGCGACTGCCACCATTCGGCGAAGCGCAGCTGGAAGACCGCCAGCGGGAAGCCATGCCGGGCCACGTGCTCGGGTGGCAGCCGGTCCCAGCCGAAGTGCTCCACGGTGACGCGCGTCTGGACGGGCTGGCCGGCGGCGTCGTCACGGATCTCGTCGAACCGGACGTGCAGCTCGGTTTCCTGGTCTGGGGCGAAGCTGGCGTGGCGCCAGCTGAGCACGAGCCGGCTGGGCGGCTCCCAGACGCGGATGTGGCCGACGACGAACGAGCCGCCGTCGTCATACGTCTCGACCAGCCGGCCGCCCGGGCCCGGTTCGAAGGCGAGGGTTCCCGTTCGGTCGCTGAACGAGAAGAGGCCGTTGGGCCGCCACCAGTCGGCGATCTGCGCCGTGAACACGGTGAACGCCCGCGCCGCGGGAGCCGGTACCCGCAGCGCGACCAGGACGCGTGATCCCTCGGTCATGGCTGCGACCTCTCGGCCGCGTCGCCCGCGCCGGGAGCATCGGCGGCATCAGGCGCGCCGTCCGGATCGAGCGCCCGGGGCGTGACGTCCGCGTCGTGTTCCAGGTGGGCGGCGAAGGAGCTGAGCTGCTCCGCCCAGGCCTGCTCGGCGCCGACCAGCCAGCGCCGCAGCTCCGCCATCGGCGCCGAGGTGAGCGCGTAGATCCGCACCCGGGTGTCGAACTCGGGGCTCGTCTCGGTCACCAGGCCGGACTGGCGCAGCACCCGCAGGTGCTTGCTCATCGTCGACGGCGCGGTGCCGAGCTCCTTCGCCAGCTCACCGGCCCGGCGCGGCCGCTCGGCGAGCAGCTCCACGGCGCGGCGCCGGACCGGGTCGGCCAGCGCGGCAAGCGTGCCGTCCAGCCCCGCGAGCGCGGGCTCGCTCATGCCCAGCCGGTGGCCATGATCGGCTGTCCCAGCTCGGCCTCGGCCTCCGCGCGCGTGACGTCGCGGATGTGCGCGGAGAACGTCCAGGAGTGCCCCTCGGGGTCGACGGCCCGGTAGGTCCGGTCGCCGTAGAACTGGTCCGCCGGCTCGGCCTGGATCTGGGCGCCGGCGGCCCTGGCCCGCTCGCAGTGTTCGTCGAGACCGTCGGGCAGCTGGACGTGTACCCGCTGTGTGTTGGCTCCGCCGACGCTCGCCGGACTGCGCGCCCACTCGGCCCACTCGCCGCCGATCATGATCCGCCCGCGGCCGGCGCAGCTCATCTCGTAGTGGCACATCTCCGGGGCGTCCGGCGGCCCGTCGATCGCCATCGTGACCTCGAACCCGAACGTCTCGGCCAGCCAGGACAGCGCCGCCTTCGGGTCCCGGTAGTGCAGGCTCGACGTGAACACGTTGTCATCCATGTTGGAAACAGTTTCCCAATCTGGAAACATTGTCAAGCGGCTGGCTCGACGGGCTGTCCAGAGGTCCAGCGTCGGCCGCCTGTCGGGGGCACACCTCCGAGTCGTTGGCCCGCTGCCTCCACAGCCCCGCGGCCAGGAGGACGAGTAGAAACACGGCCCCATCAGGCGCGCGGCGCCGGGGTACACCCACCCACGGCCAGCGATCGGTCCCGCCCTGCCCCGGCCCGTCATCTTCACGGACGTCGGCGCCCGCGCCGTCCGAGCCCATGGTGAACGCGGCTTCGCCACCACTTGGTACCTGGCACCCCCTGACCGCTATCGCGCCCGCCCGCCCGCGCCGCGTCAGCGCCACCGACCGGGCCATCTTCCGCTCGGCCAAGGACATCCGGGAAAACCTGGACAGGAGAACATCGCTGTCGATCACGGCGACATGCGGCCCGTCCTTGTGATGACCGCATACGACCGAACAATCCATTTTCAGGGAGGAACGCATGCAATTTGACGTCGCTCCGGTGAGCCTGACAAGCGATGAGCCTGGACCTTTCGTGGTCTGGGCTGGCGACGACGGCTACGACACCCAGGCGGGATATTTCTCCCTGCTCGCCTCCAACGGGATCAAGGGAACATTATTCCTGTCGGTTGACTGGGTGGACCAGGCCGGGACGTCTCCGGTATACGGGGACTCGTACATCACCACCGCACAGGTTGCGGCRATCGTCTCCGCCGGCCACGAGATCGCCACGCACGGCAAGAATCATGAAGATCTTGGGACCTACTACCTGACATACGGTGCGGTGGCGCTCGATCTCCTGCTAGGTGCCGCCATCGGCGACATTCAATCGAAATTCGGCTTCTCGGTCAAGACGGGTTCCTACCCAGGCGGGTCGGCGAACGACCGGGTGAAAGAAATAGTCAGCCGGCGGCACGAGTTCTTCCGCTGTAGCCGKGGTGTGGTCAGCCGAAACGCGCCGGATCCCTTCGACGTCCCGGGAATAGACATCCTCGCCCCGTCCCAGGCGACCATCGAGGGGTACATCGACGAGGCCGTGGCGAACCGCAGCATCGTCGTCCTCTTCCATCATGGATCCATTGATTCGACGCAGCTGACCAAGGTGTCGAACCTGATTTCCTACGCGGCTGGCGTGGGATGCGACCAGGGGACTTTCTACCGGGCGATGAGCCAGCGGAGCAAATGGCTGTCGACGCGTGCGCTGATCGATGCCCAGGGCAACGCCTTCCATCCGGTCGTCCACACCAACGAGCTGATCGTCGACCGCAACGACAATATCGGTGACCACTACGTTCTGGATCTGGACGAATCGACCAACGCACCATTCATGGACGCGACGAGTGGAACGCCATTTGAGTTCAGAAAGGACCTCCTCGCGCTCGGCACATTTTATGTGGGGCGCCGTCGGGTGTTCGAGGACTTCACGACGACCAACAGTTCGACGACCGTCTCGTCGGGGAGCGCGGGATTCCGGGCCGATGACGTGGGTCTCTCCATCAGCGGTGCCGGCATCCCGGGCGCCACGACGATCGCGTCCATCGTGTCCCCCACCGCGGCCACCATGTCGGCTGCTGCGACGGCCACTGCCACAAACGTGACGGTCACGGTCAACCGGCCCGTGTCGGGTGGCGTCACGTCCGCGGGAGAAATGCGTCTGTACAACGGGTTGGCCATTTACGGGACCACGTCGCAGGCGGTGTCCTTCGGGCGCCTCGAATCGACGTTGGAAGGGTCCATCAGCGCGAACCAGTGGCTCAACAACGGTACGGCCGGCTCCGGTGGGGAGATGACCGTCGACTCGGGTACCGGCGGATCATACGTGAACATCAAGGCGTTCGCGACCAGAATCCGAAGCGAGGCCAACACGATACATCTGCGTCTGGGTGCCGCCAAGGATGGAATCGATTTCGGCGCGGCCGAGGACGTGACACTCGAACGGGACGGGAGCGGAAACCTCCTCGCCAATGTGACTCTCCAGACGGGTGGCGACCTGATCGTAGGCAACGCCGGAAACGGGCTCCTGGTCAAGGAGGGGACCAACGCGCGCCTCGGTGCCGCCACGTTGTCCAGCGGCGCGGCCACGGTCACCACAAGCGCCGTCACCGCGAACAGCCGGATCTTCCTGACCCCGCAGAACCTGTCCGGGGTCGGCACACCTCAGCCGATAGGTGTGTCCGCGAGAGTCGCGGGAACGAGCTTCACGATCACGTCGGCTTCCTCGAGCGACACTTCGACCATCGGCTGGATGATCGTGGAGCCCGCCTGAAACTCCACGGTCCCGCCGGAATACTGCTCCGGATTCTTGCCATGTCCTGAGGGGACGGGGGCCCGGGGCGGAAGGAACCGAGACGGTCCTGGCGGAGAAGCCCGCGGTCGGGCTGCGTCCACGCCACACCACGGGATCATTCCGCCAATCGGGCATAACCTCATGGCCTACGCGCCGAGGACGTCTGGAGAAAAACCCGCCCCGCGCCGCCGCCGTACCTTACCTCGGGCTTGTCCGGCGGAGTCGGACTCCCGCCTTCAGCGTGTCCTCCGCGATGTCGCGATGGATATCCGCCAGACTTGACGGGCCAAGGGGAGGACGCGACACCCGCCGGTTTGGCGCGCCATGAGGCCGACTGGTTCCGCTGATATCGGCGTCTCGACGGACGATACGGACTAGGAGCAGTAATGGAACTTTCGCATGTCGATTCCGCCGAATTGGCGGGCCGTTATCTGGACCTGCTGCGAGAAACCCTCACTTTTTCACTCTGGGAGGGGCGGGACGGCAGGATCTGGCGGCCCCGCCGCGCGGCGCACCGCGTCCTTTTCCGACTTCTCGAGGCGCGCGGACTGGAACTGGTCCGATACAGCGCCGCCGGCGCGCGTGACGTGGGTGGGGACTGGCCTCGGCTTGCGCACACCATGACGGGAAGCCGTCGCCTGAAGCAGCTTCAGGAGGCGGTCGAGCAGGTACTCGCCGATGATGTTCCCGGGGACCTTATCGAGACGGGTGTCTGGCGGGGTGGGTCCGCCATCATGATGCGCGGCGTCCTGGCGGCACACGGTGTACGCGACCGTACGGTATGGGTCGCCGACTCGTTCGCCGGTCTGCCGGCGCCCAATCCTGAGCGGTGGCCGGATGATGCCGGAGATCCCCACCACAAATGGACCGAGCTCGTGGTGTCCGAGGCCGAGGTGCGGGAGAACTTCCGGCGATACGGCCTGCTCGACGACCAGGTGCGTTTCCTGCCCGGCTGGTTCCGCGACACGCTGCCGACGGCGCCGGTCGAGCGGCTCGCCGTGCTCCGGCTCGACGGTGACATGTACGAGAGCACGAGCGAGGCGCTGGACGCTCTCTACCCGCGGCTGTCAGACGGAGGCTTCTGCATCATCGACGACTACGGCGCCGTAGAGGGATGCCGGCGGGCGGTCGAGGACTACCGCAACGCGCACCAGATCGACGATCCGCTGGTCAAGATCGACTGGACCGGCGTGTACTGGCGCAAGAACACGAAGGACCCGCTGCGCTGACCATGGCCTCAGCACGTCGGGTCCGAGGGGGTGCCCCAGCCGCGGGCGTAGCCGGGGCGAGCCCCCAAGCCGGCTGACAAACCTGGTCGAGGCTGCTCGCCGTGCCGCCCGCGGTGCGGTGAGCGCTCATCCTGATGATCAGAAATCGCCGTCGCCGTCGCCGTCGCGACGTCATCGGTGCCGGACGTCGCTTCCCGCGGGGCGGGCGGACCGCGATGCGGTAGGAGTCGGCTGCGCTGGGATCGCGGGGATGGACAGTGGGGACGGCACAGGGGCTTGGCTGGCAGGGCTTCCCGCCTGCCCCGACTGCCCCGACTGTGTCGACTGCGTCGACTGCGTCGACTGCGTCGGTCGAGGGTGCGGCGTGGGTGGAGGAGTACCGAGGATGGCTCTGAACACGTTTCGGATGTGTTCCGCCGGCTCGGTGGTCATCCGCGACCACTCGGCGCAACGTTGCCGCATCTGGGTGAGCCGAGCCCGGTCTGAGAGCAGATCCACCAGCACCGCGGCGAGCGCCGCCGGGGACTCGTCGGCGGGKGTGGCGCCGGTGAGGCCGTCCACGTACGCGTCACGCGCACCGTACGCCGGTCCGACGACCGGGCATCCGGCGAGTTGCGCCTCGGTCAGGACCAGTCCGTAGCCCTCGCCGCTGCGCGGCGGCTGCACCCGGGTCCGGGTGCACAGCACGAACAGGTCCGCCGCCGCATACAGTTCGGCCAGCGTCGCGTCGTCCGGCGATTCGACCAGGTCGACGTCCTCATGCCCCGCGACCGCTCGGCGCACCGCGTCGAGAACCGGGCCCTGGCCGGCCACGACGAGACGCACGGGGCCGATGTGAGTGCGGACCGTCGGCAGCGCCGCGAGCAGTTCGCACAGTCCCTTGCCCACCCAGTCGGCGTCGTTGAGCCGGAAGACGCTGAGCAGCGTGGGGACGGCGCCCGGCGTGGACCGTCGGTCACCGGCGGCGATCAGGGCCGCGCGCCACGAGGTCGCGATGCCGGGTCGCAGCACCGGTGCCATGCCGATGCGGGCGAGCGCGCCGGAGCTGTAGGAGCTCACGGTCATGGGGCGCAGAACCGGGTGGTGGGTGAGTATCACCCGGTCCACGTCTCTCATCGCCCAGATGTCCGTTCCGTGGAACAGGACCAGGCCACGCCGCGCCCTGGCGAGGGGCGTGGCCACCGCGGCCACCGGGATGAGATTGGGGAGGCCGGCGAAGACCGTGTCGAACGGGCCGGACCGCAGGGCGGTACGCAGCGCCGCGGCCGTGAACCGCAACCGGGTCCGCAGACTGAGAGAGTTCGCCGGGCCGAGCAGGTCCACCCGATGAACGTCGGCGCCGCCGGCGCGCAGCCGTTCCTCGACGGCGCCAAGGTAGCGCTCGATGCCGCCACCGAGCCCTCCGGACGGCGCCAGCAGCAGGACGCGAGGGCGGCGGGCCCTGGTCTCGGCCTCGGTATTGATGCGATGCGTAGCGAGCACAGCGGTGACTGTAAGTGTCCAAACATCGGGATGGTGGAGCGCGGCCACGGCACGCCGACACCGCCTGACCGAATCAGGCGGAGCGGACGCAACTGACAGGTCCCACCTAGGGTTCGCCATGTGGATCTTCTGACGACCTCGTCGCCGGCCCCGGCCTCGGCCCTTCACTGTGCGTCATCGAACGGCGAGAACAGCGACAAGGAAAGGGCGCGGCGGTGACCGACCGACGGCCCGATCTGACATCGCGGCGGCCCGGCCAAGGACACGGACGGGGCCCGTTGCGCTGGCGCCTCGCCGGCCGGCTGGCCGCCAACCTTCCCGAGGTGCGTGGTCGCGACCGCGTCGTCGGGTGGGCCCAGGGGTCGACCGATGAGTACGCCGGCCCGCTTCGCGGCCGGTTCGTCAACGGCATGCTCTTCGACGTCGACAGCTCCCGGGACGGGTCGGCGCGAGAGCTGTCCGCGCTGCGTTACCGTCCGCCAGCGCTGGCCCCGGTGTTCGCCGCCGTGCTCGGGCCCGGTGACTGCTGCTACGACGTCGGCGCGAACATCGGCGTGTACACCCTGTGGGCCGCGGGTCTCGTGGGGTCGTCCGGGCAGGTGCATGCCTTCGAGCCGGTGCCGGACACGATGGCGGTCCTGGAAGCGATGGTCCGGCGCAACGGGCTGTCGCAGGTGCGGCTCGAGTCCTGCGCCGTCGGCGCGACGGTCGGCGAGATCGGCATGCGGGTCTACCGTGACGCCTCTGGCCTCGCTCATCCTGTCACCGACATCGGATCCGCCGACCGCGTCGCGTCTCTCACCACCCTCGACGCCCATACGGAGCGGCACCGGCCCCCTGATCTCGTCAAGATCGATGTCGAGGGCTTCGAGATCGACGTACTGCGTGGCGCCGAGAACCTGCTCCTCGCCCGGTCGCCGGCGCTACTGCTGGAGATGCTGCCCGGGCACCTGGCCCGCCAGGGCCGAAGCCAGGCGGAACTGGTCGCCTGGCTCGCCGAGCTCGGCTACATGATCTTCAACCTGACCCCGCAGGGCCTCGCCACGCATGGCCAGTTCACGTCGAATGTGCTGGCGCTCGCGCCTCGGTGGGAGCGGTTCGACCGTGTCGTCGCGACCCTGGAACGCATGCCGTTCCCGCGGAACCAGACGACGTGACCCGGGCCAAGCACCGCGTACCCAAAGCCCAACGACGCGGCGGATATCTGGCCTCCGTCGGAGTGACGGCAGTGACGAGTGTCGCCGTCAGTGGGCTGGGCGCGGCAGGCGGCCTGATCCTCGCTCGTTACCTGGGGCCGTCCGGGCGGGGCACCTACGCCGTCATCACGTCTTACATGCTGGCCGCCACGACGGTCGGCGAGTGCGGCCTGACCTACGCAATCTGCTACGTGGTGGCACGGAACCGCCCCGGCGCCCGGGACGCCGTCCGCACCGGCGGGGCAATGCTGTTGGGGCTGGGGATCCTCGTCGGCGCGGCGGGTATAGCGGCTGCGCCTCTGGTGGTCGATGACCCCACGGTGACAGCGTTTCGGGTGGCCTTCGCCGCCCAGCCTGTGGTGTTCGGCGCCTCCGCCTGGATATTCGCGCTGCAGGCAACCCGGATCAGCAGTTGGAACGTGACCCGTACGCTCCAACCGGTCTGCTATTCCGCCGCCGTGGTCGCGTTGGCCGTCACCGACCTGCTGACCGTCGAGCGCGCGGTGCTATGTCTCATCGGCTCGATCGGCCTGCAGGCCGTCGCGGCCGCGGTGCTGTGTCGTCAGGCGCTTCCCGGGCGGGGTCGGCTGCGTCGCTCCATGGGCGGGAGTCTGGCCGACTATGGCGGCAAGACGATGCTCTCGTCGATCTCGTATCTGCTCAACACGACTCTGGATCTGCTCCTGCTGGCGGTGATCGTCCAGCCAGCGCAGGTCGGGCACTACGCCGTCGCGGTCTCGATGGCGATGCTTCCTCAGCCCGTGTGCTCCGCTTTCGGCAACGTCGCGATGCCCCGCCTCGCGGCCGGGAGAGCGAACCTCGCGCACGGCCCGGCCTCCGGGGTCGACCGTCGGATGGTGCTGGCCACCGTGGGTGCGAGCTTCGCCGTTGGCGCGTTGTGCATCGGCGTGCTCAGCGTCGCCGCGCCCTTGGCGGTGCACGTGATGCTCGGACCCGACTACGGGCCGAGCATCTGGCTGTTCTGGCTGCTCGCGCCGGGCGCGGCGGTACTCGGCTGCAACCGGGCGATGGATGACGTGTTGCGTGGGCTTGGGCGGACGCTCGCGGTGGCCCGCTGTGAGTGGACCGGCTCGGCCCTGACGGTGGCGCTGCTCGCCACGCTGGTGCCGACGATCGGCGTCGCCGGAGCCGCGATCGCCTCCAGCATCGCCTACCTGGTCACCTTCGTCCTCCTGCTCCGGGTGGCGTTGCGCGCCGTCGACATCACGGCCAGGTCCGTGCCGGCCAGGCTGCATCGGGTCACCGGACGGGGTCGCAAGGACTGGCTCGCCGTCCCCTCCGAATCGGGAAGAGGTAACGCATGAAAGACGACGGCCCGGCTCCGGTCAGTGGCTCGGTTCGGGTGGGCGTGATCGGGCCGATCGGTGGCGACAGCTTCGCGGAGAACATCCTGCAGTGCCTGCCGGACGTCGGCGCTCACCCGGTAGCGCTCGGCCCGGCCTTCCCACAGCCCGCCAGCCGCGCCGTCGCGGCCACCCTCGAGTTCGTCCGGCGTGCCTCCGACCACGCCGTCCTCGCGTACCAGCGCGGTCTGGTGGCGGCGGCCGAGCGTGCGGGGATCAACCTGGTGGTCTCGGTCGACCTCAACCTGTTGCCGGCGACGGTGCGCGAGCTGCGCCGACGAGGGGTCCGGGTCTGCCTGTGGTTCCCGGACGCCGTGGCCAACCTCGAACGGCAGCGGATGCTGCTCGGCGACTACGACGCGCTGTTCTTCAAGGACCCGCTCCTCGCCCGCCGGCTGTCCGACCTGCTTGACCTGCCGGCGTACTACCTGCCGGAGGCGTGCAACCCGGTCCGCCACCGGCCACCGGACACCGCGCCGGAACTGCCGCAGGTGGTGTTCGTGGGCAACATGTACAGCGCCCGTGCCCGGCTGATCGGGCAGCTCCTCGACCACGGCGTCGACGTGCGGATCTACGGGCCGGCGATAACCCGCTGGCTTCGGGAGCCTCGGCTGGTCCGGCAGCACACCGGGCGCTACGTGGCCGGTGAGGAGAAAGCGGCCGTGTTCCGCGGGGCCTGTGCCGTCGTCAACGCCCTGCACCCGACGGAGATGCAGAGCGTGAACTGCAGACTGTTCGAGGCGACGGGTTGTGGAGGCACGGTTCTGTGTGAGCGGCGGGAGGCGCTGCCCGGGCTGTTCGACGAGGAGCGCGAGGTTCTCGCGTTCAGCACCTTCGGCGAGCTGCTCGATCGGATCAAATGGTGCGTGGACGACCGGGCGGCGGCGCGCGCCGTCGGCGATGCCGCGTCACGACGGAGCCACGCCGAACACACGTACCAGCATCGGCTCACCGAGTTGCTCGAGGCCGTCCTGTGACCACGGTCGACACCCGTAGGGCCGCGCTGGCTCAGCCCGTGCCTTCTGGGGCGAAGAATCCTTCCAAGCCGGGAGACAACGCGGCCCGTGTGGGTATGCCGGCGGCGTGGACCGTGCTGGCCGCGGTGGCGATCGTCTTGTGGCTGGTCGACCTCGCCATCGTGCCGGCTGTTCCCGATCGGGTGGTTCTGCGTTCCCTCGCCGTCACGGTTGAGTACCTGGCCGTCGCGGCGCTGGTCGGCGGCGGCCGCGGCCGCCGCCGCCGAGGGCGCGGTCTGCGCCAGTTCCGACTCGGACCATGGTCCCTGTTGGTCTCCGCCGTGACCACCGGGCTCGCGTCCATCGCGTGGCGGAACCCGCAGTCCGGATTTCTGGCGACCATCGACCGGTCGAGCGTCGCGCACGCGCTGGCCATCATCGGCCTGACCGCGCCGCTCTGGGCGATCGGCTATCTCGTCGGTCCCGGCCTGCTCGCGCTTCGTATGGGACAGCGGCTGGCCGCGGTCGCGACCTCGGAACGCGACGGCGACGGCGGTGGAAGGTACCGACCGAGGGCCGTGTGGGTTCTCGCGGGTGTGTCCATCGTGGCGCGGGTCGCCCAGATCGCCCTCGGGCAGTTCGGCTACCTGGCCGACCCGTCCAAGGCTGTGAGTGGCTCGTCGTGGTATGCGCAGATCCTGGTACAGGCCGGCGGCCTCGGGCTCGCCGCGCTCGCCATCGCGTCGGTCGAGCTGGCCCGGTTCGGCGGCGTCCGTCGGCGGACGGCCTTCCTGGTCCTGCTCGGGACCGAGGTCGGCTTCGGGCTGATCAGCGGGATGAAAGGACAGTTCGTCTTCACCCTGCTCGCTGTGTGCGTCAGTTTCACCGTCGCCCGCGGACGRCTGCCGCTGCGCGCACTGCTGGGCGCCGCGGCCGTCTTCGTGCTTGTCGTGGTGCCGTTCAACGCCGCTTATCGGGACCTGGTCCGGACGCACGGAAGAGAGAACATGTCGGCACCGGCGGCGGTCGCCATCGCACCGCAGGTCGTCGTCCAGACGGTGGAGGGCGGCGGCGGCGGCGACGGCGACGACGACGGTAAGGATCAGCCACCCCTGACGACCCTGGTCGGCTCGACCGTAACGGAGCGCAGTCGGTCTGTAGACAGCCTCGCCGCCGTCGTCCAGAAGACCCCGAACCTGGTGCCCTACCAGAGCATCTTCGAGCTGATCACCGACCCGGTGCTGGGTCTGGTCCCACGCGCGCTCTGGCCGGACAAGCCGGTGCGGACCGCCGGCTACACCTTCAACCAGCAGTACTACGACACGCCCGCGAACCTGTACAGCGCGGCCGCGATCTCGCCGCAGGYGGACCTGTTCCGGCACGGCGGGCTGCTCGTGGTTCTCGTCGGTTCCGCCATCATCGGCGCSGGCTACCGGCTCGTGGACGAGACTCTGCACCCGGCGCGCGACCTGYGGCTGACCGCGCTGTATGTGTCGCTGTTCACCCTGCTGCTGACCTCGGAGTGGACCGTGACAGACCTTCTGGTGTCGCTGCCCATCAAAATCGGAATCATGGTCGCGGCCTGCCGGTTCGTGTATGGCGGGCAGGCGGCGAGGGACCGGGTCCGTGTCGGTCGCGATGGTGCACCGGCCGACAATCGTGGACAAGGCGCCTGGCGTGTTTCCGGCTATCCAGGGGTTCCTGGCGCGTCCGGACGTGGCAGGGACAGCCGACCGGCTCCGCGGCGGACGCCCTTGACGACGACCGGGTCTCGGCGGGACTACTGACCGGGAATCGTGCAGCGCGTGGGCCCAGTGCCTCAACGACAGCCAGGTCACGGGCGGTAACCACGATGCCGAGGGCCTCCAGGACCGTGAAGCGTGAAGGGGGCCGTACCCGGGCCGGTTAGGCCCGGGTACGGGGCCCCCTTCATGACCTGGCCCAGTAGGCCCGGGTGCGTCTGGTCAGCGCCCTCGGAGCAGCGGCCAACGCCGAGGGCCGGGCCTCGAGCGGTACCGCCGCGAGACCTTCTTCTCTGCCTACCGCAGCAGGTCGAGGTGGTCGGTCGACGGATGCTCGCCTGGCCCGCCTGCCTCGGCGGCCGGGTGAGCCACGGGGCCGGCGCCGGTCCGCTGGTCGGGCACCACGCTCGGGCCGAGCGAGCCCGTGGCCGGTGTGGGCAGCGGCGGTAGCAGGTTGTTGCGCCGCAGCAGGGCCGTGGTCTCGGCCAGCCCGACGACGTTGTCCGCCGAGCTGTACTCACCGGCCAGTTCGCTGGCCAGCGACGGCTCGCTGATCTCGGGCAGCATCGGCGAGATCACGTAGTACTGCCCGTCGCGGCGGGTCCGGTGGCACTCCTCCTCGGAGACCATGACCTCGTGCATCTTCTCGCCGGGGCGCACCCCGACGACCTCCACCGACACGTCCCGGTCACCGATGAGCGCGTGTGCGATGTCGATGACGGTCGCGGCGGGCGTCCGCGGTACGAGGATCTCCCCGGGCCTTCCACGCTGGATTGAATGGAAGATCATGTCGACGGCTTCGTCCAGGGTGACCAGGAACCGGGTCATGCTGGTGACCGTGACCGTGACCGGCCCGCCGCGGGCGATCTGGTCGAGGAACAGCGGGATCACCGAGCCGCGCGAGGCCAGCACGTTGCCGTAACGCACGCCGACGAATCGGGAGCGCCCGGACCGCTCGCGCACGCCGACGTTCGCGGCGGTGAAGATCCGCTCCTGCAGCGCCTTGGTCATGCCCATGACGTTGACCGGTTTGCAGCACTTGTCCGTGCCGACGCCGACGACGCAGTCCACCTGGTAGCCATGCTCGGCGACCGCGCGCACGATGTTCGACGCGCCCGAACAGTTCGTCAGGATGGCCTGCTCGGGGAAGTACTCACACGCGGGCACCTGCTTGAGCGCGGCCGCGTTCACGATGACGTCCGCGTCGCGCACGCACGCGGCGACATCCCAGTAATTCCGGACGTCGCCGAGGCGGAATTCCAGGATCCGGTCGAAGTTCCGGTAGATCGTCTCGTCGGTCGTGACCCGCTGACGCAGGTAGGCCAGCCGCATCGCATGCTGTTTGGCTTCGTCCCGGGACAGCACGATCACCTTGGCCGGTATCCCAACCTCGCCGGACAGGATCCGCCGGACCAGCACCTGTCCCAGCGACCCGGTGCCACCGGTCACCAGAACGCGCCGGCCGGTAAGCATTCCGGCGCTGTCCATCGCGCTCGCTGTGCTCTCAGTCATCGCTGCGTCCTCCGTGGTCCCTCAGCATGATCCGTTCGGCGAGCTCGTCGAGCATCGAGTCCCAGCCGGGGGCGGTGTAACCGGTCGCGGCCGCGAACCGGTCGGCAAGCAGGCTGCGGTCACACGGCGGGCCGTCGATGGCCACCACCTCGGCCGCCGGACGCCCGGCCGCGCGCAATCTTTCCGACAGCCGGACGAGCAGATCGAACTTGGTGATCGGCTCCGGCGCGGCCACGTGCCATAGCCCGGTCAGGTCCTCGTGCTTGGTGAGGATCCGGTCGAGGAGTCGAGCGATCTCCATCGTCGTGAGCCCTGTGTAGACCGCCCGCTGGTAACCGGATACCTGGCCGCTGCGGCCGAGGAACCACTCGACCAGACCGCTGGCCCGGCCCGCCAGCTCCAGCCCGATGATCGAGGTCCGCAGCGTCAGGGCAGGCGCCTCCCGGACCTCGCCGAGCAGCTTGGACATCCCGTAGACGTCGACCGGATCCGGCTGGTCGTCCTCGGTGTAGCGGCCCCGCCGGCCGGAGAACACGCAGTCGGTGCTGACGTGCACCAGCCGGATGTTGGCTATCCGGCACAGCCGGGCAAGGCGGTGCGGGAAGATCGTGTTGATCTCGACGGCGGGGAGCGCCGTCTGTCCTTCGCTACGCTGCTTGACCAGACCGATGGCGTTGAGCACCGCGTCCGGCCGGAATCGGTCGAGCAGGTCGGCCACGTCATCGTGGCAGCGAGCGTCGATGCCGGTGACGATCCGGTCGCCCGGCAGCGCGCCCGGCGCCGCCGGCAGCCGGCCGGCGCCCCGCACCGTCACAGCGACGTCATGGTGGTCGGCGAGTGTGCCGGCGAGCTCGTGGCCAAGCATCCCGTCACCGCCTAGAACGAGGACTCTCATCTGGCCCTCCCGGGTGCGGCGGTCGCCGCTGGCCGATCCGGATGTGGTGGTCGTGGCTGGTCGGCCATCTCCGCGGGCCGTGCGGCCGGGATCCCCTCGGGTCCAGGCGCGCGGGCCGYGGCGGCGCGCAGGTGCCGCTCGACCCGGTCAAGCAGAGCGGTCCGCTCGTAATGCGTCACGTAGTACTCGCGGGCGGCGTTCCCCATCGCCGCGCGCTCGGCCGGCGCGAGCGCGCGCACGGACGCGATCGCGTCGGCGAGTGCCGCCGCGTCCTGTGCTGGGACCGCGAGCCCGCCGGCGGCCGCCACGACCCGGGCGGTCGTCCCGTCCGCCGCCGCCACCACCGGCCGGCCGCAGGCCAGGAACGACTGCACCCGGCTCGGGATCGTCAGCGCCCACACCGGGTCCCGGCGCAGCGTCGTGACCACCACGTCCGCGTGCGCGAGCAACGCGGGCATCCGCTCGAGCGGCGCGCGCCCCAGCAGGTGGACCCGGTCACCGAGGCCCCTTCGGCGCACCTCGTCCGCCAGCCACTCGCCGCGCTGGCCGTCGCCGAGGACCACCCAGTGCACGTCGGCGCCCGCGGGCAGGTCACGCAGCCGCTCGGCCGCATCGACCAGCGTCTCGAGGGCCTGCGCCACGCCGAGATTGCCGGCGATCATCGCGACGAACCCCGCCGGCATCCCGGCCTCCCGGCGGACCTGGGGGTCGGGAGGCAGCGGGCGGTAGCGGTCCTCGGCCCAGTTCGGCAGGTAGTCAAGCCGGTCGGCCGGCACGCCGGCCGCGCGCAGCAGCGGCAGGAAGTCCTCGGACTGGCCGAGCACCCGGGCGCAGCGCTGGTAAGCCGCGCCGACCGCCTTCTCGAGCAGGTCGAGCACCCGCTCGGAGCGCAYCACACCGGTCGCGCGAAGGGTGTGCGGCCACAGATCCTGCACCCACAGCACCACCGGGGTCCCGCGGATCCGGCGCAGCAACAACGCCGGCACCACCATCGTCACCGGCGATATCTGGAAGACGAGCACGACGTCGGACGGCGGCAGCCGCGGTACGCCGAACACGCTGGCGCTCGCGGCGAACGTCAGGTAGTTCAGTGCGAGCCGCCATCGCTCGCCATCTCCGCGGGAGGCCAGCGRCACCCGCACTACCTGGACGCCCTCGTACCACTCCCAGCTGGGCCGCCGACCGCGGGGAAACACCTCGCGACGCGGATAGCTCGGCTGCCCGGTCAGGACGGTCACCTGGTGGCCGCGTTCCCGCAGCCCGACGGCCAGGTCGTTGACCCGGAACTGCTCAGGCCAGAAGTACTGACTGACGATGGTCACCCRCACCGGCGTAGTCCCCTTCCCACAAGCTCGGTCGCGGCCCTGGCGGCCGGCGCGACGTCGGCGAACACCTCGAGGTGGCGAGCGGCGGCACGCTCCCAGGTGAGCTCGGCGAGCACCAGCGCGCGCAGCCGCGCGCCGCGCTGGGCCAGTGCGTCGGGCCGGGCGAGCAGCTGGCGCAGCCCGGCGGCCAGGCCGGGCGCCGTCGCCTCCACCACCAGCCCGCCCCCGCACCGCGCCACCTCGTCGAAACCGCAGGTATCAGTGATGAGCACCGGTGTGCCGTTCACCCCGGCCTCCAGGGCGACGATCGACATCGCCTCCCGCCGCGACGGCACGACCAGCAGCGACGCCGCTCGCAGCGCCTCCGTGCGCTCGGCGCCGGCGACGACGCCGACGAACCGGACCRCGTCGGCCACCCCGAGCGCCGAGGCCCTGGCGTGTAGCTCCGCGGCGAGCCCCTCGTCCGGCCCGGCGAGCACCAGCAGCCAGCCGTCGGCGGCCGCGTCGGACGCCGCGAACGCCTCGACCAGCAGGTCGACGCCTTTGATCCGGTTGAGCCGACCGAGGAAGAGCAGGTAGCGGCGGCCGGCGAGGTCGTGCCGGCGCAGAAACGCCCCGCCCGCGTCCCGCTCGTGGTCGGCGGCGGACACCCCGTTGGGGATCACCCGCACGGCGGCCGAATCGCGGCCGTACCGCGCGAAGTCCGCCGTCTCGTCGGCGGTGACGGCGATCGCCGCCGCCGCGTCGCGCACCATCCGAGTACCGACGGCCGCGTTGTAGGCGCGCTTCGCGACGCGGCTGCGGCCAGCGACCGGCAGTGAGCCGCATGGCGAGACCACCCACGGGACGTCGTGGCGGCGGGCGGCGCGGTAACCGAGGGCGCCCAGTGCCGTCCAGTGCCCGAACAGATGCACGACGTCGGCGGCGGCGACCCGTTCGGCCACCCGATCCGGCCGCGCCGGCACGTAGAAACGGCGGTTCGGGCAGGGCACCGTGGTCAGCGCGGCGGGAGCCAGCGACCCGATCCGGGTGTCGGTCAGGTCGAGATCGAGGGTGAGCAACTCGGCGCGCAGGTCCGGCTCCCCGGCCCGCGCGTAGGCGCGGGTCAGCTGGTAGGCCCGCTCGGCCAGGCCGCCGCCACGGCGGGCGTCGGCCATCATCACCACTGTCAGCACCCGCACGGCGCGCCACCCCCAGAGGCGATGTCGGCCTCACCGCCCGCGCCGATGCCCCCGGCGCGGGCTCGGTCCGGGAACTGGCCGTCGACGATCTGGGCGATCTCGTCGGCCAGCGCGCGCGGAGCGGCGAACCCGGCAGCCCGCAGCGCCGCGGAGCTGTACCACTGCCCCGGCCGAGGGCGGCCGATCACCAGGGCAGCGCCGTCGACCGCCGCCGTAGGCAATGGCAACCGCCACAGCGCGGGCAGGCCGGCGAGCCGCCGGACGGCGTCCTGCATGGCCGCGTAGTCGACGTTCGCCCGCGCCAGCGCCGCACCCGCGCGGCCCAGATCGTCGACGACGTTGAACACCGCCCGGCGCGCGACCAGCGGGGTGTCGAGCGCGAACCGGACGGCGGCGGCGGCATTGCCCGCCGTCACGTAGGACACGGGGGTGCCCCGCCGGAGCGAGCCGAGCGCGGCCGCCCGGACCGGTCTGCGCAGCGCATCAAAGATCGGCTGGTATGAGGTCGGCCGCTGGGCGGAGATCACCGAGCCCATCCGTAGCACCACCAGCTCGCAGTCGGCGCGCAACTCTGTCAGCCACGGTTGCTCCGCGGCGAGCTTGGCTCGGGCATAGGCCGAGCGAGGCCGGCAGGCCGTGGTCTCCTCGACCAGGCCACGGTGGCGCGGTCCATACACCGAGACCGTGCTGATCAGCACCATCCGTGTGATCTGCGGGCAGGCATTGACCGCGGACAGCAGGTTGAGCGACATCGTCACCGCCTGCTCGGGGTCACCAAAGTTGTGCGCCAGGTGGCAGAGTGCCGTGCCCGCCGGTGCGTCGAGGGCCTTGAGATGGTGGGTGACCAGCGCCCCGGCGGCGAGATCCACCGAGGCCCAGCGCTCGTACGCGGCGAGCACCTCCGGTCGGCGCCGGCCGAGCAGCACCACGCCCCGGCCGGCGAGCGCCGCCCGGACGTGGCCGCCGAGGAACCCCCTGCCCCCGGTGAGCACCACCTCTGACCCGGCCAGATCTCGCCGGGGGCCGGGCACCGGTGTCGCGACCGGCAGCGCCGCACTCGTGGCGAGCGGCCGGGCGAGGTACTCCGCGGGCTTATCCACGTCACTTCTTGTATCACTTGCAACACTTAAAGTGACTGACCTGTGATGGCGAGGGCAGAGCCGAGTTCCGTACCGCCCCGGACTAGCGCGTCTGTGGTGTGGGGCGTGGCGTGGGGACGCCGGTCCGGGTAGCCCTGGCCGGGACGTCKATTTCACCACCGCCAGCGACCTGGCCGRCACGAGAGGACCGCAACGGGGCCGCCGGCACGCCGCCGACCCGGGCGCCGGCGGCCACGTCGGAGGTCACCACCGCACCTGCTCCGACGATGGCGCCGTCGCCGACGGTGACGCCGCGCAGGACGGTGGCCTTGGCCCCCAGCCACACGTCGCGGCCGACCCTCACCGGTGACGCCGCGAACCGCATCGCGGAGGCTGGGACTCCGGGTGCGACCACGTGGTCCTGGTCGCGGACCACACTCATCTCCGCCAGCAGACTGCCGGCGCCTATCACCACCTGCCGGCGGGCGACCACCACGGAGTGGGGACCGACGAAGTCCGCGCCGAGGTCCAGGAGTGCTCCGTCCTCGACCTCGAGATGGACGTCGCGGGCGAGGACGGCTCCCCGGATGATCATCGTCCCGCGTGGGGCGCAGAGAATCACGCAGCGTGGCCCGAGGAAGGAATCGAACCCTATCCGGACCCCCGGCTGTGTCATCCGCAGCAGGATGATCCTCGTCCACGAGGCGACCCGCGCCGTGCCACGCAGGCAACGCCGCACGGCATGCGCGTAGGCGGCCATCAGGCCGGTGGTCCCGACGTCGTCCGCCGTCCTGTCGGGGCCGCGGCGCGTCCCCAGCGCGTCGGTCGTGGCTCGTCCGGCAGCGGGGAGTCGGCCGGCGGCAGCGGTCCGACGCCGTCCACCAGGCCGTGCCCATACGAACGGCAGCGGGAAAGCCCGCGTCCATGTACCAGGTCGGAGACCGCGTAGCGGGGAAGCGCGAKGAATGCCAGCCAGAGCGCGACGGCGCGGGCCCGCCAGGGGTGGCCGTGGATCCGTGCGAACCAGAGGCGGTTGCGCACCGTGTAGTACGCGTATGCGTTGCTGGGGACGGTCCCACCGCCGGTGTGCCAGGCCTGGTAGGGGCTGACCATGACCCGCCAGCCGGCGGCGGCGGCGCGGTGCGCCAGGTCGGTCTCCTCGTAGTAGAGGAAGTAACGGGTGTCCATCGGTACCTGGCGGTGGCACTCGGCTCGCACGAAGAGGATCGCGCCGGGCACGAACACGACGTCCGCCGGCTCGGGGCGCCCTCGGCGACGGCGGCGCGGCACCGTGAACAGCGGAGTCAGGCGGTCCGCTCCGGGGTGAATCCCGTCCGCGTTGAGCAGGGTGGGGCCGACGATGCCGACGCCTTCGCGGGAAACGAGATCGAGGCACGCCAGGACCGTCCGCTCGGGCAGCAGCACGTCATTGTTGAGCAGCAGGTACACGTCGGTGTCCTGCCGGGCGTCAGCGCCGAACCGGAAGCCGCCGGCGAACCCGAGGTTGGCCTCGGGAACGAGCCAGTTGGCGGCAGCCGGCAGATCGCCCGGGCGGGTACTTCCATCGTTGGCGACGACGATCACGTCCGTCACCGTGGACATCTCGTCGAGCCGTCGGGCAAGTTCCACGGTCGGCTCGGTCGGTCCCCAGTGCACGATGACGGCGGTCGTCCGCGGCTCCCGGGCTGTCGGGTCCAGGGCGTCGACCGCGCGGTCAACGAGTGGCGGGTCCGTCCCGTCCGCGGTGCCAAGGGACTGTTCGCGGCCGTCGACCTTGGGTGGGGAAATCGTCCGCAGGCTCATCGCACCTTGACCTCCAGGCGGGACACGCAGATGTGTCACCGAATCTTTACTATCAGTGATCGAGCGTAGGCCAGCTGGCTGTCAATCCGAGGCTCGCTGGGAAGCGTGTCGCAGGTCGGTCGCGTGGCACGCGGCCGCGGCCAGGCGGTCTGTGGGCCGGCTGACGTCACCGACCGGGAAGTCGTGGCCGGAGGCCACCGGCCAGGGTGCCGGCGGCGGCGTGGGCTGTCGAGGATCTCAGACTTCGTGGCCTAGTGTAATTTGACAACTACTCTGTGTAGCAGGGTTGTGGGTGTGTCCGCGCTGGGAACCCGAGACGATCAGAGGAGCGGCTGGATGGCGAAGGTCGTGGTGTTCGGCGCCACCGGGTTCGTCGGGCGAGCGGTAGCCGAGGCGATCGCCGCCTCAGGCGACGAGGTGACGCCGTTGCCTGCCCATCGGCTGCGCGCCAGGCCGACCCGCGTTGTCGAACTGGCGGACTTCCTCGCGGCGACGGCCGCCGGAGACGCTGCGGCCAGGCAGACAGGCTCATCGACGGCGTCGGGTTTCGATACGACGTTCGACGGGGTGCTCAGGACTGGACTTGTCGACGCCAGCCTCGTCGACGACGTGGCCGCCTCGCTGAACGGGCATGACGTCGTCGTCAACGCGGCCGGGCTGCCGGACGCGGCGGCGCCCGCGACGCCCGAGCTGTTCGGCGCGAACGCGCTGTGGCCCCTCGTCCTTGGCCTGGCCTGCGAACGTGCCGGGGTCGCTCGGCTCGTCCACGTGAGCACCGCCGCGGTCCAGGGCAGGATCCGGGTCCTCGATGACAGGCCGCGGTATGCGCCGGTCAGCCCGTACGCGGAGGCGAAGGCGCTCGGGGAACGACTGCTCACCGGCCTCGCCGGGACCAGCCGGCTGTCGGTCATTCTGTTTCGGCCTCCGTCGGTGCACGGAGCGGGACGGGACCTCACCCGGGCATTCGCCCGGTGGTGCGACCGTTTCCCGTTGGTCGTCAGCGGACGAGGGGACCAGCCGGTTCCGGTGGCTCTGATCGGCAACGTCGCGGCGGCGCTCGCGGCGCTCGTGACAGCCGACGACCCGCCCCTGATCGTGTCGCACCCGTCCGAGGGACACACGGTCCGCTCGCTCTACGGGTCGTTCGCGCCGGGCCGGCGAATCTGGTCGCTGCCGCCGGGGGTGGTCCGTGCGGTCCTGCGCGCGCTGGAGCCCGTGGGCCGGGTCTTCCCTCCGGTGGCGGCGGCGAGCCGGCGCCCGGAGCTGCTGTTGCTCGGCCAGGCGCAGGCAACCAGTTGGCTTGAGGGCCAGCGGTTCGTGCTGCCACTCGGGCACGCCGAGTGGGCCGAGCTGGCCCGCCGCAGCCGTGCGGGCCTGGCGGCCTGATCACCTTCCGCACCGGACCGACGTATTCGGGAGAGGCGCCGATGTCGCTCGACCGCCTGAAAGTCATGATCACGGTGGGCACGAGGCCGGAGGTCATCAAGCTGAGCCGGGTGATCGCCGAGCTCGAGCGGCACCTTGATGTCTGCCTCGTCCACTCCGGTCAGAACTACGACCACGAGCTGAACCAGCTCTTCTTCGAGGAGCTGGAGGTCCGCAAGCCAGACCATTTCCTCGACGCCGTCGGCGCCACCGCCGCCGAGACGATCGGGCAGGTAATCGCGCGGGCGGACGCGGTGATGGCCGCGGAAAACCCGGATGCCCTTCTCCTCTACGGAGACACGAACACCTGTCTTTCCGTGATCCCGGCGAAGCGGCGCCACATTCCCGTTTTCCACATGGAGGCGGGTAATCGGTGTTTCGACGACCGTGTACCTGAGGAGATCAACAGGCGGCTCGTGGACCACCTCAGCGACGTGAACCTCCCGTTGACCGAGCACGCCCGCCGGCACCTGCTCGCCGAGGGCCTGCCGCCGGAACGGACGTTCGTGACCGGCTCGCCGATGAATGAGGTTCTCACCTACTACCGGCCGGGTATCGATCGCAGCGATATCCTGTCGGTGCTGGGGCTGCGCGCCGGCGAGTACATGGTGGTCAGCGCGCACCGCGAGGAGAACGTCGACCAGCCGGAACTACTGCGCGCCCTGCTGGTGACGCTCGACCGGCTCGCCGTCACGTACCAGGTTCCGGTCATCGTGACCACGCATCCGCGCACCCGCGACCGGCTGGAGGAATTGCGCCGCGACGGGGCGGCGGTCGCGCTCGACGAACGGGTGCGATTCTGCAAGCCGTTCGGCCTCTTCGACTACGTAGCGCTGCAACGCGATGCCCGTTGTGTCGTTTCGGACAGCGGGACGATCACAGAGGAGTCCTCGCTCCTCGGCTTTCCCGCCGTCATGATCCGGGCGGCGCACGAACGGCCCGAGGGTATGGACCACGGCGTGCTCGTGTCGAGCGTCCTGCACCCGGACAGGGTGCTGGCCGCGGTCGAGCTCATGACGACGCCGAACCGGTCGCACCCGCGTATCGTCACGGACTACGACGTCGACGACGTCTCGCGGCGAGTTCTGCACATCATCATGAGCTACGTCGACAACGTCCGCCGGACGGTCTGGTACGAGCGTCCTGGGATCCTGTCCTGAACCATCACCGGCGCGCGGAGACCGGCGAACGCCACGGCGTGCTCCACGGCGACTGGCGCGCGCAGGCATACCGTCAATATCGACGATCGCCGTTCGCGCACTTGTTGGACATTGGTCGACACATATTGCCATTTGGTAATTGATCGGCCGCTCGAAGCCGTACCCCATGGCATTGGTATTCGAGCCCGGAATGTGGCCATCCATTGCGTGCGGCGGGGCCTTCGGCGCGCCTCCCCCGGCTTCGACACAACGACCGTACTGTCACTCCAGGTAGTCGATTGCTCTCTTGGAGAGACCAAGGTGGCGGGTGGCCGGTGTCGGTCGCACGTGCCACCACGGAAAGGAGAAGCGAGYCTGTGGAGACGGACCCCACCGCGGACACTCGGGGCGATCTTGCCCGCAGTGGTCGGAGCCTGCTCGCGCTGCTTGCGCGGCGATGGCACCTGCTACTTGTCGTGACCATCCTGTTCGGCTCGACTGGGTTCCTGTTCGCCTCGCTCCAGTCGACGCTGTACTCGAGCAGCGCGACCATGCTTCTCAACGACCCGCGCATCTCCAGCGTGTTCAACGACAACAACCGCTTTATCGGCGACCCGTCGCGGTATGTCCGTTCCCAGGCGCGCTATCTCACCTCCACCGAGGTGCTCACGACCGCCCGTTCGCTCCTTCACAACCGGCTCACCGTCGACCAGCTGCGCGGCCGCGTGCAGGCGACCTCCTCGGACCAGCTCGACCAGGTCAGCGTGACCGCCACCGACCCGACGGCCGAGGGCGCCGCCGCCGTGGCCAATGCCGTCTGCCAGGCCTACCGCCAGACCATCCGGAACCTGACCCAGACGAACGCGAAGTCCACCACCGACGAGCTCGACCAGACGATCGCCGACCTGCGCGGACGTATCAGCGACCTGGACGAGCAGCTGAACTCGGGCGAGGGCCCGGCCGACCCGAGCCTGTCCRCCGCCAGGCAGGCCGCGGCCACCCAGCTGCTGACGCTGCAGAGCCGGGCTGACGAGATCGCGGTGGACACCGCGACGTACGGCGACGGCGTGCAGATGTTCGAGCAGGCGAACCCGCCGAGCGCGCCGGCGCAGCCCAGGCCGCTGCGCGCGGTCGTCGTAGGCGCCTTCCTGGGGTTCTTGCTCGCCGCCGCCGCGGTGTGGTGGCGCGATGAGTTCCGCCGTAAGGCGGACGAGAAGCAGGACCCGGCGGCCATTCTCGGCGTCCCGTTGCTCGGTGACGTCCCCGAGTTCGCCGTCTCCACCGGCGGGCGGGCGCTGCCCGCCGCGCGCGAACCCACGTCCCCGGCGGCCGAGGCCTACAACTTCCTCGTGGAGAGCATCGGGTTCGCGCTTGCCGCCGAGGGCGGCGGCAGCGTTGTCGCGGTGACCAGCCCACGCTCTGGTGATGGCAAGACGGTGACCGCGCTCAACCTCGCGATCGCGATGGCGCGCGACGATCGCAAGGTGGCGGTCGTCGACGGTGACGAGCGGATGCGGGGGCTGACCGGGCTCGCCGCAGTCTCCCACGAGCCGGGCCTGTCCGACCTGGGCGGCGACGTGTCGGTAAGCGCCGCCGTGCGCCACCTCGACCTCGACGGTGCCGAGGCGCTCGACGTGGTGCCCGCCGGGACGGCGCTCGACGACCCGGCCAGCTTCTTCCGGACCGGCCGGTTCCGCCGCGCGGTCGGCCGGCTGCGCAGCCACGCCGACGTCGTCATCGTCGACTCGCCGCCGCTGCTGGCGGCCAGCGAAGCGGCCGCGATCGCCTCGCAGGCCGATGCGGTGGTGCTGGTGGTCGGGCGCGGGACGCCGCTGCGGGTACTCACCGAGGCCCGCCACCGACTGGAGTTCGTCGGCACGCCGGTGCTCGGCTACGTCTTCAACAAGTCGGTCGGGTCCGGGCGGCGCTACGGCTAYGGCTACGGCTACGGGCGTTCGGCGGCCCGATCCGCAACGGCACCGTCTGGCCGCCACCGGGTTCCCGACCAGCGGCTCGATGAGGACAGCTCGGTCAAGACCAGCCGATGACGATCGACCCGGCGCCGCGGCTTCCGCGGCTCGGCCGCGCCAACCCAGGCCCTCAAGGAGCCCGGGACGGCTCATCCCCGCCGCCCGCGCGGCCGGAACACGCATGGCGCCTCGAGGAAGGGCGAACCGATGCGGGTGACGATCGTCAGCCAGTACTTCTGGCCTGAGCGGTTCCGGGTCAACGACCTCGCCGTTGGTCTGCGCGAGCGAGGCCACCGGGTGACGGTGCTGACCGGGCAGCCTGGCTACCCGGACCGGGAGGCGTTCGCGGGTCGCCGGCGCTCGGCCAGGGAATGGTACGAGGGCGTCGAGGTGGTGCGGGTGCCGCTGGCCTCGCGCGGYGGCGGCGAGCCATGGCGTCTCGCGCTGAGCCACCTGTCCTTCGCGGCCAGCGCCAGCGTGCTGGGCGCGCCTCGGCTGCCACCGTCCGACGTGGTGCTCGTCTACCAGATCTCGCCGGTGACGCTGGTGCCAGCGCTGCTGCTGAGGCAGGTCCGGGGCACTCCGGTGGTGCTGTGGGTGCAGGACCTGTGGCCGTGGAGCCAGTACGCGACAGGCACGGTCCGCTCCGAACGGGTACTCACTCTGCTCGACTGGACGGCGCGCGCCGGCTACCGGCGCTGCGCCCGGGTGCTCGGGCGGTCCGAGGACTTCCTGCCGCTGCTTCGTGAGGCCGCCATCCCGGCCGACCGGCTCGACTACCTGCCGAACTGGGCGGAGAAGCACTACCGCCCCGTTCCGGCCGACCCGGAGGTCCGCCGCGCGGCCGGAATCCCCGACGGGTTCGTCGCGATGTGCGCCGGCAACCTCGGCGTCGGCCAGTCGCTGGAGACGCTGGTCGCGGCGGCCGATCGACTGCGAGGGGATCCTCATGGCGCGCGGGTGCGCTGGGTGGTCCTCGGCGACGGCCAGCGGGCTGGGTGGCTGGCGGACGAGGTGCGCAGAAGGGGCCTCGGTGACCGGGTCCACCTGCTGGGACGTGCCCCGCTCGAGCGGACGCCGGAGTTGCTGGCACACGCGGACGTGCTGGTCACGACACTGCGCCGCGACCCCGTGTGGGCGCTGACGGTTCCGAGCCGGGTGCAGTCGTTCCTCGCCTGCGGCCGGCCGATGGTGTCATCGGCCGGCGGTGCGACGGCCCGTGTGGTCTCGGCGGCTGGCGGAATCGCGGTACCGGCCGAGGACCCGGTGGCGCTCGCGGGCGCGATCGCGAAGGTGGCGGCGCTAGGGCCAGCCGAGCGGGCGGCGATGGGTGCCGCCGCGCGGCGGTACTACGTGACCCATTACCAGCGGGCCGCCTTGCTCGACCGGGTCGAGCGRCATCTGCGCGCCGCCGCGGGTCTGTCGGCCGCGCCGGAGCGGGTGCCAGTCGGTGGGCCGGCCGTCGGCGCGAGCGCTGCCGTGCCGACCCTGAGCACGTGACCGACGTGGCGGCCCGTCCCCCGCGCGCGGCGTCGACGGTCCGTTCGGTGCTGCTGCTGGGCCCGGACTATCCGACCCGGCGCGAGACGGTCATCGCCGGCATTTCGGCGTGCGTCGACGGCATCGATGGCCCTCGGGGCGACCCGGCGGCACTCGGCGCGGCGCTGTCGGCCGGCTGGATGCCGAAGGCGGTGCCGTCCGTCGAGCCCAACGAGGACGGCGTCCTGCTGGCGGCCGGCCCCGGCGGGCTGCTGCTCGCGGTGGCGGACGGCCACGGCGGCTCGGCCGCCTCGACCGCGGCCCTGCGCGGGCTGGCCGCCGCGGCGGCCGACCTGCTCGCCACTCCAGCGGAAGGGGCCGCCGGTCGCGGCGGCGGCGCCCGACTCGTGCGCGCGCTCACCGCGGCCGCCGTGGACGGCGTGGCGGACGTCGCGGAGCCTGCGCGCACCGCGCTGGGCCTCGTGCTCGCCGTCGACGAGTCGATCTTCTCGATCGGCTACGGTGACACGCTGACGGCGCTGGTGCGTCGAGGCCGCCCGCGGGTAATCAGCACGCCGTCCGAGTTCCTCGGCCCGGGTACCCGCGGGAGCGAGGATGAGGACCGGTCCGTCCAGCGCCGCCACCGGCGGCCGGGAGACGCCGTTCTGATCGTCTCCGACGGCGTGCCCGACTACCTGGGCCGTGCCTTCCCGGAAGTGGTGGGGGCCGTTCTGCGCGGCGACGGGCGGTCCGCTCCCGACGCTCCCGCGGTCGGCCGAGCCCTCGTCGGTCGGGCCGGGGCCGCCGGCGCCGGCGACAACATCACGGCGGCCGTACTGCTGCCCGCCGCGGCGCCGTCATGGCGGGCTCGCTGGCGCCGCTGACGCGGCGTTCCGCTGTCTCGGTCGGGGCCGCGAACGTAACCGCGGGAACGTGGAACTAGGTGCGACACGCGCCCTACGGTGTGTAGAGCTTCCCTGGCCGCTGCTCGCTGGCTACGGTCATTTCCGTCAGTATTTGAATGCGGTGCGTCAGCAGCAGGTCACAAGGCTGCCGCCTGCCAGACCAAGGAGCCCGCGATGCGGACGGATCGGGTCAGGGCGCCGGCATGCCGGCGGCATGCCGGGGCGCCCCGCGCCGGAAGGGCGAAGGCCACCGCGGTAGCCGCGGTCGCACTCGGGCTGGTCGCGGTCGGGTCCGGGTGCGGCTCGACGATGGCCGGCGGCAGCTCCGCGACCGTGGCCGCGGGCTCGTCGGGAGCGGGCTCGCGAGGGCCGGCGCAATCCGTCGCCCCCTCGGCGTCCGGCCGGGGCGGTCCCGGCGTGCCGGCGGCCGTGGCCGGATCCAGTGCCGCGCCCGAGGAGGTAGCGGCCGCGGCCGTCTGCGCGGCAGGCGCCCTCACCGGCAAGTTCGACGACATCGAGGGCGCGGCCGGACAGGTATACGGAAAGCTGGTGCTCACCAACGCGAGCCCGGCCGCCTGCAAGCTGAGCGGCTTCCCCGGCGTCCGGTTCGCCGACGCCGGCGGGGCCGAGTTCGGTGCGCCGGCGGACCATGACGACTCCGGGCCCATGCCAGGGCCGGTCCTGCTGGCGCCGGGCGGCACGGCGACGGCTGTACTGCGCATCACCCAGCCGGGCATCCAGGAGGGCTGCCTCAGCTCGGACGTGACCAGGGAGGCGTCCGCCCTGGAGGTGACACCTCCCGGCGGAGCGGGCACCGTATCGGTCGGACTGGCCGGTGGCGTCACAGCGTGYGTCTCCACCGACGTCCGCCAACTTCTGATCGGCCCCCTGAGCGCCTGACGCCCGCCGCCGGGCCGCGTCCGCGCGACCTCGCGCCATTGCGTGAGTGATGGCGCAGCCGGCCAGGTCCTTGACCGGCTGGCGGGCCGGGCGCGGCACTGGAGGTCCGTTCGCCGGCGTTACCGGCGTTACCGGCCTTGCCGGAGTTGCCGGGAGTGCGGCGGCGGGCCGGCGAAACGCGCGACTTCTTCCTGGCGACGCCCTCCGCTGGTTTCCTGGTAAATCCTAGGGTTGCGGGGGCGGTGTACGGAGGGAGTCGTGATGGACGAAGCGACGACAATTCCCGGAAGAAGTCCAAAGATGGCGGACGCGCTGGTGACACCGGGGTCACGGAATGCCCGGACGGCGGCTGCGTGGGTACCCACGCAGCCGAGGACCGGGCGGGCGGGTGACCAGGCGCTCGTCACCACACACCGACTGCCGCGGGTGCGCGTGGTGGACCGCGACGAGTTCCTGCTCGGCGCGGCCGCCGGGCGGGCGGTGACCCATGTCGGGTTCGCCGACGCGACCATGCGCGACGTCGCACGCCGCGACGGCCGTTGGCTGCACGCCCGGCTGGCCGGCGTCGCGCGCGACCTGGTTGGTGTCGACATCGACGTGGAGGGCGTCGCTGAGGCGAGGGCCGCGGGTTACGAGGCACATGCGATCGACTGCGGTGACCCGGCCGATGTCGCCAGGGCGGCGATCCGCCCGTCCGAGCTCGTCGTCGTCAGCGAGGTGATCGAGTACGTCGACAGCGTCGGGGCCTTCCTCGACGGCCTGCGTGCTCTGACCACACCTGACGGGACGATGGTCGTCACCACGTCGAACGCATTCCGGCTGATGAATCTCGCCGCCACACTGACCGGCCGCGAGCTGGCGCATCCAGGACACGTCTCCCGTTATTCGTGGTACACGCTCGTCAGCGTTCTGGAAAGGCATTCATGGCAGGTCGTCGCCTTCCACCCCTATGAGGATTCCGAGCGAGAGATGCCCGGCCGCGCGCGCACCGCACTGGCGGCCGAACGTGCCGCCAGGCTGTTCGCGCCCTTCCTCGCGAGCGGACTGATAGCCGTCTGCCGCCAGGCCCCCACCGGCTGACGGTGGATGGCGGGGGTCGACGGCGGGGCGGGGGCCGGCGGCGGGCCGGCGCGGTGAGCAACAGCGTCACATGTCCTGCTCGCCGCGGGTCCGCGTTCCTCTCGCGCGACCGGGGGTGTTGCCGCCGCCCCGGCGACCGGTTGGGCTCGCGGCGGTCCCGATGGCCGCGCGGCGAGGTTTCCCCGCCCGACCGGCACCGGGACCGGAGGAGTCCGCCACGCGTTCTGCCGGGCGGTGCGACCGGACGGCCTCGTGTCGGCGACCATGGAGGTGTGGGGCCCAGACACAGTGACGACCAGGACCCGGCCCGCGTCGACCCGGCCGGCCGCGGCATGCTGTCCGCGTTGGTCGCCCTCGTGCGGGACACCCGTGGCGACGAGTCGACGCCGATCCGGTACATCCAGTGCGACACGTGCGGGGGTCCTACGCCGCATCACGCCGAGGTCCAGATCTTCTCCGCGACCTTCCGGGACCCCACGTTCGTCGCGTCGCCGCCCGAGGTGGTCTGCGGCATCTGCGCCTCGGTCCACCCACGCGTCGTCGACGACGAGCCGCCGCTCGGCACCGAGCTGACCTGCGCCGCCCGTGGCCCACGCCCCTGGCCGGTGAGCCGGTTCGTCCCCGACCGCTGGCTCGCGCACCGCTGGCTCGGCGCCTGCGCCCACCGCTTCTCCGCCCCGGCGGCCGCCGCCACGGTGGTCTGCCCCCGTTGCGCCACCACCCAGCCCGGCCCCGCCGCCMGCCCCGCGCGCGACCACCTCTGATCCTCGCCAGGCTCGCTGGCCGCAACGCCGCGGTCGACAGACGGTGTCGGGGAGCGGACGACCGGGGGAAGACCGGGGACCGGAAGACCGGGCCGCGCGACGATCACGGCACCCCGCTGTTCCGGTCCTCTGGCCGGGGCAGGAAGTAGACGGTTGTGGGGCGGTCGAACAGCGTGTCCTCGCGAAGGGGCCGGAAGCCGAGGCGTTCGGCGACGCGGATCGACCGGGTGTTCGCCGGCCTGATCATCGCCGTGAAGTAACGATCAGTCAGGTTGCGGAAGCCCCAGTCGAGCCAGGCGCCGGCCGCCTCGGTCGCGTAGCCGTGGCCCCAGCGGTCGGGCCGCAGGGTCCAGGCGATCTCCACCTCGTCGAAGGACTCCCAGTACCGCAGGCCGGACACACCGATGAAGTCCCCGGTCGTCCTGAGCTCGACCGCGCAGCGTCCGTGGCCCCGCTCGGCCCACCCCTGCTCGACCGCCGTCAGCCGGTCCAGCGCCTCCGAGCGGGAGTAGGAACCGAGGAAACGGCTCACCTCGTCATGGGCGTGGAGGCCGACGTAGGCGTCCACGTCGTCGACCCGCAGCGGGCGCAGCAGTAGCCGTTCGGTCTCGATCACGTCGCGTCGGGTGGTGCCCACGCGGTGGGCGGGTCAGGCAGTCGTTCCGGCAGCTCGGCGAGCAGACGCCTGGGGGCCACGGCCCGGTAGGCGTCGAGGATGATCTCGGTCATCTCGGCCCAGTCGACCGGGGTGTCGACGTACACGCCAAGCCAGCCGCGGTGGCCGACGTAGGGCGGGCGGAAGAACCGGCCCGGATCCTCGCCGATCAGCTCGGCGGCGGTGCCGGGCGGGGCGGCGCACCAGAAGGCCAGGCGCTTGCCGTGGTGCTCGCCGACGAAGCTGACGAACGTCTTCTTGTCCCGGATGAACCAGGTCGGCGAGCTGTGGCTCGGCCGTTCCGTCACTTCGGGCAGCGCGAGGCAGACGCGGCGCAGCTCCGTCAGTGGGTCCCGATCGTCGACCATGTTTCGATTCTCGCCAGAAGCCCGACCAATCCCAAACCGCCGGGCGGCGCCGAGCCGCGGCGGCTCACCTGGCGGCGGCCAGCTGGGCCGCCGCGGCGGCGAGCCATCGCTCGGGTTCGGCGACCGCGGCGGGAACACCGCGGGCCAGCGTGGCGATCGCGACGGCGGCGTCGACGCCTGGCGGTGACGGCGCGCCCAACTGGCCGGCGACGAGCAGGACCGGCACCGGGCCGGCCTCGCCGCCGCGGGCGGCGGCGAGGCGCAGAACCCCGCCGACGACCTTGCCCGACAGCGAGGTCGCGTCGAAGCGACCCTCGCCGGTGATGACGAGGTCGGCGTCCGTCAGCACGGCGGGCAGCCCGGCGTGCTCGGCCACCGTCGCGGCGCCGGGGACGAGCCGGGCGCCCCATGCGGCGGCCAGACCGTAGCCGGTGCCGCCGGCGGCACCGGCGCCCGGCGCGTCAGGCTCGCCGCCGAGCAGCGCGGCCAGCCGGCGCAGGCCGTCGTCGAGCAGGGGTACGTCGTCGGGGCTCGCCCCCTTCTGCGGGCCGAAGACGGCCGCGGCCCCACGAGGGCCGCACAGGGGCGCGTCGACGTCGGTCAGGCAGAGCACGCCGCCGGGCGGTGCGGGGCGCAGCCCGCGCGAGTCCACGGACGCGAGCCGAGCGAGCGACCCGCCACCCGGCCGCAGGGGAACGCCCGCGTCGTCGAGAAAGCGGGCGCCGAGGGCCGTCAGGGCCCCGGTGCCGCCGTCGGTCGACGCGGAGCCCCCGAGCGTGACGATGATCTGGCGGGTCGCCGGATCGTCGAGCGCCACGGCGAGCAACTGGCCGAGGCCGACGGTGTGCGCGCCGAGCGGGTCCCGCCGGGCGCCGAGAAGTGGCAGGCCGCTGCCGCTGGCGAGCTCGACGACGGCCGTCCCGTTCGGCAGCGCGAGCCACTCGGCGTCGACCAGGCGGGTGTCCTGGGCGCCATCGGGGCCGGTGACCTTGACGGCCCGGCGGCACGCGCCGGGCACGGCTGCGGCGAACACGTCGAGGGTGCCCTCCCCGCCGTCGGCGATGGGCAGTCTGACGACCTCGTCATCGGGCCGCACCGACAGCCAGCCGTCCGCCAGCGCCGCCGCCACCCGGTTGGCCGCGAGCGACCCCTTGAACGAGTCCGGCGCGATCACGACCTTCAGCCGACCAGTCATGCTGTAATTCTGGTTCGCTCCGTGCGGGCACGGCGCTCCGGCCCCGTACTCGCTTCGCTCCCACGGGACCTCCGCGCCGTGTCCTCCTCCGCTCACGTGCGCTGCGGCGACCTCCGCTGCGGCCCAACCACTTCGCTGCGCTCGTGGCCGGGCCTCCGCGGAGGCGCGCCTCCGCGCCGCACGGTCACCCGCCGCTGTGACGTCACTAACCGAAATCACAGCGCTCGTATGGGCACTTCGCTTCGCTCGTGGGCCGGGCCTCCGCGGAGGCGCGCCTTCGTGCCAGCTCGGTGGCGTGCCGCTGTGCCGTCACCACCCGAAATCACAGCGCTCGTATGGGCACTTCGCTTCGCTCGTGGCGGTCTTCGCGCCTGTTCAGCCACCTCACGAGCGCAGCGAAGTGGCCTTACGGACGAGCCTGCTCCGGGTGCGTGACGTTCGGCGTTAGGTGACCGTGCGGCGCGGAGGCGCGCCTCCGCGGAGGCCCGGCCACGGAGCGAAGCGAACGTGGTTGGGCCGCAGCGGAGGTCGCCGGAGCGCCCGTGAGCGGAGGAGGACGGCGCGCGGAGGTCCCGTCCGCCGCGAAGCAAGGACGGGGCCGGAGCGCGCCGCCCGCACGGAGCGAACCATCAACACAGCCAGGCATCGATGCCGGCGAGGGCGCGCGCCTGGACGTCGGCGGGGGCGGCGCCGCCGGTGATCGAGCTGCGGGCACAGGTGGCGAGCTGCTCGTCGGTCAGGGCGAACGCCTCGCGACACAGCTCGTACTCCTGTAGGCAGCTCGGCCCGAAGATGAGCGGGTCGTCGGCGTTGATCGAGCAGCGCACGCCGGCGGCGAGCAACGCGGGGAGCGGGTGCTCGGCCAGCGACGGCACCACGGACAGCTGCACATTCGAGGTAGGGCAGACGTCGAGCGTCGTTCCCCGCTGCGCGAGGACCTCGACCAGCGCCGGGTCCTCGATCGCACGGATGCCGTGCTGGACCCGGTCGGCGTCCAGGATGTCGATGGCGCTGCGCACGGACGCCGGCCCGTCGAGCTCGCCGGCGTGTGGGGTGGACAGCAGCCCGGCGTCCTTCGCGTAGCGGAACGCGTCGACGTACGGCTCCGGCGGGTAGCCGTTCTCGTCGTTGTGCAGTCCGAGCGCGACGATGCCGGCGTCCCGGAAGCGAACGGCCGTCTTGGCGACCTCCACCCCGTGCTCGGGGGTGTCCAGGACCCGGTCGACGGCCGCCATCCAGCGCACCGTCACGCCGTGGCGGGCGCCGGCTTCCTCGCCGCGGGTGAGCACGGTCTCCCAGGCCGCCTCGGCGGAGGCGAAGATCTGCAGATACGGGTACGGGTAGAAGCTCGGCTCCAGGTAGACGATGCCCTCGCTAGCGGCATCCTCGACCATCTCGTCGACGAGCCGCTCGAAGTCGGCCACCTCCCGAAAAATCGGCAGGATGCCCCCGACTACCTCGCCAAAGCCGCCGAACTCCGTGAAACCGGTGGTCCGGGGTGTTGGCATGCCATTGCGCGCGGCGAGCTCGGCAAGTGTCGACGGACGCATGCCGAGCTCGAAGTGCAGATGCAGATGCCCCTTGGGCAGGTCGCGCAGTTCTCGCATCACCAGTCCTCACGCCGCGTGGGTCGGCTCGCCGTCGCGTTGACGCCGCGCGGGCCGGACCGGCGAGCCGGCGGAGCCGTGCCAGCCCGCCGTGGCGTGCCTGCGACGACGGTACGGACCGAACCGTCTATCCGGGAGATCATCGCTTGGTATTTACCGCCTGGACACAAGTGTTCGTGGGCCAGGCGCGTGCCGCGTCCGCGGGCTCGCGCTCCCGGTACCCGGCCGCGGAGATCGCGGCGTACCTCGCGGCCGAGTGGCTGTCCGGTGCGCGACGACGCGAGTCGCGCGACACGGGTTTACGGGTTCCACGAAAAAGTGCTATCACTTTGATAGACGCCGAGCGGGTGCCGCCATCGGGGTGGCTCGCTCGTCGGATCGGAGGAGAGACCGCCATGACCACGGGTAACCCGCCCCAGGCGCCGATGGGCCCAGAAGGCCCGGACGCACACCGGGACACCCTCGAGCCTGATGACGTGGTCGACATGCCCCAGCCGCGGGTGCGGGAACGGGCGATGACAGGCCTCTCGGGCGCGGTCGGCTTCCTGGGCGCGCTCCTGATCTTCGTGATCGGGGTGGCGCTGATCGTGCTCGCGGGCCTGCTGTTCGACAACGGCACAGGTGGCGGCGGCGCGGCCGCACTCGTCGTCGGCATCCTCGCCCTGATCGCCAGCTTCGTGTTCCTCGGTGGGCTGACCGCCGTCGCTCCGGGGCAGGCGCGGGTCGTGACGCTGTTCGGCCGCTATGTCGGGACGATCCGGGTCACCGGCCTGCGCTGGGTGAACCCGTTCACCAACCGGCGCAAGGTCTCGACACGGATCCGCAACCACGAGACCGGCGTCGCCAAGGTCAACGACGCCGACGGCAATCCGATCGAGATCTCGGCCGTGGTGGTGTGGCAGGTCGCCGACACCGCCCAGGCTCTGTTCGAGGTCGACGACTTCGTCGAGTTCGTCGCCATCCAGACAGAGACCGCCGTTCGGCACATCGCTACCCGATACCCGTACGACGCGCACGACACAGGGCAGATGTCGCTGCGCGAGAACGCCGACGAGGTCACCGGCAAGCTGTCGGTCGAGATCGGGGCTCGGGTGGCGTCAGCCGGTGTCCATGTCATCGAGTCGCGGATCACCCGGCTTGCCTACGCACCCGAGATCGCCCAGGCGATGTTGCGCCGTCAGCAGGCGAACGCGGTCGTCGCCGCCAGGTCCCGGATCGTCGAGGGCGCGGTCGGCATGGTGGAGACGGCGCTGGCCCGGCTGGAGAGCCAGGACGTCGTCGAACTGGATGAGGAGCGTAAGGCGACCATGGTTAGCAACCTGCTCGTGGTGCTGTGCAGTGAGCAGTCGACCCAACCGGTGGTGAACGCCGGATCGCTCTACCACTGATCCGCGGCCCGTGACGGAGCGGAAGAAGATCCTGCTACGGCTCGACCCGGCCGTCCACGACGCGCTGGCGCGGTGGGCCGGCGACGAACTGCGCAGCACGAACGCCCAGATCGAGTTCCTGCTGCGGGGGGCGCTGTCGTCCGCCGGCCGCCTGCCAGGCACCGTCGGCCGGATACCGCGCCGCGGTCGGCCGCCCAAGTCGGCCACCGGGACATCCTCACCGGCCGGTGAGGACAAGCTCACCGTCGGCGTCGCCGACGAGGCGGAGCTCACCGCCGGTGTCGCCGACGAGGCCGAGCTCGAGGCTTCCCACGACCACCCAGCCGATGACGACGACTCATGACTCCCAGCACCGCATGGACCCGAGGAGCATGCCGTGGAGCTGCCCGACTCGCTGCCAGCCCAGCTTTACCTGCTGACCTACAACCCCGAGAAAGAACGGATGGACGGCTGCGTCGCCAGCGGCTACCTCGGACCGGCGCTGCGCGCCGCGGCCCTGCTGGAACTGCGGCGGCGCGGCCGGATCCTCGACGAGGCCGGCAAGGTGGCCCCGGTCTCGGGAGCCCGTGCCACCGGCCGGATCGGCCCGCCCGGTGCCGCCCGCGGGCTGACGCTCGACGACCCGATCCTGGCGCGGGTACTGGAGCAGGTCGGGGCTTCCGGGCGCCAGCGCTCCTGGAAGCACTGGATCGGCAAGGACAACCGGCGTACGACCCGGTGTGCCCGCGACTACCTGGAGGCCGGCCGCTGGATCCGAGTGGATCGGACACGAGTTCTCGGGATCTTCCCGCGCACGGTCGTGACCGTTCGCGACCCGCGAACGGTGCGGGCGTTGATCAACGATGTGCGCCGCGCGCTTCGCGGCCCGACCTCGGTGGACCGCCTCGACGGCCGTGACCGCCAGCTCGCCGCGCTCGGCGCCCTGGCCGAGATTCGCGTCCTCGCCACCTGGCGGGAGCGGCGCGCGCACAAGGCCCGTATCGGCGAGCTCACCGCCTCCATCGCCCCGGCCGGCCACGCCCTGCACAAGGTCGTCCAGGCCCAGAAGGCCGAGCACAGCGCCGGAGCCGGAGGATGAGCCAGCCCCGACAGGGCTGACCGGGCGGTCGACCGTCACTCGGCGGGCCTTCGGGAGGAGCGGTGGGGCGAGCTCAGGCACGGCTGACGTCGGCGTCGGCGTCGGCGCCGACGCCGACGCCGGGAACGTCATCGAGGACGCCGGCCGTCATCGGCGCGTCGAGCCAGGGCTCGCGCAGCAGGGGCAGGCCGGCCGTGATCACGACCGCCAGCAGGGTGAACGCGATCGCCGGATGGTCGAGCAGGCCCTGGACGGCCAGCGAGGCGACGACGCCGCCCGCGTTGCCGGCGAGCCAGACGAGGGCGGCGAGCGTAGCCGTGTCGCCGCCCTGCCGGGTCTCGGCGACCTCGAGGAGGACCGGCAGGTCGGCGAGCAGCAGCAGGCCTATCGCGCTGACCGCGACGGCGGCTGTCAGGACGCCCGGCGCGGCCGCGAGCGCCACGCAGCCCACGACCGTCACCGCGACCGAGAGCCGTACGACGGCGGTCCGCCGCGAGCGGCGGGCCGCCCAGGACGGCAGCACCGCTGAGCCGACCGTGCCGGCGACGACCATCCCGAGCAGCAGCGCGCCGGCGGCGTCCGCGGACACCCCGGCGGGTTCGAGGAGCGCCTGCAACCAGGTCGTCAGCGCGATGAACACCCCGAAACCCAGCGTGACCAGGATGACCAGCCGGCGGACCCGGCCGTCCCCCCACAGCCGGCGCACGGCGCCCGGTCGTGCGCTGCCAGGCGCCGTGCCACCGGCCACGGTCGACTCGGCCTCGTCGGTGAAGGGTCCGGGGTGGCGGAGCACGGCCAGCACCGCCAGCGCCGCGGCGACGGCGAGCACCGCCTGGACGGTGAGCAGGGTGGTCATCCGGTCCGCGCCGACGGCCGCGCCGAGCACGAAGGCGCAGATCATGCCGACGAACAGCGATGCCGACCCGAGGGCGATGCCGGTCGCCCGGTGCCGGTGCGCCAGGTAGCCGCCGGCGAGCGTCGTCACCGCGCCCAGGACCAGTGGCTGTGCGACGGCCACCAGCAGCTGCCCGGCGATGGCCGCGCCGAACCCGCCGCCCGCGAGCCGCGCGAGGCCGCCCGCTGCGGTGAGCACCGCGCCGACGGCGAGCCAGGTGCGGAACGACCGGTCCAGCAGCTTGCCTGCTGGAATCCCGAGAACGACGTACAACAGCGGGAAGACGTTAGCCAGCGTTCCGATCGCGCCCTCGGACACGTGATAGTGCTTCGCCGCGTCCGTCGTGATGGGCGCATAGGTAAGCCAGAGCATCTGGGTACAGGCGGCGACCGCGGCGTAACCGGCCAGCGCTGCCCAGCGGCTCACGGGCTCGCCACCCGCCGCCGGCGTGCTCGCGGCGTCGGGTTCGGGTGCCGTCCGGGGGGCGCCGGGTGCGTCGTCACGGTTGGCCTGCCGCTCCACGTGCCCTCCTTGGCTCGTAGCCAGGATGGGGACACGGGTCGAATCGGTCAATCCGGGCTGATCGACCGGCCGTCCGGGTGAGGTGGAAGGCTATGAGCGTGCGTGTCGTGCTCGCCGAGGACCTGGCCCTGCTGCGTGACGGATTGATCAGGCTGTTGACGGCCTACGACTTCGAGGTGGTCGAGGCGGTCGACAATGGTCCGTCACTGGTGCGCGCGCTGACCGCGCACCGGCCCGATGTCGCCGTCGTCGACGTCCGGCTGCCGCCGACCTTCACCGACGAGGGCCTGCTCGCGGCGATCGAGGCCCGTTCGCGCATCCCCGGCCTTCCGGTACTCGTCCTCTCCCAGGACGTGCAGCCGCTGTATGCCCGCGAGCTGCTGGCCAGCCCCGGAGGCGGGGTCGGCTACCTGCTCAAGGACCGGGTCAGCGACGTCGGCCAGTTCGTCGACGCGATTCGCCGGGTCGCCGCCGGTGGATCCGCGATGGACCCGGAGGTGGTGGCCGAGCTGCTGACCAGGCGTTCCCGGGACGAGCCTCTGCGCACCCTGACGGCTCGCGAGCGCGAGGTTCTCGGGCTCATGGCCGAGGGACGCTCGAACGCGGCCATCGCCGGCCGCCTGTTCGTCACCGAGAAAGCCGTCGGCAAGCACACCAACAACATCTTCAGCAAGCTGAGCCTGCCGCCGTCCGCTGACGACAACCGCCGCGTGCTCGCCGTCCTCGCCTATCTGAACTCTTGACGCGGGCTTGGGTGAGGCGACCGGCGCCTCACCCAAGCCCGCGTCAGACCCAGCGGTTCATGCCGGTGAGGATGTAGCCGATCTTCAGCCAGCTTTCCTGGCCGACGACGCCGTCCGGGGAGATCGGGCCGTAGTACGGCGAGTTGAGCCGCTGCAGCGAGCCGACCCTGGCCACGGTCTTCGGGCCGAAGGCGCCGTCGGGCGTGAGCCGGTTCGGGTCGCCGGTCGGCGCCTCGTGGCCGAAGATGATGTTCAGTGCGTTCTGGAGGGTGACGACCGCCGGGCCGCGGTCACCCTGTCGCAGGGTCGGCATCGAGACATAGCGCTGCCGCGCCTGCGTGGTGCTGGAGTCCCCGCTCATCGCCAGCGCGGCCGCCAGGATGTCCGGCCGGCGGTTCGCGCGGATGGTGCCGGGGCAGGAGTGGTTGCCCCAGGGCACACCTCCCATGCGATGGGTGCCGAGGCCGTACCCGTCCACGCTGTCGGTTACCTCGGCCTTCCAGCCGAACTCAGCCATTCCCCACGCGTACAACTCGGCGATCCGCTGAACCTGGACGGGGGTGTAGTCCTCGGTGTCGTAGCCCTCACATTCCACCGAGATCCAGTACGGGTTGCCGTCGGCCTGCGCCCAGGCGCGTTTGTCCAGCTCGACGTACTGCTCGAGCGCGCCGCCCTTGGACACCCACAGGTGGCTGGAGACCTCCGTCGCCGGGTTGTTGAACATCCCGTACAGCGAGCCGTTGCCCACCTGGACGTGCGGGATCAAACCCCTGGTCGGCTGCAGCATCGTGCCGGAAGTGTTGCGGACCGGGCGCCAGGTGGCGGGCGCGTATCGGGTGGCGGCCACGGTCATCGCCCCCGCCGTCGCGGTGTGACGGTCGCGACCATCGCGCCGCGCGAGCCCCGTGCCGCCCTTGCCGTACTCGTCCGTGTGTCCATGAGAACCCCTGTTGCCGCCTTTGCCTGTTTCGGAAATCCTGGCGTGCCGCGCCGGCCGTGCCGTCGCCGGCCCTGACCAGAAAAGCGCAACTTGCGGCAAACATCGCCTGTGGTATCCGTCACGCCTTAGCTGCCGGCTCGACAGGCCATCGACTAATAGGACCGTTACCAGCGGAGATACGTTGCGCCGGTCTGATCCACGCGGCCCGCGCGAGTGTCCACAAGCAGTGCACTCATGACCCGAACGGTGACAGTCCGCCTATCCGCGGCTGGTCGAGGGCGGTGTAGGTCCACACACCCACGGGGCCGGTGGGTGCCTGGCAGGTGGCCTGGCCGGGGGCGGGGCGCGCGGCGCCCCGCCCCCGGCCAGGCTCAGGAAAGCGCGTCGCCGGGGACCGAGGGGTCCAGCGTCCGGGCCTCGCCCGTCGGCGGCTGGTCAGGCACCCGCGGGCCGGTGCCCTTCTTCGGGCGGTGGACCCAGCCGCGGTCATCCATCCACACCAACAGCGGCGGCAGCACGACCAGGGCGGACAGCAAGGCAACCGCGACGTTGACGGCGACCAGCAGGCCGAAGTCCCGCAGCAGCGGCAACGAGCTGAACGCCAGCACCAGGATGCCGATGACCGCCGCGGCCGCGGACACGAGGAAGGCCCGCCCCGTACGCGCCGCCGCCTCGTCGACCGCCTCCCGCGGCGAGCGCCCGCGGGCCCGCTCCTCGAGATGGCGCTGAACGATCAGCGTGGTGAACTCGGTGCACAGCGCGATGACCAGCGGACCGCTGACGACGGTCAGCGGCGAGAGCTCCAGGCCGGACAGCCAGGCGATCAGCGAGGTGAGCCCGACCGCGATCAGGACCGGCACCACCGACAGCAGTGCCTTGACCGGTCCGCGGTAGCGCAGCAGCAGCACCAGGAAGACGCCCAGCAGCGCGAAGTAGGTGAACTCGACCCGGTTCTTCCCGATGTTGTCCAGTAGCCCGGCGCCGACCACAGCGAGGCCCGACGGAGTGGCCCGCACACCCTCCGGGGGGTTCACCGTCGCCCTGATGTCCTTGACGACGACCGCGCGCTGCTCGAGCGTGCGCGGGCCGGTCTGGAAGATCAGGTTGAGTGCGCCGGCGTCGCCGTTCGCGTTCGAGAGGTTCACCGTGCTGCGCTTGATCGCCTCGGGGGCGACCTGGTAGGCCGCGCGGACGTCGTCTCCGGTCGGCGGCACCGTCTTCGCGCCCGGGACGTCGAGCAGGAAGCCGACGGTGGTGACCAGGCTCGAGGCGTTGGTCAGGTCATCGTGGTGCTTCGCGAGCTGCTGACGGGCGAAGCCGTCGACGAACGCCACCGTCTGGTCGTCGAAGACGTTGTTCGACTGGACGAAGACGCCGAGCTCGCTGGTCGTGCCCGTGTGGTCGCTCAGGTAGTCGAGGTCCTTGACCACCTGGCTGCCCTGGTTGACCCACTTCTGCGGGTCCGTCTGCACCTTCAGATTGCCCTCGGTGACCGCGCCACCGGCGAACAGCGCGACCGCGATGACGACCAGCGGAATGGCCGCGGCGCGCGGGAGCGAGCCGAGCGCGACCGTGGCGCGCCCCAGTGGCCCGCGGGTGTAGTCCCTGGCGGGCGTCGGCTTGCGTCGCTCGCGCCACGCCAGCGACGTGGACGTCAGCAGTATGGTCGCGATGACGATCACCGGCAGGCCGATGGCCAGCAGCACGCCGAAGTCGCGGATCATCGGCACCGCGCTGAACTCCAGCGCCAGGAAGGCGACGACGGCGGCGACGGTCGCGAGCGCCAGGCTCGGCACCAGTCGGCGCAGCGTCTCGGCGACCGGATGGTCGGCGCGGTCGAGCTGCGCCTCCTCCTCCACCCGGCTGTGCAGCTGGACGGCGAAGTCGATGCCCACGCCGAGCAGTACGGGTAGCCCGCTGATCGTCACGATGTTGAGTGGAAGGCCCACGTAGCCGGCGAGACCAAACGCCCAGACCTGGCCGATGACGACGACGCCGAGCGGCAGCAGCCGCCAGCGCACGGCGAACGCCACCAGCAGCAGCCCGATCATCAGCGCGGCCGCGATCGCGCCGAGGGTGAGGAACCCACTGCGCAGGTAGTCGTTGATGTCGCGCAGCAGCACCGTGGCGCCGGTGGTGACGACGTGCGCGTTGTCGAAGTGCCGCGCCGCCATCGCGTCCTCCACGAGGGAGGCCGCCCCGCCCTCGGTCTTGATGTCCGCGTTGCCGGCGAGCCGCACCACCAGCTGGGCGTTGTCGTCGTTCGGGAAGAACGGCAGCAGCGAGGTGCGGATCTTGCCGGTGTTGTCGTGGAGCAGGAAGTCGACCCAGGCCGGGTTGCTGAGGGTCTGCTGCGCGGGCGGGATCTGGTTGATCCGGGTCAGGGTCGCGATCGAGTCCTGGAGGCGCTTTGCCTGCGAGGTGGGATCGGTGTCCCGTTGCTGCGCGCTGAGGAGCATCTTTCCGGCCGGGCTGTTCACCGGGTTGCCGTCGGAGCTGGTGACCAGGTTGTGAGTGAACTGCAGGGCGGTCACCGGGGTGATCACCGCGACGATCCGCGGGTCGGCCTCGAGCTGCTTGGTCACCGCGTCGAACTCGGCGAGGTTGTGCTGGGTAAACAGGTCGGTGAGCTTCTTGCCCTTGTCGACCGTCAGGTCGGAGATCATCGCCTCGCCGCCGAACAACGACTGGTACGAGACGTTGTCCTTGGCGATCTGCGAGTCGGAGTTCAGGTAGTTGCTCTGGTCGGTGCTGAACTCCAGCTGGGTGATGCCGAAGCCGAGGCCCACGGTGAGCAGGACCGCGATGATCGCGACAATGCCGCCACGCTTCCCAGCCTGCTGTGCGACCGACGTCCAGAAGGCGTCGGAGCGATCAGCTGGCTCGGGTCCGCGCGGCTCGGCGGGACCTGGGGGTGTGGACACGAGCGGGCTCCCAGCGGATCGGTGGGGGCGATGGTGGCAGCCCCGCAGGTTACTTGTGAGTTAGACAACAGACTCCAAGCTGTATAGCCCAGATGACAGCGATATGTGGAGCCCCGACGGGCCACCCGGCACAACAACTTCACGACGGAGTCGCGGCATCACCATACGAACCGGTCAGGGCTGCGTTGGTAGCTCCTTGGTATACCGGAACTCCGCAGTGTTGGAACGGTCGCCAAGCTCTCGGACCTCACCTGTCGCTAGGTAACCGAGTCGTTCGTAAAGGCGATGGGCGTCCGCGAACCGCGTGTCGGTCCACAGCTCTACGAACGTGGCGCCCCGCCGACGCGCCTCGCGTTCGACCAGGCGCACGAGCGCCACGCCCAGGCCGCGTCGGCGCGCCCAGGCCGCCACATAGAGCGACTTCAGCTCCACCCAGCCCGGTCGGGTCTCCCGCACCGCGACGCAGGCGGCGAGCGGCTCGTCCTTGCCGGCTCCTTCACCTTGAGTGACCACCCACATCGCACCGCGGTAGCGGCCGGGAACCGCGTCGCCGATGTAGGCGGCGGCTGGCGCGCGCAGCCACGGCTCCTCGCCGTCGACGTCGAGCACACAGCCCGGGTACTCGGCCCAGATCTCGCCGATCAGTCGCTCCAGCGCCGGGCCGTCGGCATCCCTTACCGCCCGCAGACCCGGCAGGATCGAGCGGGCCATCCAGACGTGCTCGATCCCGGCGGTCAGGTCACGCGGCCCGAACGCGCGATAGCCGAGGCCGGTGTACAGCCCGGTGACGGCGGCCTGCGCGTGCAGCCGGATCACCGGGAGGCCGCGCTCGGCGGCGCGCCGCTCCAGCGCCGCCATCACGACCCGCGCGAGGCCGCGCCCCCGCATGTCCGGCCGGACCGCGACCCGCCCGATCACGCCGACCAGCCCCGCGGACAGGCCAGCGGGTACCACCTCGCCCGGGCCCGGCTCGGGACCCGTATCCAGGCCGGGGACGGCCGCCGGGTCGAGCAGCCGCCCGGTCGCGAGCGCCCGCCCGGGGTTCCCGCCCTCGGAGGTCCGGACGTCCCAGACGACCGCGTGGTCGGCATACGCGTCGGCGTCGTCGTGTTCGAGCTCGGCCGGGACCCCTTGCTCGCCCACGAACACGGCGGTCCGCAGGGCGCGCGCCGCGGCGGGCGGCGGCCCGGGCAGGACGGCGACGTCTGCGACAGCGGGGTCATCAGCATGCGGACTGGTAGAAGCCGGCACAACCATGCGCCGGAGTCTAGAAAGAGCTGACCGGGTCGGGAGGCTGCTCCGCGCCTCCCACGAGCCGGCCTGTCGGGAGCTGAGGCGCCTGCCCGCCCACCCACCCTGCCCGCCTGCTTCCCGGTTGAGAGGCATACGGCAGGGGCCCCTGATACCGGCCGGGCACGTAGCCGCGGCGCCGGCGCCGACCGGCGAATGTGAGGCGAGGCGCTGCGCGCCCGAGGGCGTGGCGCCCAGGCGCACCCAGTACCGTGTGCGGTACGGCACGGGCACGGATTACCCCGCGCTCTCGCGCGCCCTGATCCCTGGGACGGGGCGCGTTTCGAGCGCCGAAGGAGAGAGATGAGCTTCGACTTCAAGGTCGCGGACCTTGCGCTGGCCGAGTTCGGCCGCAAGGAGATCCGGCTGGCTGAGCACGAGATGCCGGGGCTGATGGCGACCCGTGCCGAGTACGCCGCGAGCCAGCCGCTCAAGGGTGCGCGGATCATGGGATCGCTGCACATGACGATCCAGACCGCCGTGCTCATCGAGACCCTCGTCGCCCTCGGTGCCGACGTCCGCTGGGTCTCCTGCAACATCTTCTCCACCCAGGACCACGCCGCCGCCGCGGTCGTCGTCGGCCCGAACGGCACCAAGGACGCTCCCGCCGGTGTCCCGGTGTTCGCCTGGAAGGGTGAGACGCTCGAGGAGTACTGGTKGTGCACCGACCAGGCGCTGGCCTGGCCGGACGGCGGCGCTCCCAACATGATCCTCGACGACGGCGGCGACGCGACGCTGCTCGTCCACAAGGGCGCCGAGTTCGAGAAGGCGGGCGCCGTCCCGGCGACCGACCCCTCGGACTCCGAGGAGTACGCGATCATCCTCGACACGCTGCGCAGCACGATCGCGGCGAAGCCCGGCCGTTGGACCGCGGCCGCCGAGGCGATCAAGGGCGTCACCGAGGAGACCACCACCGGCGTGCATCGCCTCTACGAGATGCACAAGGGCGGTTCGCTGCTCTTCCCGGCGATCAACGTCAACGACTCGGTCACCAAGAGCAAGTTCGACAACAAGTACGGCTGCCGCCACTCCGTCATCGACGRCCTCAACCGGGCGACCGACGTGCTCATCGGCGGCAAGGTCGCGCTCGTCGCCGGCTACGGCGACGTCGGCAAGGGCTGCGCGGACGCGCTGCGCGGCCAGGGCGCCCGGGTCATCGTCACCGAGATCGACCCGATCTGCGCGCTGCAGGCCGCGATGGACGGCTTCCAGGTCACCGTGCTCGAGGACGTCGTCGGGATCGCCGACATCTTCGTCTCGACCACCGGCAACTTCAACATCATCACCGCCGACCACATGGCGGCGATGAAGCACCAGGCGATCGTGTCCAACATCGGCCACTTCGACAACGAGATCGACATGGCCGGCCTGGGCAAGATCGCGGGTGTCGAGAAGATCAACATCAAGCCGCAGGTCGACGAGTGGGTCTTCCCGGACGGCCACTCGGTCATCGTGCTGGCCGAGGGCCGGCTGATGAACCTCGGCTGCGCCACCGGCCACCCGAGCTTCGTGATGTCGAACAGCTTCACCAACCAGGTGATCGCCCAGATCGAGCTGTTCACGAAGACCGACCAGTACCCGGTCGGCGTCTACACGCTGCCGAAGCACCTCGACGAGAAGGTCGCCCGCCTGCACCTGGACGCCCTCGGCGTGAAGCTCACCAAGCTCACCAAGGCCCAGGCTGAGTACATCGGCGTCGACGTCGACGGCCCCTACAAGTCCGACCACTACCGCTACTGATCGGGGCCGGCCGCCGTCGTCGACGGCGGCCGCCCAACCGCTCGACACGAAGGCCGCTCCCGCTATCGGGAGCGGCCTTCGCCGCTTGCGGGCCGCTCCGGCCGCCCGTCAGACTCCGGCGTGCTGGAAGGCGAAGACCTCCAGCACCGAGTCGGCGCCCGGGAAGAGCAGCCCCTCATGGCCGTCGTCCCAGCGGATCAGGTAGGGCGGCCCGGTCTCGCCGCGGGCCTCCAGAACGACTCCGTGTCGTTCGGGCTGGCCGATGGTGCGGCTGTGGACACATACGCGGTCGCCGACGTTCGCGTGCATCGCGATCCTCCTCGACTGTGGCGGTCGCCAGCAGGGTTTGTTCAGGCGATCATGTGAAGATAGTTACCCTTTGAGTTCTCTGAGTAACGTCGACCKGGCGGTCCGTTCGCGGCGCCCGGATCGAGGCCCGGCCGGCTCTGGATGTCTGACGCTTGGTCTGGATGACGACCGGATGTCCGATAGATGACATTCGTAGGCGCGAGTGGTCAGCCGTTCAGAAGATCTGAGGGAAATAGTTGCCTGGCGTTTGCTGTTTAGTAACGGCGAGCGATCACGGTATCGCTACCTTGCGTGACACTTCCGTTCGGTTTTGTCATCACAACCGAGTCGCGGGTCGCACCTGAAGCCTCTATGTGGCAAATTCGCGTCGAGATGACTTCACTAAGTCACGACTTCGACGTCGAATCGTTGCGGAGGGCGACTGGCCGGTTGACGCCGGAGGCGAGAGATGTGTCACCGGCTGGCTGGTTGTGCTTACCGGTCGGTTAGTAGGACGGTATAAGTCGGATCCCCGTGGGATGGGGAGGCATTCTCATGCGTAGGGGTGCGATGTGGTGAGCATTCCGTGTCCATCGGGCCCGCAGGCGGGTGATGGCATTCGGTTCCGCGGCCCGGCCGAAGCTGCCGCCTCCGACGCCTCCGAGCGCGCAGCGCCCTCCCGGGCGCGCCGCGCGCTCCTGACGTCGTCCTACTTCCTCGGCCAGATCGCCCTGCTGGGCGGGCTGTTCATGGTCTACCGGCTGGGCAGGACCCTCGCGGACGGCCGGCGGGTCGAGGCGCTGCGGCACGCGCTGGCGGTCTGGCACTTCGAGCGGCTGCTGGACCTGCCCGACGAGTCGTCGATCCAGCGGCTGGCGCTGCGCTCCACCGACCTGCTGGAGTTCGCGAACCGGTTCTACATAACCGTGCACTTCCCGGCCGCCATCGGGTTCCTGCTCTGGGTCATGTTCTTCCAGCGGGCGCACTGGCAGCGGGTACGGAACGTGATCATGATCTCGACGGGTGTCGCCCTCGTGATCCATATCCTGTACCCGCTGGCCCCGCCGCGGTTCCTGCCGGCCGTGAGCCCGAACATCCCCTTCGTCGACACCGGCGTCGTGATCGGCCCCTCGGCCTACAACGAGGTGGGCGCCGCGCAGGCGAACCAGTACGCGGCGATGCCGAGCCTGCACATCGGCTGGGCGATCCTGGAGGCCTGGGGGGTCATCACGATCCTGCGCTGGCGGGCGCGCTGGCTCGCCGTCGCGCACCCGGTCGTCACCGCGCTCGTCGTCGTGATCACCGCGAACCACTACTGGCTCGACGGCCTGATCGGCGGCGGCCTGGTCTGGGGCGCCATCGTCCTGACCCGGCAGCCTCGCTGGGACCGCGTCACCGGGGTGACGCTCGCCCCGGCGCGTCGAGTCCGCGACGCCTTCCGCCGCGGCGCGCCGGCCGGGCACCCGCCGGCGGGCCCCCCATGGCTGGAGCTGGCGTCCGTGGTGGCGAGGTCCGTACCGTCCGCCAGGCAGACGACCACCGGCTTCGCCGCCGCCGCGGCGTCCACCCAGGCCCGGATACAGAGCCAGGCCGTCACCAGGACCGCCAGGGTCGGTCCAACAGCCCAACCGGCCTCGGCCCAGGGCGCCGCCGCGGACCGGGTGCCGCGCCCCCGAGCAGCGCCCCCGGACCCACCCGCCAGCTGAGGCCGCACACACGAGCGCCGAAAACGAGAGCGTCCCAGTGAAGATCACCAGGACGCTCTAGTCGAGCCAGGTCCATGCTGCCGCGGAGGCGCGCCTCGATCGCAGCGAAGTGCCCCCGCGGCGATGGCTCTGGATCGGGCTGGTCTTGGATCGGTGACGTTCAGCGGCAGGTGACCGTGCGGCGCGGAGGCGCGCCTCCGCGGAGGCCCGGCCACGAGCGAAGCGAAGTGGTTGGGCCGCAGCGGAGGTCGCCGCAGCGCACGTGAGCGGAGGAGGACGCGGCGCGGAGGTCCCTTGGGAGCGAAGCGAGCAAGGGGCCGGAGCGCCGCGCCCGCACGGAGCGAACCAGAGACAGAGCGAACCAGTTAATCGAGCCGTTCGATGACCATCGCCATGCCCTGACCGCCACCGACGCACATGGTCTCGAGACCGATGGTCTTGTCCCTGGTGCGCAGGCCGTTGAGGAGCGTGGTCAGGATGCGGGCGCCGGTCGAGCCGAACGGGTGGCCCAGCGCGATGGCGCCGCCGTGCACGTTGAGCTTGTCGAAGTCGATGCCGAGCTCACGCGCGGACGGCACGACCTGGGCGGCGAACGCCTCGTTGATCTCGACGAGGTCGATGTCGTCGATCGTCATGCCGGCGCGGCCGAGCACCTGCCGCACCGCCTMGATCGGCCCGAGGCCCATGATCTCCGGTGACAGGCCGGTGACGCCGGTCGCCACGATCCGGGCCAGCGGGGTCAGCCCCAGCTCTCGGGCCCTGGTGTCGCTCATGACGACCACCGCCGCGGCGCCGTCGTTGAGCGGGCAGGCGTTGCCGGCGGTGACCGTGCCGTCGGGGCGGAACACCGGCTTCAGGCCGGCGAGCGCCTCGAGGGTGGTGCTCGGCCGCGGGCCGTCGTCCGCCCGGACGACCGTGCCGTCCGGCAGCGTGACCGGGATGATCTCCCGCTCGAAGAACCCGTCCGCGATGGCCTTGGCCGTGTTCTGCTGGGAGCGCAGCGCGAACTCGTCCTGCTCGGCCCGGGTGAGGCCGGTGTGCTGGACGACGTTCTCGGCCGTCTGGCCCATCGCGATGTAGATGTCGGGCAGCACCCCGTCGGCGCGCGGGTCGGTCCAGCCCGCGGAGCCGGCCTCGGCGCGGGCCTTCGTGCGGGCCTCGGCCTCGGCGTAGAGCKGGTTGTGGGTGTCAGGCAGGCCGTCCGCGTTGCCCTTCACGAACCGGCTGACCGTCTCGACACCGGCGGACACGAAGACGTCGCCCTCGCCGGCCTTGATCGCGTGGAAGGCCATCCGGGTGGTCTGCAGCGACGAGGAGCAGTAGCGGTTCACCGTGGTGCCGGGCAGGAAGTCCATGCCGAGCTGGACCGCGACCGCGCGCGCCATGTTGAAGCCCTGCTCGCCGGCGGGCTGCGCGCAGCCGAGCATCAGGTCGTCGATCGTCGTGGGATCCAGCCCGGGCAGCTTGTCGAGGACGGCGCGCACGACGGTCGCGGCCAGGTCGTCCGGCCGTAGGTCCTTCAACGATCCTTTGTAGGCGCGACCAATCGGGGACCGGCCGGTGGCGACGATGACGGCCTCGGGCACGTCGGGCTCCTTCCGCGGTGTCCGGGCGATGGAGCCTCGCGGCCCCTTCCCGTGCTCTCCCGCGCCGGTCTCGCGCGGCTCGCCCGGCGCTGGCCGGAACGGGCCGTCGCCGGGCAACGGGCACCTCGCCCAAGCTAGCGCAGTTCGTCCGTTCGAGCCCGCGATCTCGTGGGGTCGCGATCATGCGGCCCCACGACACCGCCGCCACCGCGTCCTACCCTGACGTCGATCAGCAAGACATGATCGTTTCGTCGGCCGCGTTCTGGCTGGCGCGCGCCGCGCGGGAGTGCGTGGGGTGCGCGGGCGTCGCGGGCCGCCGCACGCCGGCGGCGCTGTTCGTACGCCGGCGGTCAGGGCCGGGTGGCTGTCAGGAGGTCGGTGACGCGATGCCTTCCGGATACGCGGATGCCCTGGTGGGGCGGGCTCCGTCCGTGCTCGGGACCGCGGCCGCCGAGCTGCGCGCCGCCGCGGTCGAGCTGGGTGGGCTCGCCACGACAGCCTCCGGTCTGCTCGGCCCGGTGCTGACCCTGGACACTCCCGAGACCTGGTCGTCGCCGTGGCAGCGGCGCGCGACGGCCCGGGTCGACGGCTGGCTGCGGGCGCTGCGCGGTGGCGCCGAGGCGATGGCCGCCCGCGCTCACTGGTATGTGAGGACCGCCGAGGCGTTCGAGTTCGCTGCCGCCGCGGCGACCGGCCTGACCAGCGCGGCCGGGGAGGGCAGCACGGTCGACAGGGCCGGATCGGCGGGGACTCCGGATGCCGAGTTAGAGCCGCGCCTGCCCGAGATTCCCAGGATGCCGGCCGGTTGGGACGTCCCCGACGCGGCCCTGCTGCGTGAGCTGAGCACCGACGACGGCACCGTCCCGGCAGACCCGTTTCTCGACGGCTCGCTGGGCGCCGACGGCCGGCGGGGCGGTCGCGTCGCGCCAGCCTGCGACGTCTGGTCGGGAGACGCCTGGGCTGGCGCGGCCGCGGCCGGGCGCGGCGGGGACGGGGGCGGCCACGGTGGCGACCTGGGCGGAGGCGGTCCCGTCTCCTTCGACCCCGGCCTGCTCGGCGCGCTGGCCGGCAGACTGCGCGTCGCCGGCACCGCCGCGGCCGGGCTCGCCACGGCCGTCGGCCGGACGGACGAGACGGCCCTGGATGCGGTCGTCGTCGGCCTGAGCGCGACGGTCGCGGCGGCGGGCGGCGGCCTTGCCCAGGCACTCGGCGTCGCCGCGCCGGCCAGGCCGCCAGGCTCGTTCCGGTTGGCCGGCCTGCCCGTGCCGACCGACGTGCTCCGGCTGGGCACGCACGCCCTCGCCGTCGGCGGGCCGGATCTCGCCGCGGCGATCGAGCGTCGGACGGCGCATCTCGTGGCGGCCGAGGAAGCGGTGCGGACCGGCGGCGTGTTGATCGACCCGCGTTCCTGGTTCGACGACGCCCCACCGCCGGACCTCGGCTGGATCAGGACGGCCGCCGCCGGGTTGGTCGCGCTGGTCGGGACCGACCCCGCCGCGCTGTCCGCGGCGGACGTTCGGGATGCCGGCCGGCGGCTGGCCGCCCTGCCGCCGGCCGTCCGTGAGGCGGTGGTCAGCCGGCTGCGCGGCCAGCCACTGCGGGCGCTGACGGGGGCTCTCACCCGCCTGCTGCGGCGGGCGGGCGGCCGTTCCCGGCACGAGCTCGAGGCCCTGGCCGCGGTGCCGGACCTGCTGCTCGCGAGCGCGCCGGCCGCGCTGGTCGCCGAGCTCGTCCGCCTGCTGCCTGACCTCGAGCCCGCCCCGCCCGGCGGCGCGGCCGCCGCCAACGGGGCCGTGGCCTCCGCCGGGGCGGACGAGGCGAACCGGGCCGACCCGGTCGTCCGGGACGGCGTCAGCACCTCCGACGTCGGCCAGGGCGGCCTCGGCGACTGCTACCTCGCCGCCACGCTCATCGGCCTGGCCAGACAGCGTCCCGACCTGCTCGTCGAGGGGATCCGGGAGAACCCGAACGGCACGTTCACGGTCACCTTCTACCGCGACGGCCGACCCTTCCCGGTCACCGTGACACGTGCCCTGCCCGGCCTGCCCACGGGCGACGCCGCCGGCGGCGCGGCGGGAGGCGGTGGAGGGGGCGAAGYCGGCGGCGCGCGGCCGGTGCCCTCGATCGCCGCGTTCGACCTCACGGGGCGCCCGGAGCTGTGGGCGGCCGTCTACGAGAAGGCGTACGCCCGGCTCCACGGCGGCTACGACGCGATCAGCGGCGGTGATCCCGGCGTGGCCGCGAGCGACCTCACCGGCCGCCCGCATCACGCGGTGCCGCCGGGCTCGCTCAGCGTCGCGGACATCGCGTCCCGACTCGCCACGGGCGACGTCATCACGGTCTCCACTCGCCCGGGCGCGGCGGACGGACCGTCGGGCGGTCTCGTGGAGCGGCACGCCTACGCGGTCCTGGCCGCGGATGCCGCGGGCGGCCGGCTGCTGCTGCGCAACCCGTGGGRCAGCCCCGACGAGGAGCTGGTCCGGTGGTACCGCTGGGACGAGCTGCGTCCCTGCCTCCGTGCGGTCACCCTGACCTCGACGGCCTGAGGCACGACGTGCAGATGACAGTTGGGCATATTGGGTCCGCCGGGCGCGGCCGCGATGACGTCGCCCCCTGGTCGCGAGCGCTCGGCTAGCGCACGCCACATGCGAGCCGAGCGCTCGCCGGCCCGGCCCGGCTCAGCGACCGAAGTGCCGGGACGCCATGTAGCCAGGGCCCTGCAGGGGCCTGCCGGTCCGCGCCGTCCAACGCCATTGCACCGAGATCCGGCCGCCGACGTGGCCGGCGATCTTGGGCACGCCGTGCAGCCAGTCCGCCTGGGCACGCCCGCCGAGCACGAGCAGGTCACCCGAGCTGGGCGCGAGATCGAGCAGGCCGCCGGCGTCGCTCGGGTCGTTCAGGATGCGTCGGCCCTGGCCGAGCCGCACCGGCTTCACGGTCCACGGCCGGCGGGCACCCAGCGTGAGGATCGCGATCACGGTGTCGTCGAGCCACCGCAGCTCCTTGTCGCGGTGCACCCCGACCGAGTCCGCGCCGTCTCGGTAGTAGGACATGCCGTAGCCGTCGAACTCGACGCCATAGCGGCGGCGCAACGCGGCGTGTGCCGCCGTGAGCTCGGGGATGGGCGGTGGCCGGCCCGCCTCGTACCAGGCGCTCAGCCGCGGCGCGGTCACATACTTCTCGTAGCGCCACATCGCGCCGGCCCGCCACTGGGTGGTGTCACGGACCCGCTGGTAGAGCTCGTCGGCGGCCGGCAGCCAGCCGCGGCCAACGTCCACCCAGGACGTCCGGTCGAGCCAGTGCCGCTCGACAGGAGCCGCCGTCAGCACCCTGACGAGGGCGGCGACGTCGGTGCGGCCGGCCGGCGCCGAGACGTCCCCCTCGCCGACCGGACCGGTGAGGGCCGGGCCTTCGCCGGCCTGGCCGGCCCGCTCGGCGGACATGCCTCGACGGTACCGGCGACCTCTGACACCTCTGGCACTTCCGAAGGCCTACGGGTTCCGCCCCACGGCCTTGTCGCCGTCGCCTGTTCACGCAGAGTGAAGTCCAGGATTGGCTGCCGGGTCAGACAGGCTCGGGCGTGCCGGTCGGCGTTGATCCTCGATCCGGACGTTGGTGGGGCGGCGCGACCGATGGTGAGGGCCAATCGGTGAAAAAGGTGRCAATCGTTGGGAAAGGGGCAATYGAGAGGTAAGGGGCCGTCGTAGGTGGATGGTTGCGGTCGCGTGGGCTGTGGGTGGGTCGGTGTTTCCCGCCGCCGGTTCTCGTCGGGTCGCGGGCGGACTGGCCGTCGGCTGGACCCCCCACGAGCACATCGCGGATGTGCATAAGCGCTGGTCGAGCGCTCTCAACGCGCTCGCGTAGGCATGTTGCCGTTATGTGTGCCCCTTGGTCGCGCTCCCCTTACCCCTTCGCCAGCGCGGGGTAACGTGCCTCAACCGGCATAGCCAGCCAGCGCGTCGCACAGCCCGCCGACGCCCGACACGACCCGAACTGACCCAGAGTCCCTAGGCCCGGCCGCTCACCCGGCTCTCCGGTCCGACGTCCACCCGCCACGCGGCCAGCGGCTCCACCCACGCACCTCGGTCCATTCGCGCGAGGGCGCGGACATGGCGTCCAGGCCCACCCGCGAAGGCAGCACGAAGGAAGGAGGCGAGACTCCGTGGCGACCGACCCGATGCGTCAGCTCCCGCTCCCCGGGGTCCTCGTCCTGGTTTCCACCCCGCCTTCCGGTGCCATCGTCGCGGACAACGTGGGCTGGCAGCGCGCCGTCGCGCAGGCGGGCCTGCCGCCCGCGACCAAGCTGGTCGCGCTCATCCTGGCGAGCCACGTCGAACCGGCCAGCGGTGCCGATCCGCAGCTGCCGGCGGGCTCCGCCGTCTGCGCGCCTGGCCTGCGGGTGCTGGTGACACAGACCAAGTACAGCCGGACCCACGTCCAGCGCCAGCTCGCGCTGTTGCGCAGGCTGGGCTGGCTCACCTCGGTCGGCCGGCCCGCGGCCGGCCGACCGGCGCGGTTCGTGTTGACGCTGCCGGCGGAGGTCGCCCGCCGCGCCGGAGTGGGACTGGCCGAGCCAGCCGCGCGGGCCAAGGCCGGGGACGCCGATCGCGCCCGGCCGGCCGCCGGCGCCGCCCCGGCCGCCAGCGCCACGAATGCCACCGCGGACCCGGCCGAGCGGTCGCGCGGCCGCCTCGCGGCCGTCGCCCTCGGGGCGGTGGCCGACGCGGTGGAGGCCTCGAGCCGCCCAGCGGCGGCCCGTCAGGAGGAGCAGGGCGAAGCGGCGGCGATCGCCGAGGCGGACGCCGACCCCATGGCGGACGCCGAACCTCTGGCCGGCGTGGCCGGCGCCCCGGCGGCCAACGCCGGCGGCCGGGTACGCCGACGGGCGGGCGGGCGCCCGCGGCCACCTCGGTCCGCCTCGAGCGAGCGGGGGCGGGCCCGGATCGCCGGCACGCTGACGCGCCTCGGCGCGCGCCCGAACGCTTCGGCCTCCCGCCAGGACTTCGCCGAGGATGGGGACAGGCTGCCGCCGAACCTCATTCCCGACGCGCTCGAGCTGCTGACCGGCGCAGCCGGCCGCCGGCCGGTCCCGCCGCGCTGGACGCCGTTGACCACGCTGCCCGCCGTGACCAGGCCGGCGCGGCCCGCCTCCACCGCCGGGCTCAGGCCCACCGCGCCCACCTCCTCGCCTGTCGCCGGCCAGGACTGGGGTTACGCGGTCAGGGAGGCCGCCCGCTCGGACTCTTCGTCCCCGTACGCCGCATACGCGGAGCCGGTGAGTGCCCGGCCCGGAAACGTCGGGYCGGCGGATGCCGTCGCCGGGGACGCGGGTTCCGAAGATGTCTCATCCGCGCCGGTGGGCGGTGGCTCCCCACCCGTCGGCGGGCCGCTGGCGGACGGCGCGCACGTTGGCGGTCCGCCGGCGGTGGACATGTCGCCCTTGGTGGACACGTCGCCCTCGGCGCAGACCAGGGCGGCCGCCGTGTCGGCCTCGGACCTGACCGCGCCCGTCGAACCGCCCGCGCCCGTCGAACCGCCCGCGCCTGCCGAGCCGGTGGTCCAGGTGCCGCGCGACCCCGTGGCCGAGGCGGCGGGGCAGGTGGTCGTCACCCTGGCCAGCGCGATGCGTTGTGAACCGGACGCCTTCGCCGACTGCGTGGGGCCGCTCACCGACATCCTCAACGAAGGCGGCTGGTCGGCGCCCACGCTCGCCACGCACCTCGTCCACCTGGTGGTCGGCGGGGTGAAGGTCGGCTCCGACAGTCCCGCCGACGGCCTCACCTGGCGGCTCAAGCATCTGCCGAGAACCAGCGTCGAGTGCCCGTGCGGCGCCTGCCGGTCCTGGCGCGCGGTGACACCCGCGCCGCGGGCCACCTCCGACCGGTCGGAACCCGGCGGGGACGGGGCGGCGTCCGCGCTGCCCGACCTGGCCGAGATCGAGCGGGCCGCCGCCGTCGGCGCCGAGCAGGCGGCCCTGCTCGCCCGGGCACGCGCCTCCTGACTCTCCCGGTCGGCTCGTCTGCCGGCCGCCGGCCCGGGCGACATGATGGAGCCATGGGCAACGCCAGCTCAGGTCTCGAACCTGACGAAACCGGCGGTTTCGATGTGGATGTCCTGGTCGTCGGGAGCGGGTTCGGCGGCAGCGTGACCGCGCTGCGCCTGGCCGAGAAGGGCTACCGCGTGACGGTCGTCGAGGCCGGCCGCCGCTACACGGCGCCTCCAAAGGCCTCCGGCGCCACCAGCGAAAGGCATTCTGGTGGCGCCTTCGGCCAGGCGCCGCCAAAGGCCTCCGGCGCCACCAGCGAAGAGCACCCTGACGGTGGCAGCGGCGTTGGCCAGGGGCCCGCGGCTGGTGGCGATGCGCCGGAGAAGCGGCGTTCTCGTGGCGACGTGGTCGCCCCGCTGCCCCGGACCAGCATGGACATCCGGCGCTACCTCTGGCTGCCGCGGCTCGGCTGCCACGGTATCCAGAAGATCACCCTGCTCGGCCGGGTGCTGGTGCTCTCGGGCGCCGCGGTCGGCGGCGGCTCGGTGGTCTACGCGAACACGCTGTACCGCCCGCTGGAGCCGTTCTACGCCGATCCGCAGTGGGCGGGCCTGACCGACTGGCGGGCCGAGCTGGCGCCGTACTACGACCAGGCCGAGCGGATGCTCGGCGTCGTCCGTAACCCGACGACCACCTACGCCGACCAGGTGTTCCAGACGGTCGCCGAGGAGATGGGCGTCGGCGACACCTTCCAGCTGGCCGACGTGGGCGTGTACTTCGGCCCGGACGGGCGGCCGGCACCGGGCGAGCCCGCCGACGACCCGTACTTTGGCGGTGTCGGCCCGCGGCGAGTGGGCTGCCTGCAGTGCGGCGAGTGCATGAGCGGCTGCCGGCACAACGCCAAGAACACCCTCGACCGCAACTACCTGTACCTGGCGGAGCGACTTGGCGTCACGATCGTCGCCGACACCACCGTCAGTTCGGTGACGCCGCTGCCGGGCGGCGGCTACGAGGTGGTCGGCGAGCCGACCGGTGCCTGGCCGACGGTCACGGCCTGGGGCCGGGCGAAGGCTCGGCGGCGGCAGCGCCGCTGGCGAGCCGGGCAGGTGGTGTTCGCGGCCGGCGCGCTCGGCACCCAGCGGCTGCTGCACGCGATGCGCGACGGCGGCCAGCTACCAGGCCTGTCGGACCGCCTCGGTCACCTGACCAGGACGAACTCGGAGGCCATCCTCGGCGCGATGAGGCTGCGGCCGGACGAGCGGATCACGCGTGGTGTCGCGATCACGTCCAGCTTCTACCCGAACCCGTACACCCACGTCGAACCAGTCCGCTACGGCCGCGGGAGCAACGTGCTGGCGCCGCTGGGCGCCCCGATGACCGACGGCGGCGGGCGGCTGCCGCGGTGGGCACGGTTCCTCGGCGCCTGCCTGCGCCGGCCGCACCTGGCCGTCGCGGCCGGGCTGCCGTGGCGGTGGTCGGAGCGGACGATGATCGTTCTGGTGATGCAGTCCCAGGACAACTCGCTGGTCGTGCGCCGCCGCCGCGGCCCGCTGCGGACCAGCTGGCTGACCAGCCGCCAGGGCCACGGCCAGCCGAACCCGACCTGGATCCCCGCGGGCAACGAGGCGACCAGGCGGGTCGCCGCCAGGATCGGCGGCCACCCGGCCGGCTCGATAACCGAGATCGCGAACATCCCGCTGACGGCGCACATCCTGGGCGGAGCGCCCATCGGGGACAGCCCCGAGCGCGGGGTCGTCGACGCTTACCAGCGGGTGTTCGGGCACCCCGGGCTGCACATCGCGGACGGTGCCGCCGTCTGCGCGAACCTGGGGGTGAACCCGTCGCTGACGATCACCGCACAGGCGGAGCGCGCCATGTCGCTGTGGCCGAACAAGGGTGACTCCGACCCACGTCCCCCGCTGGGCGCGCCGTATCGCCAGATCGACCCGGTGGCGCCGCGTCATCCCGTCGTCCCGGCGGACGCCCCCGCCGCCTACCGGATTGGCGACCTGCCGGTGGTCGCGATCCCCAAGGTGCCCCAGAAGCACTGACCCCAGACGTACGGACGTAGTGGCCCCCGGCACCTGGCACACACGACAGAAGCGACCCTCGCGGCGGGAGCCGCGAGGGTCGCTTCCTGTCCAGTCCTCAGAGACTCCAGTTCTTCAGAGACTCCAGGTCCTCAGAAACGACGGGACGTCGACGGATCGCTCAGCGTGTCGACGCCGGGCATCTCCTCCATCCGACCGGAGGTGGCATCGCTCGCCATCCGCTCCGACAGCCGGTCGGTGCCGGGGAACCCGCCGGGAGTCGTCGGCATCGGCCGCTGGCCGGCCTGCTCCTCGCGCGGCATGGCCGGCTGGTTGACGCCCTGCTGCCCCAGGAATCGGCGGGCGGCCACGGCGGCGCCGGCTCCCGCGCCGGCCAGGAGCAGCAGTCCCAACCCACGCCGACGGCGCTGGTGCGACTGGGCCATCCGGCGCTCGGCGCGGACGAGGTGCTGCTCCAGCGCGCGCTGGGCACGGTCGGCCTGCGTCGTCGCCTTGTGCTCCGACCGGCGCGCCCGGCGCGAGTGGCCATGCCGCATGGCCCGTTCGCTCGCCTCATAGGCACGCTGGGTCAGGTCGTCGGCCGCGCCCTGGGCCTTCTCGATCCGCCGCTGCTGCCGCTTGGACACGCCGTGCACCCGGGCCTGCCCCCTGGTGAGCTCCTCCCAGGACAGCCCTTCCGGCAGTGCCCACCGGGGCGGCTCGCCGCCCTGCTCCCGCCAGGAACGGTCGCCGGCGCGCATCCGCTCGCCCTGCGCCACGCGCCGGCCCTGCTCCTCGCGCCGGCCCACGCCCCGCCCGCGCCCGCCGGGCTGCTCCCAGCGCTGCCCGCCATCGGCCGGAAGCCGCTCCCGGAGGCCATCCTGGTCCCACGGCTGGCCACGCGTCGGCATCCGGCGGGGCCGGTCCTCGACGCGCCCTGCCAGCTCCTCGCCGGGCATCATCAGCTCCCGCCGCCGACCCAGCCGGGCCGTCCGGCCCGTCCGGCCGCCGCCGGCCGGCTCGCTCCACGGCCGCTGGCCGGGCGTCTCCCAGGATGGCTGGTCGCGCGGCTCGTCCCAGGACCGCCCGCGCTCGCGCCTCGGCCGCTCGCCGAGCCGGCTTGCCGCCCAGTCCAGGTCGGCGTCGGAATGCTCCGACGCCCGCTCGGACCGCTCCGACATGCGGGTGGAGACGTCCGACATCCGGTGAGCCAGCGTGGTGCTGGCGTCCCGGGTCGCCGAGGCCGCCGACTGCCCGGCACGGGCGGCCATCCCGGCCGCGCCGGTGACCGCCGAGCCAGCCCGGCCCGCGGCGCCGCGGGCGGCCAGCTGGAGACCGGCCGATCGCTGCCCGTCCTCGCCGAAGGCGCCCCGGATCCCCGCCCTGCCGGGGGCACCCGAGCCGGCGCCGCCGAGCAGGTGCGACGCCCCGAGCAGGCCCGCCATGGGGCCGCCGCCCTCGTGGCCGCGGCCGGACCGCTGCTCGACCACGCTGTCGGGGCGCAGGCGGCGCATCAGGCCGCCCCGCTCCTGGCCGCGTGCGTCCCGGCCTCGCCTCGCGTCGCCCGGCGCCGCCTCGGTGACGCGTGAGAGCCGGTTCCGCATACTGCTACCCATCGGTCTCCCTCTCCTGGCGTTGCCTCTTGGCGTGGTGGGGCGACCTGGCTACCGCCCGCTCGCCGCCTGGCCTCCGCCGGTCGGTACCGGGGTTCCTGCCGGATCGGCGAAGCCGATCTGGAGGTCCGGCGCCGGGCGGGCCGGCGTCGTGGCGGGAGCCCGGGCCAGCGATGTCCGCCCCGGGGATGTCCCCTGACCACCGCCAAACATCACTTTCACGCTGCGTAGTGCTGGTAGCACTCTCGCGCCTCGGCCCGCTTCTGTCGCGCCCACCGCCCGGTCGGCCGGCTTCGCCGGACATCGGCGGCCAGGCATGCTGATCCCGACTCGGTCGGCGGCGGGTGCCGGCGCCGGCGCGGGCCGGGTGGCGGGCGGGGAGCGGCGCCCTGTGATCGGGCGCCGCGTCCGAGGTGGGCGAGCGGCACATACGATCGTCCTCGGCGCGGCCAGCTCGGGGCAGCCGTGCCGGGCTGGGCCGGCCGCGGTTCCCTGATCCGGGTCAGCCCGTTCGAGCCCGCGAACAACGCCCGCGGGCGAGCCCCGATGTCGAGCCTTGCGCTCGGCCGCGCCGAGCCGAGCCGACACCAGGGAGTCGCTGCCCCAGGGACAGCACGTCGTGCCTCGCGGGAACGTCGCGTGGCGCGCAGCCGTCTTCCGGTTGGGTATGCGGCCGGTGACGCCAATCCGGCGCGGGCCAGGCGGCCCGCGACATGAAGAGAAGAGAGACACATGGCCGAGGAGCTGTACGCGACGCTGCGGACGACTCAGGGCGACATCGAGATCCGGCTGTTCCCGGATCACGCTCCGAAGACCGTCCGCAACTTCGTCGGTCTCGCCACGGGTGAGCAGGAATGGACCGACCCGAGCACCGGCGAGAAGAAGACCGGCACCCCGCTCTACGACGGCACGATCTTCCACCGCGTCATCCCGAACTTCATGCTTCAGGGCGGCGACCCGCTCGGCAGCGGCCGCGGCGGCCCGGGCTACAAGTTCGCCGACGAGTTCCACCCGGACCTGTCGTTCGACCGGCCGTACCTGCTGGCCATGGCGAACGCCGGCCCCGGCACGAACGGCTCGCAGTTCTTCATCACCGTCGGCCCGACCGACTGGCTGAACCGCAAGCACACCATCTTCGGCGAGGTCACCCGCGGCACCGAGGTCGTCGACGCCATCAGCAAGACCCCGACCGGCCCGCAGGACCGGCCGCGCACCGACGTGGTGATCGAGAAGATCGCCATCGAGCGCCGCCCCGCCTAGCTCGCCGCACGGCCGGGGAGGTGGGCCATGACCACGGCCCACCTCCCCGGGGCAGACCTCGGCTGGGAGCTCGGCGGACGCGGCCGAGGCTCGCCCAGCGGCGCCGGGTGAGGCCTCGCGCGACCGGAGGCCCTGAACTGGACCACACTGGACAGGCCGAGAAGCTCGGACGGACAGGATCGCGGGCCGGCTGGCCCGGAGGGGGTGGCGCTGGTGACGGCGCAGGGCATCGAGCCCGAGCCGGCAGCCGGCTCTGGGCGGGCGGCATCAGGCACCGGCGACGCGGGTCCCGGCCACGGCGCGCCGACCGCGGGCGACGAGCGCTCCCCTTGGGCTCGTCCGACCGGTGCCGGGGAGCCGCCCGCCGAGTCCGCGCCGGCCGCGTCACCCGGGCAGCACGGGCATCCCGGCTGGGGGACGCCGCCCGGGCCGCCGCCCGCTCAGGTGTCCTGGGGCGCGCCGAGGGTTGATGGCGCCGCGCCAGACGGTCCCGCCCAGGGCGGTCCCGGCCAGGGCGCACGGCCGGGCGGTGGGGGTAACGCCGGGCAGGCTCCGGGCTCCGGGCCCTCCGGGCAGCAGACGCGCTGCTATCGCCATCCGGAGCGGGAGGCGTACGTCTTCTGCCAGCGCTGTGGCCGGCCGATCTGCCCCGACTGCATGCGCCCGGCCTCGGTCGGCTTCCACTGCCCGGAGGAGCAGGGCGCCTCGCCGAGGCCGCAGCGGCAGCCCCGCACCGCGCTCGGTGGCCGCGCCCAGGCCTCGTCGGGCCTGGTCACGAAGATCCTCATCGGCCTGTGCCTGGTCGCCTATGTGCTGCAGGGTGTGCCCGGGCTGACGGGCACCAGTCGGATCAACCAGTTCACCATCGACTACTCGCTGATCGGCGTCAAGATCGCCTTGGACGACGAGTACTGGCGACTGGTCACCGCCGCGTTCCTGCACGGCAGCGTCCTGCACATCCTGTTCAACATGTACGCGCTGTTCCTGCTCGGGACGCAGCTCGAGGCGGTCCTGGGCCGGGCGCGGTACCTCGCGCTGTTCTTCGCCTGCGCGATCGGCGGTAACACGCTCAGCTACCTGATGTCCGGCGAGCGGACGTTCTCCTACGGCGCGTCCACGGCGATCTTCGGGTTCTTCGCCGCCTATTACCTGATCGCGCGCCGGCTGCGGCTGAACACGAACCAGATCCTCATCGTGGTCGGCATCAACCTGGTGATCACGTTCACGATCTCTGGCATCGACAAGTGGGGCCACCTCGGCGGCCTCGGCACCGGGTTGCTGCTGGGCCTGCTCTACGCCTATGTGCCGTCGCGCCGCGTGGCCCTGCAGGCTCTGGGCACCGGCGCCGTCGTGGCGGTGCTACTGGTCGCCGCGGTGCTGAACTCCCAGAGCCTGACGTCCATGACCGGCGGCTGATCCTCAGCCGATCGCGACGGAGGCCAGGCGCGGTGAGGCCAGGCGCGGTGAGGTCGTCAGTGCCAGCCGATCGAGGCGTACACGGGAAGCCGGCCGAAGTGCGGGCGGGAACACTCGTCGGGCGCGTGCCACTCCTCGGCCGGGACCAGGCCCGGTTCGATCGGCTCCCAGGTGCTGACGACGTCGACGGCCTGCGCGTGCGGCCGGGGACTGCCGGGCAGTCCGGCCTGGGTGAGGACCCAGCGCAGACCGCGCGCGGAGCCTTCGTCGCAGAGCTGGGAGAAGATCAGCAAGCTGCCCCGGGCCGTCGCCTCCCGGTAGCCGAGCAGCACGGCGCGTAGGTCCTCGTGATCGGCGATGTGCGGCATCCCGGGCACGACCAGCAGGGCGATCGGGCGGGTGACGTCCAGCCGGGCGCGTACGCCCCGGTGCGCCAGCACCTCGGCCGGGCGGGTGGGGTCGGCTCGCACGACGGTGGCCAACTCCGCCGGGACGTTCGACGCGACGCGGGTCATTGTCTGCGAACGCGGCTCCACGTAGACCGTCCGGCTTTCCGGCGCGACGGCGCAGGCGATCTCGTGGACCGGGTCGGCGGCGTACGCGCCGCCGCTGAGGGCGAGGAACTGGCGCACGCCATTGCGGGCGGCGAACCTCACCGCCTGAACGAGGAACTCCTTGGACGCGTGGGCGGCGGCGGGCGCCTCCGGCCACTCCAGCAGGATCCGCAGCGCCCATTGCCGGTCCACCCGGCGGTGGGAGGTGCCGCCGAGCAGCGCGTCGTGGATTCCACCCGGGGTGGGGAGCTCGTTGAGGTCCCCCTCTGGGTGGAACTCGGTGGGGATCGGGACGGTGAGGCCGCCGTCCGGACCGGTCTGCTCGACCGGACGCCGTGGCCCGACGGGCCRCATCGACTCGTCCTGCCCGCCCTGCCAGAACGAGCCGGGCGAACCGATGAGGTTCGAGACCCACGCCGGGCCGGCCGGTCCGAGGGGTTCGGCCGTTCGCGACGGGCTGGCGGACCTGAGCAGGCTGACGGCCGGGAGGCCCGTCGGGCGTGCCGGCTGGGCGCCACGGACGGGGCCGTCGACGAGGCCTCGATCCCGGCCGTTGGAGCGGGCCGGGATCGTCACGGGTATGGGAATGCTGCCGCCGTGCCTTCTGGCGAGCATGGGCCCGGTGGACGTCATGTCATCACCTTTCAGTGTTTGCGCGTCGGTGGCCACCAGCCGGGGCGGCGGACACCGTGGTCGGAACACCCTGTTCGTCGACAGCGGGCGCGCGGGCCACGGGAAGGCCCCTGGACGCGGCCCGATGGCGGGACCGAACACGGGTCGGCGGCATCCGGGGCACGGATCCGAACGTCGCCGGGACAGCGGACGCACAGCCAGTGATGACCACGAGTGGGGCCGGCCGTGACGCCATGCCTGGGCAGGAATGAGTGCGATATAGGCATTCCTGCTACCTCGGCGGGTAGTCGACCCAATGGGTACGGCCGAGCATGCGGTCCCCTCACCGTGCGCGGGGTCAGATTAGCCGCGTGTCTCACCGCCGTGAATGAGGGCTTCCCCCCGATCGCGATGCCGGTTTTCTGCGCGAAGTCGCCCGGAATCGCCCGGGTCGGGAGGGAGCCGGCCGCGGCGACCGACGCATGATTACTATGCGCTCCCATCGTCGATACAATGAGCGATGGCTCGGGGTCGTGAGGTCCCGGTGGGCGGACGGGTCGCCGGGGCCCGTTCCGGACCAGGTAGCGGACGGGCCACGCGAGGCGCAGAGGGTTCTTCCCCGGTGCCACCGCGGGCCCCGGAAGGCGGGGGTCGCGGTGGCACACTCACCGACGCGTCGGCTCGGGGGCAGCCCGTTCCCGCCGATCGCCGAGTACGCGTTCCTGTCGGACTGCGAGACGTCGTGCCTGGTGGCGCCCAGCGGGAACGTCGAGTGGATGTGCGCGCCGCGCCCGGACGCCCCCAGCGTGTTCGGCTCGATCCTGGACCGCTCGGCCGGCGGGTTCCGGTTCGGTCCCGAACGAATCATGATCCCGGCTGGCCGGCGCTACCTGCCCGGCACCAACATCGTGGAGACGACCTGGCAGACGCCGAACGGCTGGTTGATCGTCACCGACTGCCTGGTCGTCGGCCGCTGGCACCGCACCGCGGCCCGGTCCAAGACCCTGCGGCGCACCCCGATGGACTGGGACGCCGAGCACGTGCTGCTGCGCACGGCGCGCTGCGAGCACGGTGAGGTCGACCTGAGCCTCGTCTGCGAGCCGAACTTCGACTACGGCCGCCAGCCCGAGTCCTGGGAGTACGAGGGCGAAGGCTACTCGTCCGGGGTCATCTCCAACGCCCGCACCGGCCTCACGCTGCGGCTGCGCACCGACCTGCGGCTCGGTTTCGACGGTCGCCGTGCCCTGGTGCGCACCACCCTCAAGGAGGGCGACGCGGCGTTCGTGGCGCTCACCTGGCGGGCGCACGAGCCGATGCTGCCCGCGACCTACGCGCAGGCCATGGCGGCTGTCGAGTCGACCACCGAGTTCTGGCGGCAGTGGCTCTCGCGCGGGATGTTCCCCGACCATCCCTGGCGGCGGCACCTGCAGCGCAGCGCGCTCGCCCTCAAGGGCCTGACCTACGCCCCGACCGGCGCGCTGCTCGCCGCCGCGACCACCTCGCTGCCGGAGACCCCCCAGGGCCAGCGCAACTGGGACTACCGGTACAGCTGGATCCGCGACTCGACGTTCGCGCTGTGGGGCCTGTACACGCTCGGGCTGGACTACGAGGCGAACGACTTCTTCTCCTTCATCGCCGACGTCTGCGAGGAGAACGGCGACATCCAGGTGATGTACCGGGTTGGCGGCGAGTCCGACCTGCAGGAACGGGTGCTCGGGCACCTGTCCGGCTATGACGGGGCCATCCCGGTGCGCGTCGGGAACGACGCCTACAAGCAGCGTCAGCACGACGTGTGGGGCACCGTGCTCRACTCGGTCTATTTGCACACCAAGTCGCGGGACTACCTCTCCGAGCGGCTGTGGCCGGTGCTCGTCCGGCTGGTCGAGTCCGCGGCCACCCACTGGCGGGAGCCGGACCGCGGCATCTGGGAGGTGCGCGGCGAACCCAGGCACTTCACCACGTCGAAGGTGATGTGCTGGGTCGCGCTCGACCGGGGCCGCCGGCTCGCGCAGATGCGCGGCGACCTGAAGTCCGCGGCCCGCTGGAAGACCATCGCCGAGGAGATCCACGCCGACGTCTGCGCGCACGGCGTCGACGAACGAGGCGTCTTCACCCAGTACTACGGGTCGAAGTCGCTCGACGCGTCCGCCCTGCTCGTGCCGCTGCTCGGCTTCCTGCCCGCCTCCGACGACCGGGTCAAGGCCACCGTGCTGGCGATCTCCGACGAGCTGACCGTCGACGGGCTCGTGCTGCGCTACCGCACGGACGAGACCGACGACGGCGTGGGCGGCGAGGAGGGCGCCTTCATGATCTGCTCGTTCTGGCTGGTGTCCGCGCTGGTGGAGATCGGCGAGCTGCACCGCGGCCGGCAGCTGTGCGAGCGCCTGCTGTCCATGGCGAGCCCGCTGGACCTGTTCGCCGAGGAGGTCGACCCGGCGACCGGGCGTCACCTGGGCAACTTCCCGCAGGCCTTCACCCACCTGGCGCTGATCACCGCGGTGATGTACGTCATCCGCGCCGAGGACGCCGAGGCCTACGCCMGGCCGTCCCCCTCGACCTAGTTGCCTGGCCCGCTCCGTGCGGGCTGTATTGCCTGGTTCGCTCCGTGCGGGCACGGCGCTCTGTTTCTGGTTCGCTCCGTGCGGGCACGGCGCTCCGGCCCCGTACTCGCTTCGCTCCCACGGGACCTCCGCGCGCCGTCCTCCTCCGCTCACGGGCGCTCCGGCGACCTCCGCTGCGGCCCAACCACGTTCGCTTCGCTCCGTGGCCGGGCCTCCGCGGAGGCGCGCCTCCGCGCCAGCTCGGTTGCGTGCCGCTGTGCCGTCACCAACCGAAACCACAGCGCTCGTATGGCACCTCGCTGCGCTCGTGGCGGTCTTCGCCACTGTTCAGCCACCTCACGAGCGCAGCGAAGTGGCCTTACGGACGAGCCTGCTCCGGGTGCGTGACGTTCAGCGGTAGGTGACCGTGCGGCGCGGAGGCGCGCCTCCGCGGAGGCCCGGCCACGGAGCGAAGCGAACGTGGTTGGGCCGCAGCGGAGGTCGCCGGAGCGCCCGTGAGCGGAGGAGGACGGCGCGCGGAGGTCCCGTGGGAGCGAAGCGAGTACGGGGCCGGAGCGCGCCGCCCGGACGGAGCGAACCAGAAACACAGCTTCTAGCATGGGGGCGTGGCGAAGGTGGAGGTCGCGGGCGGGCGGGTCGAGGTCGTTCTCAGCCAGAAGGAGCGGCTCGCGGCGCTGCGCGGGGATGTGTCGGCGGCGCTCGACGAGATCGCCGCCGTGCGTGTCTCGCCGCACCCGTTCGGCGAGCTGCGCGGCATCCGCGCCCCTGGGACGGGGGTGCCGGGGGTGATCGCGATCGGTACCTGRCGACACCGCGGCGGCAAGGACTTCGTCGCCATCTATCGCAGACGGCCGGCGGTCGTCGTCGAGCTCGCCGCCGGCAGCGAGTTCGAGCGTTTCATCGTCGGCGTCGAGGACCCGGATGAGACGGTGGCCAGGATCCAGGCCCGTCACATCAGGTAACCAAGTCGATACTTTGTGCTCCGTTGTTCTGGTGGACCTCTATCCACACATGTGGACAACGGTTGTGGATAAATCTCGGCCGTGCAACTTCACCGGCGCCACGACCTGTGGGGTCGTGGCGCCGGACGTTTACCGACTTCGGGCGGATGGCACGGCTAGTGCCACTGAGTGGCCACGCCCAGGCCAATTACCACAAAACCAAATCCAATCAGGATGTTCCAGCCGCCCAACGACTCCATCCCCAGAACGCCACCGTTGGAGAAGTAGTACGTCAGCAGGTAGGCGATCCMGATCAGAAAGAACGCAAGGATCATCCCGCCGAACCAGCGCGGCGACGGCGCCCTGCGCTTCGCGGCGACGGTCGTGCTGGGACGGGCCGAGGTGGACTTCTTCGGCTTGCGACGTCGCGACTCGGGCACGGAAGGTTCTCCTCGTCGGGGGCTACACAAACACTGCGAGAAGGCTACCCTCCCACCCCCGCCGACTGGCTATGTGAGGGCTTGGCCCTTATCGACGTGTTCCAGGTCCGTCCGGTCGGGCGGCCAGTCCGCCGGTGCCGGCGGGCAAGGTGGACGCGGCTGTCCCGACCGTAGGAGGGTGGCGCGTGTGGGATGGACGGGGCGGCGGGCGCGGCGGCCGCGCCCGCCGGGTGCCCGCTCACGGCGCGCGCTGGCGGGGATGCTCGGCGCCGTGCTCGCCGGCCTGGTCGTCGCGCTCGCCGCAGGGAGCAGGGACGAGGCCGGCGACAGGAGCGCGTCCGCGACCAGCGGTCTGAGCGCCTACGGGAGCGGCCTCGCGGCCGTCGCCGCCGCCGACCAGGCTGGCGTGGACCGAGCGCGCGGCCGGCTCACCCAGCTACGCGCGAACGGCCCGGACGCGTCGCCCACCGCCGCCGGCCCGACCGGCGCCGCACCCGCGTCGCCAGCCGGCGCGCTGGAACGCGCGGGCCTGACCGAGGCCCACGGACCCGCGGTGACGGTGACGCTGGACGACACCCCGCGGGAGCGGCGCGCCGGGCCGTGGGACCCCCGGTTCCGGCCGCCGGTCGCGGACGACCTCGTCGTGCACCAGCAGGACGTGCAGGCGGTGGTCAACGCGCTCTGGGCCGGCGGGGCGCGAGCCATGACGATCATGGGGATACGGGTGACCGCGCGCACCGCCGTCCGGTGCGTCGGGAACACGCTGCGGCTGGAGGGTGGCGTCTACGCCCCGCCGTTCGCGATCTCAGCGATCGGCGACCAGGACCGCCTCGTCGCGGCTCTCGAGGACGACCCCGACGTGGTCCTGTATCGCCAGTACGTCGCCGCCTATGACCTCGGCTACCGCATGGAGAGGGTCGGGAACGCCACGTTCCCCGCCGCGGACCTGCCCAGCGCCCACTACGCCACCCCGCTGCCCGGCTAGCCAGGCAGCGGGGTGGCGCGGGCTCAGGCGAAGGCGGCCTCGCGGAGGGTCTCCACCTCGGTGGACAGGGCCGGCGCCAGCCGCAGCGCGGCACCGCCGTCACCGCAGGAGTCCAGCCAGCGGGCGAGCATCAGGTGGCCGCCCTGGGTGAGCACCGACTCGGGGTGGAACTGGACCCCCTCGATCGGCAGCGTCCGGTGCCGCATGGCCATCACCACGCCGCTGTCCGTCCGCGCGGTGACCTCGATCTCCGCGGGCAGCGTGGACTCCTCCACCGCGAGCGAGTGGTAGCGGGTCGCGATGAACGGGTTCGGCAGGTCCGCGAGCACCCCGGCGCCGTCATGGTGGACGACCGAGGTCTTGCCGTGCAGCAGCTCGGGCGCGCGGTCGACGGTCGCGCCGAACGCGACGCCGATCGCCTGGTGCCCCAGGCAGACGCCGAACACGGGCAGGCCGGCCGACGCGGCGGCCGTCACCATCGGGATGGTGACGCCGGCCGCCTCCGGCGTGCCGGGACCGGGGGAGAGCAGCACGCCGTCCACCCCGAGCTCGCCGACGAGCACCGGGTCCACCTCGTCGTTGCGGCGGACCAGRCACTCCGCCTCGAGCTGCCCGAGGTACTGGACKAGGTTGAACACGAACGAGTCGTAGTTGTCGACGACCAGGATGCGCACGTCGCTACCCGTTCCCGCCGGCGCCGGTGGTGGGCGCCCCGGTGCCGCCGTCGGGCGTGGTGGGCGGCGGCGTGGTCGGTGGCTCGCTGGTGGGCGGCTTGGTGGTCGGCTTCACCGTCGGCGAGGCCGTCTCGGTGGGGGCGGTCTGCGCCGCGACGAACAGGGTGATCGTGTCGCCGCGGTTGACGGTCGCGTTCTTCGGGCTCTGGTCGAGGACGGTGCCCGCCGGCTGGTCGGCGAGGGCTCGCTCGGTGATCGTGACCCTGAGGCCGAGCTTCTCCAGCTCCGACTGGGCGGTGCCCGCCTGCTGGCCCGTGTAGTCACCGATGTTGATCTTCGAGCTGACTACGTAGATCGTGATCTTGCTGCCCTGGGGGGCCGCCTGGCCGCCGGGCGGGTCGGTCTTCTCCACCGTGCCCGCCTTGTGGGTGGCCTGGCCGATGAAGTCCTGGACATCGGGTTGGAAGCCCGCCTGCGTCAGGATGTTCACCGCGTCGTTCCTGCCCTTGCCGGTCACGTCCGGGATGTCGACCGAGTCCGTCGGGATCGCGACCGTCAGGGTGATCTTCGCGGTCTTGTCGATCGTGCTGCCCTCGGCCGGGTCGACCTTGGCGACGGGGTTGCTCCCGTCCTTCGGAGCGTCGGCCGTCTTGTTCTGCTCGATCGTGATGTTGGTGAAGCCCAGCTCGTTCAGCCGGGCCTCCACCACCTTCTGCGGCTGGCCCTGCAGGCCCTGTGGGATCGTCGCCTGGCCGGTGCTCGCCGTGTCGCCGTCGTTGCCCTTCTTGTCGCCGAGCAGCGACGTGGCTACCAGCGACACGACGACGAAGGTGAGCACGACCGCGAGCCCGGCGAGGACCCACTTCCACGCGTTGGAGCCGCGGCTGGGCTCCGKCCCGGCCGGACCGCCCCCCGCGCCGTAGCGGCCGGGGCCGCTGGGGGCGCCGGCCCGGTCGAACTCGTCGTCGTAGCGGCCGGGGTAGCCGCCGATCCGCGTGTGCTGGTCGTCGTCGTAGCCGCCGCCGTAGCCCCCGGTCGGGTAGGGACCGGTCTGGTCGTCGTAGCCGGTGTCGCGGTAGCCCGTCTCGCGGTACCCGGTGTCGCGGTACCCGGTGTCGCCGTAGCGGGGGCCGGTGCCGCCGCGGTAGTCGTCGCCGTAGCCGCCCGGGGCCAGCTGGGTGGCCGCCGCGGCGCCGGTCCCGCCGCCGGCCGGCCGCGGCGACGGCAGCTGCGCGAAGACCCGCCGGCCGGACAGCGCGCGCTCGAGGTCGTCACGCATCTCGCCGGCGCTTCCGTACCGGTCGTCCGGCTCCTTCTCCAGCGCCTTGAGCGTCACCGCGTCCGCCGTGGCGGACAGCTGCGGGTTGCGCCGCGACGGCGGGTCGGGCAGCTCCCGGACGTGCTGGTAGGCGACGGCGACCGGGTTGTCGCCGCGGAACGGCGGCTCGCCGGTGAGCAGCTCGTAGAGCAGCACGCCGGTCGAGTAGACGTCGCTGCGCGCGTCGACCTTGGCGCCGCGGGCCTGTTCGGGGGAGAGGTACTGCGCGGTGCCGATGACGGCCTGCGTGGCCGTCATCGTCGACGAGGTCGCGTTGTTGGCCTTGGCGATGCCGAAGTCCATCACCTTGATCGAGCCGTCCGGGCTGAGCATCACGTTCGCCGGCTTGATGTCCCGGTGGATGATGCCCAGACGGTGGCTGTAGTCGAGCGCGGCGCAGATGTCGGAGGTGATCTCCATCGCCCGGCGCTCGGGGAACGGCCCCTCCTGCTGGAGCACCTCGCGCAGCGTGCGTCCCTCGATGAACTCCATCACGATGTACGGCAGATGGACGCCGTTGATGACGTCCTCGCCTGTGTCGTAGGTCGACACGATCGCCGGGTGGTTGAGACCGGCGGCGGACTGCGCCTCCCGCTGGAAGCGCTTGAGGAAGTTCGGGTCGCGCGCGAGGTCCGAGCGCAGCACCTTGACGGCCACGTCCCGGCCCAGCCGGATGTCGCGGCCGCGGTAGACCTCCGCCATGCCGCCGTAGCCGATGCCGGCGCCCAGCTCGTACCGGCCGCCGATCATGCGTGGGTCCGTTCCGTACATCTCCGTCACATCAGACACCAGCGATTCCCTCCCCGACGACGATCCCACCACCACTGGGACCGGTCGTCACCGCCTGTGTGACGGAGGCCGCTGCGTGCGAAGAACCGCCCGAGCCGGCGAGGGAGCGGGTGATGAGCGCGGTGACAGCCACTGTGAGCAACAGCAGCACGATCAGCACCGGCAGGGTCAGCCGGCGCCGGCGCCTGCCCGCCGCGCCGGCCCGGCGGTTGGCCGCCCGGCCGCCCGCTGCCCGGCCGCCCGGCTGCCAGCCGCCCGGCTCGGCGTCCTCGGCGTCGGCCGCGGGATGCGCCGCGGCGAGCCCGGTCTCGGCGAGCTGATCGTCGGCTTCGCCCGGCGGCCAGGAGCCGCCGGCGGTCGGCTGGTAAGCCGTCGGGGACGGCTGGTAGGCGGAGTGTCCTGGCTGCTCCTGCTGGTAGCCGGCCGGCGCGGCGGCGGGCTGGTAGCCGCTGGCGCCCTGCTGATAGCCGGTCCCGCCGCGCTGGTAGCCGCCGCCCGGCTGATAGGCCGTCGCGCCCGGCTGGCCGGCGGCGGCACCCGGCTGATAACCCGTCGCACCTGGCTGGTAACCCGTCGCGCCCGGCTGGTAGGCGGTGGCCCCCGGCTGGGGTGCCCCCGCCGGGCTGGGGGTGCCTCGCCCGGTGCCACCCGCACCGGCGTAGCCGGGCCGTGCGCCAGGGTAGGCCGCTCCCGGGCCTCCGGCGGGGCCGTCGGCGACCCAGGAGGGCGCCCTGTTCCGGCCGCGCGGCGGCGGTCCGGAGGGGGCGGGGTGCCGCGCCGTCAGGTCGGGGCTCACGCCGGCGCCGGAGGCCCAGCGCGGCTCGGAGGCGAACAGCTCGCGGCGGATGCCGGCGGCGCTGCGCGCGAACGCGCCGGCCGACGACGGCCGGCGGGCCGGGTTCTTCGCCATCGCCTGCTCGACCAGCGAGCGCACCTGGTACGGCACGTCCGCCGGCAGCGGCGGCGGGGTGTCCTGCTGGTGCGCCATGACGACGACGATCGGGTTGCGGTCGTCGAACGGCCGGCGCCCGGCCAGGCACTCGTAGGCGACGACGCCCAGCGAGTACACGTCGCTGGCCGGGGTGACCGGGCGCCCGGACGCCTGCTCGGGCGAGACGTAGTACGCCGTGCCCATCATGATCCCGGTCGCGGTCAGCGGGGCCGCGTCGACGGCCCGCGCGATGCCGAAGTCGGTGACCTTGACCACGCCGTCGGGGCGGATCAGCAGGTTGCCCGGCTTGATGTCCCGGTGCACGATGTTGAGCGCGTGCGCGGCCTCCAGCGCGTCCGCCGACTGGCCGAGGACGTCGAGCATCCGCTCGGGCGAGAGCCGTTTCTCCCGGTGCAGCACCGCCGACAGCGGCTCGCCCTCGACGAGCTCCATCACCAGGTAGGCCGTCGGGTGGTCGTCGACCGTCGCCACCTCGCCGTAGTCGTAGACGGAGGCGATGCCCGGATGCGAGAGCCGGGCGGCATGGCGGGCCTCGCCGCGGAAGCGGACGAGGAAGGACTCGTCGCTGGCGTACTCCGGGCGCAGCAGCTTGACCGCGACCGGGCGGCCGAGGGTCTGGTCGACGCCCCGCCACACCTCGCCCATGCCGCCGGTGGCGATCCGGCCGTCGAGGCGGTAGCGGTTGTCGAGAACGGTGTTCGGCGGAACGGCTCCGGCGAACGGCTGGGCTGGCTGGTGGGCGGGCTGACCCGACGGGTTGTTCATCCTCGAACGTCCAATGCGGTCTGCATGACCTTCTGCGCGATCGGGGCAGCGATGGCGCCGCCGGTCCCGACTTCCCCGCCGCCGTCCTCGACGACGACCGCGATGGCGATGGTGGGGTTTTCGGCTGGGGCGAAGCCAACGAACCACGCGTGTGGCGGCTCGTTCGCCCCATGTTCGGCTGTACCGGTCTTGCCTGCGACCGACACGCCGCTGATCTGTGCTTTCCGGCCAGTGCCTGACGTGACCACGGACTGCATCATGGTAGTCAGCTGGTCGGCCACCTGAGAGCTGATGGGCTGGCCGAGTTCCTTCGGTTTGGTTTGGGCAATCCGCTTGAGGTCTGGCCCCTGAAGCTCCTGGACGACATACGGCTTCATCATCCGCCCGTCGTTCGCGATCGCCGCGACCACCTGTGCCATCTGCAGCGGGGTGACCCGCACGTTGAACTGGCCGATCGYGGACTGCGCGGTCTCCGGCTTGTCCAGGGAGTCCGGGAAGACGCTCTTGGCCTGCGGCAGCTCGAACCCGTCGATCGTGGTGTCGAAGCCGAACGCGTCGGCCTGCTCCCGCAGCTTGTCGCCCCCGAGGTCCATGCCGAGCTGCGCGAACGCGGTGTTGCAGGAGATCGTCAGGGCGTGGATCAGGGTGTCGGTCTGGCCGTTGCCACACCGCTCACCGCCGAAGTTCGGCAGCTCGACGGTGCTCTGCGGCAGCGGTAGCCGGTCCGGCGCCGGGATGACCGAGTCCGGGGAGTAGTTGCCGGTCGAGAGCGCCGCGGCGGAAGTGATGATCTTGAAGGTGGAGCCGGGCGGGTAGGTCTGCTGCGCGGCCCGGTTCAGCAGCGGATCGTCGTCGTCGCCGCTGAGGGTGTTGTACTGCTGCTGGACGGCGTTCACATCGTGGCCGGCGAGCGAGTTCGGGTCGTACGTCGGCGCCGTCACCATGGCGAGGACCGCGCCGGTGCGCGGGTCGATCGCGACCACCGCGCCCTTGCGGCCCGCAAGCGCCTGCGAGGCGGCCTGCTGGATCGCCGGGTCGATCGTGGTGATCACCGAACCGCCCTTGCGGTCCGAGCCGGAGAACAACGAGCTCACCCGGCTGGCCAGCAGCCGGTCGTCGTCACCGCTGAGGAAAAGGTTCTCCGACTGCTCCAGGCCGGTCGCACTGTAGAGCGTGTAGTAGCCGGTCAGCGGCGCGTAGAGCGAGCCGTCCGCGTACTGACGCAGGTACTTGAACTCGTCGTCCACGGGCTTGGACGACGCGATCGTGGTGGAGCCGGCGAGGATCATCCCGCGCTGGCGGTCCAGGCGGGCGGCGATCTCACGGCTGTTCGTCGGCTCCTGCTTGAGACTGTGCTGCTCGCCGACCTGTACCCAGTTCGCGTTGACGAGCAGGCCGGCGAACAGCGCGCCGCAGACCAGCATGACCCGTCGGATCGGCCGGTTCATGTGGGCGGCGCGCTGGTCCGGGCCGGACCGCCGGGCGTCGCCCGGACTACTCGGCTGGCTCATGGGTCTCCTGGGTCTCCGGAACCTCCTGGATCGCTTGGACCTCCTGGACGTCGACCCTGCGGWCGATCTCGGTCTGCACGTTCGCGATCTGGTCGGGCTCGACCTCCAGGACGTCCTGCGCCTCCGCCTGGCGGCGGCGGACCGTATCGCTGATCCGCAGCAGCAGGGCGATGATCGCTGCGTTCGCGACCAGGGACGACCCACCGTAGGAGACGAAGGGCAGCGTCACACCGGTCAGCGGGATCAGCCGCATCACGCCACCGACCTGCACGAAGACCTGGATGCCCAGCGTCGCGGCCAGCGCGGTGGCGAGCAGCTTCCCGAACGGGTCCGGGGTGGTCAGCGCGATCCGCATCCCGCGCACGACGATCAGCAGGTACATCACCAGGATCGCCATGACCCCGGTGAGCCCCAGCTCCTCGCCGAGGCTGGCCATGATGAAGTCGGTGTTCGCGAACGGCACCTTGTTCGGATGGCCCCGGCCGAGGCCGGTACCGGTGATCCCGCCCGCGGCGAAGCCGTAGAGGCCCTGGACCAGCTGGTAGGACTTGTTGCTCGGGTTCGTCCCGTCGAACGCGTGCAGCCAGATGTCCACCCGCACCTGCACATGGCTGAACAGGTGGTAGGCGGCGAGGGCCGCGGCGATGAACAGGCTGAGGCCCACGACGACGAACCGGGCCCGCTCGCTGGCCACGTAGAGGACGACCAGGAACATCCCGAAGAACAGCAGCGATGAACCCAGGTCACGCTCGATGACCAGGACGCCGAGCCCGGCGACCCAGGTGAGGATCGCCGGCACGTAGAAGCGCGGCCCCTTCGACCACACCCGGCTGATGACGCCGGTGTATGTGCCGCTCGAGTCACTGACGCCGGCCGGCGCCGCCTGCTCGCCCGGTCCGTGTGCCCCCGGCCGCAGCCGCCTGATCGCGCCGGTGAGGGCGGCGGCGGCGTTGCCGGCCGAGCGCCTGCGCGCCTTCGTCACCACGTGCGCCGACATCAGCGCGCCGAAGGTCCGCAGGTAGCCGGCGAAGAAGATGGCCAGCAGGATCTTCGAGATCTCGCTCGGCTGGAAGGAGAACGGGCCGACCTGCAGCCACAGCCTGGCCCCGTTGATCGTCGCACCGATGCCAGGCAGCACCGGCAGCAGCAGGAACACCAGGCCGGCCAGGCCCGCGGTGAAGGTGTAGCGGGCGAGCGTGCTGTGGTTGCGCACCAGCGCCAGCACCACCACGAACACGATGGCCGTCAGCGCGGTCCAGATGACCTGGGTGTGCGCCGCGCTGGGGGGGATGGCGCGTCCGGCCTGCTTCGCGGCGTCGGACCTGGCCAGGTCCAGCCGGTAGATCATGACGAGGCCGAGCCCGTTGAGCGCCGCGCACAGCGGCATCAGCAGCGGATCGGCGGCCGGCGCGAACCGGCGCATCGCCAGGTGGACAAAGCCCCACAAGACGTAGAACCCGAGCGCGTACGTGGCGATGTGGTAGGTCAGATGGCCGTCATGCGCCAGCGTCAGCGCGGAGAGCGCCGCGGTCGTCAGAATGCCCGCGGCCACCAGCAGAACCAGCTCGCTCCGCCGGTAAGGGGGTAGCTCTACCCCCTGTGGCGACGGGACGCGGGCGAAGGCTGCCGTGAGGTTCGCGGACCATTGCCGGCGAGGCGGCAAACTCATCGGGACGAAGCGGACGCGTTCAGGCAGTTGACGGGGTCGGCGGCGCACGCGGACGCGGTGGCCGCCGCCGCGTTCGGGTCCACGACGCCCGGACCTGTCACCGACGCGCTCGGTGTCGGGGTCGGGGACGCCGACGAGTTCGGTTCCTTGGTGTCGGTGCTCGGGTTCTTCGGCAGGTCACGGACCTTGGCCTCTGCGTCGGCGAGGCTGTCCACGCGCACACCGGACTGCACGGCGCTGCGTTGCGGCTCCGCGATCTCGGAGATCGGGCCGAAGGTGGTCTTGACGTTGGCTAGCGCGCCGAGGCTCGGGACGCCCTGAAAGATCGCGACCTTGCCCTCGTGGACGCCGACGTAGTACTGGTCGCGCATCCACGCCAGGCCCGCCACGGCGGTGACGACCAGCAGCACGACGACCGTCGCGCCGATGACGATGAGGCGCCGCTTGCCGCGGCCCCGCCCGGTCCCTTCGGCGAAGTCCTCGGCCGACAGGCCGCCGCGCTGGGCGCCTCGCCCGATCCGCGCGGCCTTGGCGGCCGCGGAGTCGGTGTCCGGGTTACGGGGGTTCGGGCCGACCCGCGCGGCGGTCGCGCCGGGGACCGTGCCCTTCTCGGCGGCGGCGCCGGCGACCAGCGCGCCCTCGATCGGCTCGTCGTCGTCGACGACGTCCGCGACGACGACCGTGATGTTGTCCGGACCGCCGCCCTTCAGCGCCAGCTCGACCAGACGGTCCACGGCGTCCCGCGGGGTCGTCCCGAGCAGGGCCTCGAGGATCGTCTCGCCGCTGACGACGCCGGACAGGCCGTCGCTRCACAGCAGATAGCGGTCACCGACCCGGATCTGGCGCACCGTGAGGTCCGGTTCGACCTCCCGGCCGTCGAGCGCGCGCATGAGCAGCGAACGCTGCGGATGGGTGTTCGCCTGCTCCGGGGTTATCCGGCCCTGGTCGACGAGGTCCTGTACCAGCGTGTGGTCATGGGTGACCTGGCTCAGTACCTCGTCGCGCAGGAGGTAGCAGCGCGAGTCGCCGACATGCAGCACGCCGAGCTGGTCGCCGGAGGCGAGCAGCGCGGTGACCGTGGTGCCCATCCCGTCGAGCGTCCCGTCCCGGGCGGACATCGCGCGCAGCTGCGCGTTCGCGTCGTGCATGGCGGCGACGAGGGCCTCGAGGAGGTCGTCGGCGTCGATCTCGGTATCCAGGTCGGCGAGCGCCGACACGACCGTCGAGCTCGCCACCTCACCGGCGGCGTGACCACCCATGCCGTCGGCGACGGCAAGCAGGTAGGGACCGGCGTAGGCCGAGTCCTCGTTTCCCTCTCGGACGTGGCCGACGTCCGAGCGGATCGCGTAGTGAAGCCGAAGGCTCACCGGCGGAACTCCAGGACCGTCTTGCCGATCCTGACCGGCGCGCCGAGGGATACCGGCATGGGCGTGGTCACTTTCGTGTGTTCGAGAAACGTTCCATTGGTCGAGTTGAGATCTTCGACGAACCATCGGCCGTCGTGATGGACGAGTCTCGCATGTCGACCGGACGCGAAGTCATCGTCGAGAACCAGCGTCGAGTCTGGCGCGCGTCCGATGGTGATCGGTTCGCCGGTTAGTGGGATCACGGTGCCCGCGAGGGGACCCTTTGTGACCACAAGCTTGCTTGGCGGGTATGCATTGGGCGCGTTCAGTGGTGGCGGGACCTGGACGCCCCCCCGTGGCTGAGCCGGCCGCGGCCTCGCCGGCCCTCGCGGGGCGGGGCCGCGACCGCCCGCTCCGTCGAGAGCGCCACGACGCGCCTGTCGGCGCGTCGGGCCGAGCAGGTCCGCCCGCACCGCGCGGACCGCCAGCAGGACGAACGCCCAGAGCAACGTCAGGTAACCGATTTTCACCAGCAGCAGGACGAGCTCGTTCGGCTGGGATGGATCCATCAGGCTTTACCAGCTCCGGTCGCTCGGAGGGGGTGGGCCCGGCCGACGTCGGTGGTCGTCGGGCCGAGGACGAGCAGGGGTCCGGCCGGGTAGTTCGGTCTCGGCATCGTAGATCTCGTTCTGAGCACGGTCGTCACGGCCACCGCGGCCGGGCCCCACCCGTTCGGCCGGAGGACCGTCGAAGCCGTTCGCTCCCCGCGGCGTACCTCGACGTTCAGCACCGGGACGGTCCGTACCTGGACGTTCAGCACCGGGACGTTCAGTGCTGGACCGGTCAGAACCATAGCGTTCGGATCCATAGCGTCCACGGGGGCGTCCGTCGGCACGGCGACCGGGGCCATATTCGTCCTCCCCGTCAGGGTACAGATCGGTGTCGACGCCCTGTCGGGAGCGGACATTTCGGGCATCGTKTCCGTCACGCGGGTCCCGGCCGCCGCCGTCCCGATACGGCTCGTTACGTGGGTTTGACGGGACTCTGTCGGCCTCCTCGCGATAGCGCTCGCCTCGGGGCGGACCGGAGCGGTCGACGAATGAGTCTGGYCGCCCTGGCCGCACTGGCCGTTCCGGCCGGGCCGCCGGGGGCGGTGGTACCGGCGGCGGCGCGTCCCGATACGGCTCGCCGCGGGGGTTGGAACGGTCGCGAGGCTGGTCGCCGCGCGGGTGGGGACGTTCCCGGTCCGCGTACGGGTCCGGTCGGCCAGGTGGCGGCGGTATGTCCCGGACGGGCTCGGGGCGGGGGGTAACGCGGTCCGCATAGGGCTCGGGGCGGGGGGTGACATGGTCCGCGTAGGGCGGCGGCTCGGGGCGCCGATCGCGATCCCGTTCACGGGGGCGATAAGGCTCCTGGCCACCGGGGCGGCGAGAATGCTCCGGTGGCGGCGGCGTCGACGTCCGAGCGGGCCGCGCGTCCTCGCGCACGAACGTGATCAGCGCGTTGCCGAGCTCGATGAGATCCCCGTTGACCAGCTTCACCTGCGTCGCCGGCCGACCGTTCACGATGCTGCCGTTCGTCGAACCGGCATCGACATAGAGAAAATTGCCGTCCGGCATGCGCCGGATCTCGCCATGCTGGCGCGACACCCCGGTGTCCGTAAGCCGGATGTCGCATTCCACGCTGCGGCCGATCAGCGTCGACTCGCCTGTCAGCGAGTACTCCCGCTCCGCCCCAGGTGGCGCGTCCTTGCTCGTGATCATCAGGTGGGGGGTGCCTGGCGTCGCGCGCGGCGCCGCGCCGCGCGGGCCGGCGACAACTCCCGGATCGGCCGAGGCCACGCTGCTGCGGATCCGGAACACACCGACGTCGAGGTCCTGCGCCTCCGACAGCTTCACGCTGACCGGCCCGACGAACGTGTACCGCTGCTCCGCCGCGTGCTCCCGGACCATCTCCGCCAGCTCGTCGCACAGCGCCCGGGCATAGGGCGCGAGCCGCRCATAGTCCCCGTTCGCCAGCTCCACCGCGAACTGGTTCGGCACCAGCACCCGGTTCGAGCTGATCGCCCGCCGGTCGTCGGTCTCCCGCGCCAGGGCGCCCGCGATCTCGACCGGTTCCACGCCGCCCTTGAAGACCTTCGCGAACGCGCCCTCCACGAGGCCGCCCAGGCGGCGTTCGAAGCGTTGCAGCACGCCCATGCCCGACCTCCCTTCGCCCGGTCTGTGGATCGTATGACGAGGACGCGCGCCGCCCCCGTCATCGGGCGCCGGCAGCGCCCGGCGGGACTGGTTACGAGTCAGTGTGTATGGCGGGACCAGCCGGGGTCGGCGGCGGGGGACGCTGGTTGGCGGGGGACGCTGGTTGGCAGGGGACGCTATCTGACAGGGCGCTGGCCGCCACCGTCTTCGGGTGCTTCGCGTAGGTCGTCTTACCGATACCCCGTCAAGCCCGATGTCATAGGTCCACCCCGGGCCGGATCGCGCGCCCGTCCGCCCGTCCACCGGCCCGGCCGGAGACCAGCCGCGCGCCGCCATACCGCCTGACCCGCAACCAGTCCCGCCGTGCACCGCCGATGTCCGATGGCGAGGCCGCCCCGCGTCACCGCCCCACGCGGACGTGGTACGGTAGCTCCGGTCACGAGATAAGACCACTCGGGCGAGTGGCGGAATGGCAGACGCGCACGGTTCAGGTCCGTGTGTCCGAAAGGACGTGGGGGTTCAACTCCCCCCTCGCCCACGCGATCGGCTCAATCTTGTTCGTAAATCCCTTTCGGGATTTACTCCTGGGCTCCCGCGTTATGTTGCTCCGGGGCCGAGCCCCGGTCCCCGCGCCAGGGAGGGCTTCGCCCCCTGGAACCCCCATTCGGTTGGTTTCCAGCTTTTGCGTGCTGTTGGTGGGGCTTCGGATCGCTTTAGCGATGTTGCTGCGGTGTTTTTTGGGGCCGTATGGGATTGGCTCTTTCGCTGGGCCTCGGATAGCCGGTGYCGCGGYGAGACTGGTGGCTGGGGGTGCGGTATTCCGGGAGCTCTTCTTTTGTCGGGCGGTCCCGGCTCTTGTGTTGGCTGACGCGGGCTCTGGCGGGGAGTCGGGGCGTCGAGCTGGGGATTCGCCTCCTGGTCCCTCCTGATCGGGGTTGGTGGAGGGGGCGGGGAGGAGACCGGGGACGGCTGGACGACGCTTTCGTCGTGGCTGTATCGGCCTTGGTCGGGGCATGTGGTCGAGGTTGGTTGAAGTTGTGCGGTGGATCTGTTCCTGGCTTGGGTGGGCGGCAGGCTGGGTCTCGTCTTCTCGTCGGCGTCGGTGGCGCTGGATCGAAAGGGCGTTCGAGGCCGTGACGGGGTGGATGAGGTGAACTCCGGCGGGTGGGTGAGGTGACCGAACCTCGGACCCGTCGTCGCGGTGCCACTGATCCGAACGGGACGCGGCCGGGTGTCGATATGTTCCCCGGCGATTCTTTCCGGCTACCTTTCCGAGTTTTGGTACCCATTCGCGAGCAGGGGCACATTGGTAAATCTTTTGAAAACTGCCGGATTGGGAAATACTGGTAGGTGTGAGCGGAAGTGGCGGGGTTGCCGTGTCCGTCGCGGCTACTGGCGCCCGCTCGCTACGCCGGCGTCACCGGTGGCGATCTGGACTCCTTGGTCCGGATCGCCACCGGCGTGGTGGCACGGGCCCGCCGTCCCCACGAGCCCGCCGTTCCGCGGGCCGCCCTAGGACATCTCATGGCCTCGGCTGTCTGGCGACGAGGCGGGACGCGAGGTTCCCGGTCGTCCGGGATCGCGACCCGACCACCGCTGGCGACGCGAGGCCGGGGTCCCTGCTGGGGCGCGAAGCGTCCGGCCGCGGGACCGCCCTACTCGCCCAGTTCGGGCTGGGAGGGGCAGGTGGACAGGACGCCGCGCATGGCATCGGCCTCGGCCTGGGTGACCCAAAGGTGGTAGCGGGCCTTCAGGCCGACCTGACGGGCGACGTAGCTGCACTGGTAGCCCTTGGCGGGCGGGAGCCACTCGCTCGCGTCCTGGTCGCTCTTGTCGATGTTCGTTGGGCCGTCGACGGCGAGCAGGTTCTGCGGGTCGTTGGCGAAGGCCTCCCGCACGTCGTCGGTCCAGGCGTACGCGCCGGTACGCCAGGCGTCGGCGAGCGCGACGACGTGATCGATCTGCACCGCCGAGGAGTCCCGGCCCCGGTTGAAGCGGATGATCCGGTTGGTGTACGGGTCGCTCAGCTCGCCCGAGAGCACGATGCAGTCGTCGTTCTTGCCGACCGTGACCGAACGCAGGTCGCGGTGCAGGATGTCGTTGCGGGTGTCACAGCTGTTGTGGTCGACGTCCTTCCAGGCGGTGCCGAACTCGTCGCGGTCGTACTTCTTCTCGGTGCTCAGCGGCTGCACCTGCAGGGTGGYCAGCACCGCCAGCGCCGAGCCATCCCCGGCCGCGCCGCCCGTCGCCGGGCCCGCCGCCGGCGTGGGTGTTGGGCTCGAGAGACTGTCGACGGCCTGCTGGACCCCATCGCACGAGGTCAACAGCATCGCGGCGACCACACTGGTCACCAATGCCGCGGCCGCCACGCTCATTCGTCGCGACACCAACTTGCTCATCTACGCCCGCCTGTCCTTTGTCCGCTGTCCGCCGCCGCCGCTGCGACCGCCGCCCGATCGTCCGTGGGCAGTCTGCCTCGTCGGCCCAATCTTCCGGGTAGTCGACGAGAAGCGCGATCCGCCCCCCATCCTGCACTTTGGCACCTCCGGCGCCGGTTGCGACCCACGAATTCGGGTGTGTGATCGAATGGGCCGATCCCGCTGGCTTGGGGCCCTTACAGTGGCCGCATGCACCCGGGGGGCTCGCAGGTGGTCAAGGTAGTCAAGGTGGTTGGGCCGGGTCGGCCCTTGCGTCGCGACGCGGAGCGGAACCGGGAGCGCATCCTACGGGCGGCCCGCGAACTGTTCATCGAGCAGGGCCTGAGCGTGGGCGTGGACGAGATAGCCCGGCGCGCCGGCGTCGGCATGGGCACGCTGTACCGCCGGTTCCCCAACAAGGACGCGCTCGTGGAGGAGACCCTCGTGACCGCGGTCGGGCGGGTGCGTGAGCTCGCGGTCGTCGCCATCGAGGCACAGCCGCCCGGGCGGGCGCTGCGCGAGTTCCTGGTGACCGGACTGAGCGACGACGCCTGCCGGTGGGCATTCGTCTCCCGCCGGCTTTGGACCGGACGCACCCGAGCGGCCGTGTTCGACGAGGTGGTGCCGCTGATCGGGACGATGTTCGCCGATGCTCAGCGGGCCGGCCTGTTGCGCGCGGACGTGGTGCTCGCGGACCTGATCGTGCTGCTACGTGCGTTGCGGGTGATCCTCGAGCTCACCGACGCGCCGACCGGGGGCACCTGGCGCCGCTATGTCGACCTGATGCTCGACGGACTGCGCCCCAGCGACCACAACAGTCGCCTCGAGGACCCACCGGTCTCGCTCGCCCTGCTGGCCGGCGCGCCCGTGACCATCGCCGAGCTCAGGTAGGCCACCCGACGCGGGACAGCGCGGGCAACCGCCGCCAGGGAACGCCCTCGCGGGAACGCCTTCGCGGCGGGCCGGCCCGCCGCTACAGGACGAAGGGCGGGACTGACGTGTCGGCCGTCATCGGGCGGGCGGCCGAGGCCCAGGCCATCATGCCGCCCTCGAGGTTGTAGGCGTCCCAGCCGCCGTCGACCAGGAAGGCGGTGACCCTGCCCGAGCGGTGGCCGGAGCGGCAGACCGCCACCACCCTCGCCGAGCGCGGGACCTCGTCGAGACGGCCGGTGAGCTCCCCCATCGGAATATGGACCGCTCCGTCGATGTGACCGGCCGTCCACTCCTCCGGCTCGCGCACGTCGAGCAGGAACAATCCGGCCGAGGTCCCTCTTGGATCGGCGGCGCCGAGGTCGGAGGAATGGTTCGGCGGGATGTCAGCGACCGTGACGGTCGGCAGTTGGTCAGCTCCCACCACGCCATCCTCGCATTCCGAGACGGCGATCCGGCGACTGGGGCCCGCCGTCGGCGCGGTGGCCGGCCTGGCCCCGGGACCCGGAAGTGCCTCCGGCCGGCACCGGGAAGTGCCTCCGATCATGGCCAGAGGTGGCTCCGGCCCGCGGCTACTTGAGCAGGCGGGACAGGCGGCGGTCAGCGAGGATCCGGCCGCCCGTCTGGCAGGTGGGGCAGTACTGCAGGCTCCGGTCCGCGAAGGCGACCTGACGCACGGTGTCGCCGCAGCGCGGGCAGGCCTGTCCGGTGCGGCCGTGGACAGCCAGGTTCGCCTTCTTCTCCGCCTTCAGGTCCGCGGCGCCCAGGCCGCCGGCCGCGTCGACGGCGGCGCGCAGCACCCCGACCACCGCGGCATGCAGCGCCGCGACCTGCTCGGCGCCGAGACCGCTCGCGGGCGCGAACGGCGAGAGCCTCGCCGCCCACAGCGTCTCGTCGGAATATGCGTTACCCACCCCGGCGAGCACCGACTGGTCGGTGAGCACCCCCTTTATCTGGGCCCGCCCGGCGGCCGCGAGCAGCCCCGCGAGCGCCTCGACGGTGAACGCGTCGTCGAAGGGGTCGATCCCGAGCCTCGCGACGCCTGGCACCTCGGCCGGGTCGCGCACCAGGTAGACGGCTAGCCGTTTCTGGGTGCCCGCCTCCGTCAGGTCGAAGCCGGACCCGTCGGTGAACACCAGCCGGAACGCGAGCCCCCCTCGGCCGGCGCGTCCCGGCGCGGCCGGCTGGCTGTCCTTCCAGCGCAGCCAGCCGGCTCTGGACAGATGGGTGACCAGGTCGAGCCGCTCGCCGCCCGCCGCGGCGAAGACCAGGTCCAGGAACTTCCCGTGCCGGGTGGCGTCGACCAATGCCGCGTCCACCAGGTCACCGGGCCCCGGAGAGACGGTGCGCAGCGCGTTGATCGCGACCGGCTCCGCCCGCGCGACCACCTTGCCGACCGCGCGCTCTCTCAGGACCGACGCAAGCGCTTCCATCTCCGGTAGCTCCGGCATGTGCCCAGTGTCTCCTACCGCATGCGATCGTGGAGGCATGACAACTGGCGGTTCTGTCCACGACGGCCAGACCGACGGCCCGTGGCTGACCTGCCCCTGGTGTTCCGGGATCGTCCCGCTGGCTCACCTCGTTCCCTCCGACGAGGAGCCGGGAGCCGCGGTCGCCGTCTGCGACGACTGCGGTCGCCGTGTCTCGTTCCTCCCCCCCGACGACCCCGACAGGTCGTCGCCCGGGGTGTCGGCTAGCTGAACGCGGGGGGCGGGGAACCGGGGTGATGGGGCAGACTGCGGCTGGTGGGTCGCGCCAGGTCGCGCGGTGCTCACTGGCTGGCGGCATGGCGGGACGGAAGCGAGAGCGGGCGGGACAACGGCGAGGGTGACCGGGGTCATCGGGCCAGGAGACCGGGGGCGCGGGTGACGGAGGACGTGGCGGGCGCGGCGCGACGCCCGGCCTCCGGTGTGCCAGGCGAGCCGCTCGCCGCGCACGACCCCCGCCGGATCGGTCCGTACGCCCTGCTCAGCCGGCTCGGAACCGGCGGGATGGGAACGGTCTACCTCGGGCGGGGGCCAGCCGGCCGGCTGGTCGCCGTGAAGGTCATCCGGCCCGACCTGGCCGCGGACGAGGAGTTCCGCCGCCGCTTCCGCCAGGAGGTGGCCGCCGCCCGCCGGGTCGCCCCGTTCTGCACCGCCGAGGTGCTCGACGCCGACCCCGACGCGTCCGCGCCATACCTGGTGACCGAGTTCATCGACGGCCTGCGCCTGGACCAGGCGATCGCCAGAGGTGGCCCGCTCACGTCGTCGACGCTGACCGGTCTCGCGGTCGGGGTGGCCACCGCGCTCACCGCGATCCACCGGGCCGGGCTGATCCACCGTGACCTCAAGCCGAGCAACGTGCTGCTCTCGCTGTCCGGGCCCCGGGTCATCGACTTCGGCATCGCCCAGGCCGTGGCCGCGGACAGCAAGGCCAAACCGACGTCCTGGGGGTTCGGCTCCGCCGGCTGGATGGCGCCCGAACAGATCAACGGGCAGCCGATCGGGCCGGCCGCGGACGTGTTCACCTGGGGCATCCTCATGGCCTACGCCGGTACCGGCCGGCACCCCTTCGGTGAGGGGCAGGACATCGACCTCGCCTACCGGACCGTCTCGGCCGAGCCCGACCTGATCGGCCTCGCGCCGCCGCTGTACGGCCTGGTCGCCGCGGCGCTCACGAAGGACCCCGACGGCCGGCCCAGCGCTCGCGACCTGCTGCTCGCCCTGGTCGAGACGGGCCCGAGCGGCGGCGCGGGCCTCGCCMCGGGGGAGGAGCTGCTCGGGCTCGCCGCGGATCGGGCGGACGTGATGGCCGGCCCCGTCGTGGCGGCGCTGACCGGCCCCGACCAGCACGGCCCAGGCCAGCAAGGACCGGACCAGGGCGGCGTGGGCCGGGCCGGAGGGCTGCCCAGGACGAGGGTCGCGCCGCCCGGCTACGGCGCCGCCGGTCACGGTCCTGCGGGTCAGCGCCCACCGGGGGCCCGGGAAGCGGGGCAGGGGCAGGCCGCACCCAACCGAGGCCAGGCCGCCGCCTACCCCGGAGCTTCCGGGGGGATCGTGTCGCCGCGGCGGCCGTCGACCCCCGTCGGGGGCGAACGGCACTGGCCCGGGGGCGGCCCACCAGGCGGAGGGCCGGGCGGTCCGCCGCCTGCCCGGCGTCGCGGGCCGGGCAACCGCGGCAGCCGCGTCGGGCTCTGGCTCACCGTCCTGCTGCTCGTCCTGGGAGCGGCGGCGATCGCCGCGATCGCGCTGAACCCGGGCACGTCCAGCGACGTCGGCTCCGGTTCGTCCGGGACGTCGGCGACGCCGGCGACGCCGACGCCCACCGAGCGGGTCTACCGCGACGGTTCGCTGGAGTTCACCATCAAGGACGTGCGCTGCGGCGTGACCGAGATCGGTGTGATCATCAAGAAGCATCCGGACGGGCAGTACTGCCTGGTCAAGGTGAGCGTCCACAACGCCGGGAACACCGCGCGTGGCCTGGTCGCCAACCAGCAGTTCATGTTCGACCAGAACGGCGGCAAGCACGAGGCCTACTCCARCTCCCGCTGGTACTTCCCGTTGGAGAGCCTCTGGAACTCGGTCAAGCCGGACGGAGAAGTCAGCGGCACGCTCGTGTTCGACATCCCGTCGGTGGCCCATCCGTCACGTCTCGAGCTGCACGACGGACTCCTCGGCGACGGCGTGACCATCCAGCTCTGACGCCGATCCGGTCGGCGCCGGCCGGCGAGCGAGCGCGGTCGTTAGGCTCAGGGAGTGTCAGATGGTGCGCCTGCTTCTTCGCTGGTTGTCGGGTTCGACCTGGACCTGACGCTGTTGGACGCGCGCCGCGGCATCGCGGCGACATACGTGGAGCTCTCGGCGCGTACCGGCGTCCCGGTCGACAGCGCGCTGGCCGTCAGCCGGCTGGGCCCGCCGCTGGAGGAGGAGCTCGCGAACTGGTTCCCGCCCGGCGAGATCGCGGCGGTCGCCGCGCTGTACCGCGAGCTGTACGCGGTGCACGCGATCCCGGTGTCCGAGCGGATGCCCGGCGCCGTGGAGGCCATCGAGGCGGTGCGCCGCGAGGGTGGCCGGGTGGTCGTGGTCACCGCGAAGAACGAGCCGCAGGCCCGTGCCAGCCTCGCGGCGATCGGCATCGAGCCGGACGTCGTCGTCGGCAACCGTTACGCCAGCACCAAGGGTGACGCGATCCGCGAACTCGGCGTCGAGATCTTCGTCGGCGACCACGAGGGCGACATGATCGGGGCCCGTGCCGGTGGCGCCCTCGCCGTCGGGCTGACCACCGGGCCGCACGACGCGGCGGCCCTCGCCGCCGCGGGCGCCGACGTGGTCCTGGGCGCGCTCGCCGCGTTTCCCGACTGGCTGGCCGACACCGTGCTCGACCGGCGGCTCGCGGCCCTGTCCGCGAGGCTGACCGACCTCGGCTCGGTGCTCGTCGCCTTCTCCGGCGGCGCCGACTCCGCCTTCCTGCTCGCGTGGGCGGTGCGCACGCTCGGTCCGGACGCCGTCGTCGCGGCGACAGCCGTCTCGCCGTCGCTGCCGGCGGCGGAGCTCGCCGGGGCGCGCGCGCTCGCCGGCGACCTGGGCGTGCGCCACGTGCTGCCCGCGACCGACGAGCAGTCCCGGCCCGGCTACCGGGCGAACGGCGCCGACCGGTGCTACTTCTGCAAGGCGGAGCTCACCGAGACTCTCCTGCCGTTCGCGGCCGAGCTGGGCCTCGCGCACGTCGTCACCGGGACCAACGCCGACGACGCCGTCGCCGGGTTCCGTCCCGGCATCCGGGCGGCGGCCGAGCGCGGGGCCGCCACCCCGCTGCTCGACGCCGGCCTCACGAAGCGCCAGGTGCGGGCCGCCTCGCGCCGGCTGGGCCTCGTCACCGCCGACAAGCCGGCCGCCGCCTGCCTCGCCAGCCGGATCGCCTACGGCATCGAGGTGACCCCCAGCCGGCTCGCCCGCGTCGAGCAGGCGGAGGGGGCGCTTCGGCTCGCGCTGGCGGGAGCCGGGCTGGACTACAGCGACCTGCGGGTGCGGGACCTGGGTGACCGGGCGCGCATCGAGGTGGACGCCGGGCTGGTGACGACCCTCGCCGACCGGCCGGACCTGGTCGCCGTCGTGGAGGGCTTCCCCGCCGTCGAGGTCGACCCGCGTGGCTTCCGCTCCGGCTCCATGAACGAGCTGCTGTCCTGACCGCTGACTTTCGGCTGTCGGCTGTCGACCGCTGACTGGCGCGGATGAATTCCTGCGCCTGACGGGCGCGCGCCCTATAGCCTGATGACCGTCGTTGGCTGGTCGAGCCGCCCCGGTCGCCCGGGGCGAAGGCCGGCGAAGGCGCGGCCGGGTACAGGTGGCCGCGCCTTCTTTGGCCCTGTTCCATCCCGTCGTGTCACAGAACGAGGTCGCCCGTGCCCACCGGCAAGGTCAAGTGGTATGACGTCGACAAGGGATTTGGTTTCCTTAGCCGCGACGACGGCGGCGACGTGTTCGTCCACAAGGCGGCGCTTCCGCCCGGTGTCGAGAAGCTCCGCGCGGGCGACCGCGTCGAGTTCGGCGTCGCCGCCGGCCGCAAGGGCGACCAGGCCCTGTCCGTCCGGGTGCTCGCGGCGCCCCCGTCGGTGGCGAAGGCGGCGGCACAGGCCGCCCGGCGCAGCCCCGACGAGCTGCACAGCATGGTCGAAGACATGATCAAGATGCTCGACGAGGTCCAGCGGGACCTGCGACGCGGCCGCTACCCCGACCGCCGCGCCGCCCAGCGCGTCGCCAAGGTCGTCCACGCCGTCGCCAGCGAGCTCGAAGTCTAGGGCTGGCGTTCGAAGTCCAGGGCTGGCGGTTCAGCGCAGGGCGGTGGGAAGGCGGGGGACGAGGCCCTCGGCGGCGGCCCGTCCGAGGAGCTCCTCGACGGCGGCGTAGCCCTCGTCACCGAGATCGAGGCTGAAGTCGTTGACGTAGAGGTTGATGTGCGCCTGGACGACCTCGGGCGCCATCTCCTGGGAATGCGCCAGCACCCAGCCCGCGGACGCCGCCCGGTCGGTGAAGGCGGCCGCGACGCTGGTCCGCACGGCGACGCCGAGGTCGCCGACGGCGGCGGGCAGATCCCGGCGGGCGAGGATCGCGCCGAGCGGGATCGGCAGGCCGGTGGCTCCCTCCCACCAGTCACCGAGGTCGGCCACCGACACCAGCCCGTAGGACGGGTAGGTGAACCGGGACTCGTGGATCACCAGGCCCGCGTCGTAGCGGCCGTCGCGGACCGCGGGCATGATCTGGTCGAACGGGAGCACGTCGACCGAGGCCACGTCGACGCCGGCGGCCCAGAGCCGGAACAGCAGATACGCCGTGGTGCGGGTGCCGGGGATGGCCACCCTGGCGCCGCGCAGGACTCCCGGGCCGGCCGTGCCCGTCGCCCGCTCATCCACCTGGGCGGCGTCAGGGCCGCCGCCGGGCGCGCGGCCGGCGGCCATCAGGACCAGCGGGCCGCAGCCGCGGCCGAGCGCGCCGCCTGACGGCAGGAGCCGGTAGCCGTCGAGCAGCCACGGCAGCGCGGCGTAGGACACCTTCACCAGGTCGTCCAGGCCCTCGGCCGCCCGCGCGTTGAGCACGTCGATGTCGGCGAACGTCACCGACACCGGCGGCATCCCCGCCACCAGGCCATGCGCCAGCGCATGGAACGCGAAGGTGTCGTTCGGGCACGGCGAGATAGCCAGACTCAGCGGCGCCACACCCCCGGGCGCGGCGGTCGGCCTGGGCTGGGTCAGCTCGGTTGCCATGCTGTGTATTTTGGTTCGCTCCGTGCGGGCGGCGCGCTCCGGCCCCTTCCTTGCTTCGCTGCGGAAGGGACCTCCGCGCGCCGTCCTCCTCCGCTCACGTGCGCTGCGGCGACCTCCGCTGCGGCCCAACCACTTCGCTTCGCTCGTGGTCGGGCCTCCGCGGAGGCGCGCCTCCGCGCCGTACGGTCACCCGCCGTTGATCGTCACCAACCCGAAACGGCTGTGCTCCCAGGGCCACGTCGCTTCGCTCGTGGGTCGGGTCTCCGCGGAGGCGCGCCTCCGCGCCGCACGGTCACCCGCCGTTGATCGTCACCAACCCGAACGGCTGTGCTCCCAGGGCCACGTTCGCTTCGCTCGTGGGTGGCTCCCGCAAGGATCTGCTCCAGATCGGGCCCCGATCTTGGACTAGCGCCGGTCAAGCGGGTCGCAACCGAGCTGGCGCGGAGGCGCGCCTCGCGGAGGCCCGACCCACGAGCGAAGCGAAGTGGGCCGGGCCGCAGCGAGGTCGCCGGAGCGCACGTTCGCGGAGGAGGACACGGCGCGGAGGTCCCGTGGGAGCGAAGCGAGTACGGGGCCGGAGCGCCGTGCCCGCACGGAGCGAACCAATGTCAGAGCGTCTGGAGCAGGCCGTCAGGGTGGGCGACCAGGGCGCCCGCCGCGGTGCGCAGGCTCGCGAGCGCGGACGGCATGTTCCAGCTGCCCCGGTCGCGCCGGCCCACCTGGTTGCTGATCGCGCGGATCTCGCCGACGGGCACCCCGAAGGCCGCGGCGGCGATGCCGACCGCGTAGCCCTCCATGCCCTCCGCGACCGGGTCGAAGCGGGCGGTGAGAGTCGCCGCGCGAAGTTCGGTGCCGGTGACGGTGGCGACGCTGAGCACCGGGCCGGCGGCCACTCGGCGGCCGGTCAGCCCGAGCACGGTGCGCAGCCGTTCGACGAGCTCGGGGTCCGGGACGATCGTGGACGAGCCGAGACCCAGGTCGTCCAGGGTGAGGAACTTGCCGTCGACGGACGAGCTGGTGGTGCGTGGCAGCGGCGGCGCGCCGGTGCTGTGGAAGCCGAGGCTGCGATCCATCTCGTGGATCTGGCCCTGCGGCTCGCGCAGGTCGTCGAGGCCCGACTCGGCGCCCAGGTCGGCGGCGATCAGCCGCCCCGCCACCGCGAGGTCGCCTATCTCGGCCCAGCCGCGAAACCCGCCCGCGACCCCCATGGACAGCACGAGGGTGAAGGGGTCGCCCGCCGCCTGCGCGACCGCGAGCGCCACCGCGGTGCCGGCCGAGGCCGCCGGCCCGCCAGTGCCGGCGGCGAGCACCGTCACGGGGCCGCGGCGGCGCCCGACGTAGGGGCCGAGGGTGGACGTGGTCAGCAACTGCCGGTCCCAGTCGGGCGAGACGGGCGCGCTCGGCGCCTCGGCGGAACGTCCGCGGGAACGCGACCAGCTACCCATCAGGCCCGCGCACACCGCGTCCGCCTCCGCCTGCACGGCGGTGACGATCAGGGTGCGGCTCATCGGCGTGTCCGAGGCATGGTTCCTGGCTTTCGTGTCGCTGTTACGTTGCGTCGCACTATTGTCACGCCTGAGGCGCGTGGTCGGTCCTGCCGGTCACGTTCCTTCGGGGTCCGGGGTCGGCCTGGCGGCCCTGGGTCGGTTCCGTGCGCCATCGAAGGAATCAACATGCCCACCGGAAGCGCCACCGTGTCGGATGGCGCGGTAACAGCACGGGGTTTCCAAGACGGGCAAACAGGACTTTGTTGACGGACCTTAGCATCGCCGTCGACGGTGCGTGGTGCCCCGCATCTCCATGTCCGGCTCGGTGGCGACTCGACCCGGATCGGCACGTCCGGCTCGTGCGCCACCGCCGCGGACCCCGGGCATCCCGCGGGCATGCCGGGGGCGGCGGGGACGCCGGCGGCCTGGCGGCCCCGGGGGCCTCCGCCGAGCGGTGTCGATGCCCCACCGGGGGGCCGGTTGGGCCGCCCGGCGGAGCGCGCGCTTCAAAGGCGGTCCACGCGCGGTTCAGACCGGTTCAGGCGTGACCGTATGGCTCCGGGCGGCCGGCGTGGCTGATGCCGGAAGCGTCCCCGCCAGCGCCGCCCGCCGTCGCGCCGACCAGCTCGACGTCCGTCGGCGTCAGATCGGATGGATCCTCGTCGAAGGGCACTGACTCGGGATGCGCCGACGGCGCGACCAGCGCCTCGGAATGGGCGCCRCAGCCGTGGTCGATGGAGGTCACCCGTGCATCGTCCGGCGCCAGCTCGTTGGCGCACGCGCCGAACAGGCGGCCAAGCGCGCCGGCCAGCCGCACGTGGAAGCCGCAGGTGAGGCAGGTGGCCGGGGCGACCTTCGCCACATGCGCGTCCGGGCCGGGCTCCCCGGCGTACCAGCGCGCGCTGGCCTCCTCGCGGCCGATCGCCGACAGCACCCGCGGCCGGCCGAGGCCGAGCTCCAGGAAGTCGTCGGTGTCGACGAGCTCGTCGACGTCGCTACGGCGCAGCGCGAGCCTGGGGTCGTCGACGGCGGTCGGCAGCAGATCGCCGACGCCGACGTCGCCCGGGCGCAGCCGCTGCGACCACGGCACCCAGGGCGGCGCGAGCAGCGCGCCCTCGCCCGGCATCAGCACCACGTCGTCGACGGTCACCCGGCGAACCCGTGGCGCCCGCGCGGTGATGACGGCCCACACCCAGCCCCGGTAGGCGGGTGTGCGGCAGGCGAACCGGTGCAGCACCAGTCGCTCACCCTCGGCCTCGACGCTGAGGTGCTCGCCGACCGCGTCCGCGTCGCCGGCCTCCTCGACGGCGGCCTCGCGGGCGACGTCGACCGCGGCCGCACAGACCGGGTCGGGGGCCCGGACGGCCCGCCCCGCGCGACCACGGCCCCCCTCGTCGACCGTCTCGTCCTCGTCCGCCGCGCCCTGGATCTCGGCGACAGCCGGCTCGGGCTCGGGTGGCGTGACTGCTTCGGGTTCCTCGGAGGCCTCGGCGGTCGGCACCGTCTCGGGCTCGGCTTCGGGTGGCGTGACTGCTTCGGGTTCCTCGGAGGCCTCGGCGGTCGGCACCGTCACCGTCTCGGCAGTGGGCTGCTCCCCGGAGAGTGTCTCAACGGTCGGTGTCTCGGCGGCCGGCGTATCGGGAACCGGGGGGTTACTCGTCGGGGCCTCGGCCGAAACGGCAACCGGCTCGGCGGCCTGGCCGGCGAGCGCTTCCGGTGCCTCCTCGCTGGTCACGGGGTCTGGCGTCCCGGCCGCGATCGACGTATCCGGCTGCGCGGCCACAGGCGTAGCTGAGGCCGCGGCCGGCGTCGCCGGGGTTGCGCTCACGGCGTCGTCAGCGCCTGTCACATCGTCCACGAATACATTCTCGCCCAACCGTGACCGGTACGCCCGGCGTGGTCGTGGCCCAGCGGCTGTTTCGCGAGCACACTCGGCAGGGTGGGTACTGGCGGGATCGGCCGAACGGTGGGAAAGGCCCGCGCCGGGATGGGCACGGGCCTGACTCGGGTGCGCGCGTCGACGAGACGGGATGGCGCGGACCGATCAGGGCTCGCGGCCCTGCTCGACCTGTCCGTGATCAATGCCGCCGGCGACGCGTTGGTCACCGTGGTGCTGGCTGGATCGCTGTTCTTTTCCGTCCCGACGGGTGAGGCGCGCTCCAAAGTCGCCCTTTATCTGTTGATCACGATGGTGCCGTTCGTGCTGCTCGCGCCCGTGATCGGACCGGTCCTCGACCGGTTTCCCTACGGGCGGCGCTCGGCCCTCGCCGCGCTCTGCCTTGGCCGCGGCATGCTTGCCTGGCAGCTGGCCGCCTCGCTGACCGGGCTCGCGGTCTACCCGCTTGCGCTCGGCCTGCTCATGCTCTCGCGGGCGTTCGGGGTCGCGCGCAGCGCGGTCATCCCGCGGGTGGCTCCGCCGGAGCTGACCCTCGTCAAGGTCAACTCGCGAATGTCGATGGTCAACATCGTTGCCGGCACCATCGCCGCCCCGGTCGGCCTCGGCGTCGCGCACATCCCCTACGTCGGTTACCCGTGGGTGCTGCGGATCTGCGCGGTGCTCTACCTGGCCGGCGTGCCGTACGCGTTCAAGCTGCCGAAGCGGGTCGACTCGAACGAGGGAGAGCGCCGGCTGCGGGACGTGGTCGCCTCCGCGACCGGCCCGCGGGCTCCCCTGGTCGCCGGGGAGAAGAAGCAGAGGAACCAGAGCCGGCCGGCCCGGGCGCGCGCCGCCGTGCGGGCGGTGCTCGGCGGGTCACCGGCGGCGCTGCGCTCGACCCTGGTGCTGCGCACGATTGTGGGATTCCTGACCTTCTACCTGGCCTTCCTGCTGCGCGCCGAGGGCGGAACCTCGCTGTGGCTCGGCGTGCTGGCCGCGGCGGCGGCTGTCGGCAGTGGTCTGGGCGTCCTCATCGGCGGGCGGCTCGGCCGGCGTCGCCCCGAACGTCTCCTGACCCTCGCGCTGCTGCTGACGACGGGCAGCTGCGCGCTCGCGGCGGTCACCTACGCGAAGCTCACGGCGTTGCTCGCCGCGCTGTTGGCGATGCTGGCCGCCTCGATGGCCAAGCTCGCCCTGGACGCGATCATCCAGCGGGACACCGCCGACGACGTGCGCAACTCGGCGTTCGCCCGCTCGGAGACCGTCCTGCAGCTCGGCTGGGTCGGCGGTGGCGCCGTCGGGCTGATAGAGATGCCCGGCCCGCTGGGCTTCGTCCTCGCGGCCGCGGCGGCCGGCGCGACGGTGTTCGGGCAGGCGCGGGAGCTTCGGCGGATCCGCGCGGCGCGCCGCGCCGAGGCCGACGCACCGGAGACGGCGGGCGACTGGCCGACCGGCGAGCCCTGGTCGGGCGGTGAGACCTGGTCGGCCGGGCGAGAGGTTCTTCCGGCGATGATGCCGCCGCCCGGGGACCAGTCGCCGCCCGCTGGCTGGCCAGCGGCCGCCACGGTTCCCAGGGACCAGCCGAAGCCCACCCGCAGATGGGGAAGCCGCACGCGGCCGCAGGCAGCTCCGCGACCACCGTCGACCTCGGACTGGCCCCAGTCTTCGTGGTCCGGGGACCCGTCGCAGACGGATGGGCCGGGCTGGGGAGAAGGCGACGACTGGCCGCCCGCCGCCGCGGCGGCGGGCGGCCCGGTGCCAGCCGTAGACGCGGAGGTGACCCTGCCGGCCCGCCGGCGCCGGTGGGGGCCGCGCGCGAGCGCGCGGCCGATCGAACCCGACCCGGACACGACCCGCCCCCTCGACCAGGAACGGCGGCACCCGCAGGTGCCGCCGCCCAGGGCCGATCTTCCTACCGACTAGCGTCCGCGGCCCGGTCGAGACCGGGCCGGCTTCGGACTGCTAGGCGAGCAGGTTCTTGCTCTTCAGGTATTCCTCGGCGACGTCGGAGGTCTTCTCCCGGTCGGAGTCGACCTTCTTGTTCAGCTCGGCGAGGTCGGCGGTGGTCAGCACGGGCGCCAGCGCGTTCAGCGCCGCGCTGATCTCGGGCGTGAGTGACTTCGTGTTGACGATCGGAACCAGGTTGTCAGCGTTCTGCAGCTTCTTGTCGTCGTCGAGCACGACCAGGTCGTAGTCGTCGACCGTGGCGTCCGTGGTCAGGACCAGCCCGAGCTGGGCGGTGTTGTCCTTGACCGCGGACTTCGTCTGCGCGGTGTCGACGCCGGTCTCGACGATCCCGGTGACCTTGATGCCGTAGGTCTTCTCGAGGCCCGGCTGGCAGAACGGCCGGGTCGCGCACTCGGGACCCGCGGCGATCTTCACCTCGAGGCCCTTGGCGCCCAGGTCGGACAGCGTCTTGAGGCCGTTCTTGGACGCGAAGTCCTTGCTGACGGCGAACGCGTTCTGGTCGACGGCGTCCGCCGGGTCCAGCGCGGTGAGGCCCTTGCCGGTGGCGAGCTTGCGCAGCGCCGCCAGCGACGCGTCCAGGTCCGACGACGAGACCGACGCCGCGTCCTTGCCGTTGACCAGCGAGTTGAGCAGGTCGGCGTAGGTGGCGACGTACTGCGGCATGACGTCGATCTGGCCGCTCTCCAGTGAGGACTGGGCGATCTCGGTGCTCTGCACCGAGGTCCGGTCCACCTCGAAGCCGGCCTTGGTGAGCAGCTGGCCGTACATGTCGGCCAGGATCTTGCTCTCGGTGAACCCGGCGTCGGCGATGGTCAGGTGCCCCTTGGCGGCGCTGGTGGTACCGCTGGCGGCAGGCTGCCCGGAGTCGTCGTCGGAGCCGCCACAGGCGGCCGCGCCCAGGGTGACTGCCAGCACGGCCGCGACGCCGACCACGCGTGGCCCGACGCCGCGGCCGAACAGCCGGCCGAGGTGTGGGCGGCCGCGGCGGCGTGGCCGCGGATCGGGATCGTCGGCGAACGGTGTCGTTTCTGCCACAGGTACCTCTCCTGAGTGTGGGCGCCCTGCGCCCTGCCCCGTGCACCGGCGGCTGGCCGGGCCTCGTCGTGTGGAAGTGGGCTGGGCAACGGTCCGCAACACGTTGTCCGGCCGATCGAGGCAACGCAACCAGATACTGCCTATTCCCGGTGGAAAACCACAGAACTGTAATCCTCGTGTCATACAAACGAGCCCGGCTGCGGAGCGTGGATGAGCAGCCGTAGCGAGTAGCCGCGGGACGAGGGACGCCGTCGGCCACATCCGCGGCCACATCCGCGCCGGCCCCCGGCTGCCGGCGGGCGAACGTACGATCGGGCGCCGAACAGACGGCGGCGGAGCGGCGGCGGAGGTGAGACTGGCACCGATGGACACCGAACAGCTGCGCGCGCTGTTGACCGAGGTGGCCGCCGGTCGGGTCGACACGGACGAGGCGATGGCTCGGCTCGCGGCCGGGCCGCTCGGCGACGGCGCCGGTTTCGTGGACCTCGGGTACGCGCGGGTCGACACCCACCGCGGCGTGCGCACCGGGGACCCGGAGGTCGTCTACGCGGCTGGCAAGACGGCGACCGAGACCGTCGGCATCGTGACCGCGCTGCGCGCGGCGAGCGGTGACGGCCGGCCCACCCTGGTCACCAGGGCCGGCAGGGAGACGGTCGACGCTCTGCTCGCCCACTGGCCGGACGCCATGGTGACCGACCGAGCCCGCCCGCTGGCCACCGTCGCCGTCGGCCAGCTCCCGCCGGCCCGCGGCCGGGTCGTCGTCGTCTGCGCGGGGACCTCAGACACGCCGGTCGCCGACGAGGCGGCCCTCACGGTCGCGGCCAGCGGCGCGGGTGTCGAGGTGCTGTGCGACGTCGGCGTGGCCGGGCTGCACCGGCTGCTCGCGGTGCGCGACGTGCTCGCGGGCGCCGACTGCCTCGTGGTGGTCGCCGGGATGGAAGGCGCCCTGCCCAGCGTGATCGGCGGCCTGGTCGGAGTGCCGCTCGTCGCCGTGCCCACCAGCGTCGGATACGGCGCCGCGTTCGGCGGGCTCGCGGCGCTGCTCGGGATGCTCACGGCATGTGCGCCCGGGATTGCCGTTTGCAACATCGACAACGGCTTCGGCGCCGGCCTGTTCGCCGCGCGGGTCGCCCGCGCCACCGCCGGCGCCCGCGGCACGACGGCCGTCACACCCGACGTCACCGAAGCGGGCGTCGACGACGGCCGCGACGGCCGCGGGCCGCGGGCCCCGGTCGCGGCCGTCCCGAGGCCGGTGGGGCCGGCCGAACCGGCCGAACCGGTGGGGCCGGTCGGGCCGCGATGACGCGACGGGTTGGCTGGCTGGACCTGTCCTGCGGAGCGAGCGGCGACATGCTGCTGGGCGCCCTGGTTGGTGCCGGGGTGCCGCTCGGCGCCATCGCCGGCGCCGTCGACGCGCTGGGGCTGCCCATCAGGCTCGAGGCGAGCCAGGTACGGCGCGCCGGCCTCGCCGCGACCAAGGTCGACGTCGTCGTGCCCGCTGACGACACCGTCCGCACCTGGGGTGACGTCCGCGGGCTGCTCGCCGGCGCGCCCTTGGCCGAGCCGGTCAGGGTCCGCGCGGCGGCCACCTTCGCCGCGCTCGCGGCGGCCGAGGCACGGGTGCACGGGATCGCGCCGGATGAGGTCCACTTCCACGAGGTCGGCGCGCTGGACGCCATCGCCGACGTGGTGGGCGTGAGCGCCGGCCTCGCCTATCTCGGGCTGGACGAGCTGGTGGCCACCGCGGTCGCGCTCGGCGGTGGGCGGGCCAGGACGGCTCACGGCGTGTTGCCGGTTCCCGTGCCCGCCGTGCTGGAGCTGCTGCGGGCGGCGGGCGCGCCGGCCAGCGGAGGCCCGGCGCAGGTCGAGCTGTGCACGCCGACCGGCGCCGCGATCGTCGTCACGTCGGTGGCCGGCTACGGCCAGCTGCCGCCGCTGCGGGTGACCGCCGTCGGCGCGGGCGCCGGCACCCGGGACCTGCCCGGCCGTCCCAACGTCGTGCGCCTCGTCCTCGGCGACGCGCTGGAGGAAGCGCTCGGCGGTAGTGGCTGGCGGGGCGGCGGCCACTCGCGCCATGACCACTCGCACCGCGGTCACTCGCGCGGTGACCATTCACATGACGGTGACGGCGCCGTCGCCGTCGCCGTCGCTCTCCCGCCCGACCCGGCAGAGCAGGCCGACGAGGCGGAGCAGGCTGACCAGGCTGACCAGGCCGACGAAACCCGAGACCGCGGCGGGTCCGGAGGGCGAGGCGAGCTGGGTGGTCTCGTCACCACCGACGAACTGGTGCTGGAGGCCAACGTCGACGACCTCGACCCGCGAGTGTGGCCGTCGGTGCTCGCGGCGCTGCTCGCCGCGGGCGCGGTGGATGCCTGGCTGACGCCGATCCTGATGAAGAAGGGCCGCCCGGCGCACACGCTGCGCGCGCTGGTGCCACTCGTGGCCGCGCCGGGCGTGCGGGCGGCCGTCTTCGCGCACACCTCGACCCTGGGGCTGCGCGAGACGGCGGTGCGCAAACATGCGCTGGCCCGCGGCGTGCGCGTCGTCGAGGTCGCCGGCCACGCGATCCGGGTCAAGGTCTCGCCGGGTCTCGCCGGCGCCCACGTCGACGACAGCGGTGCCGGCGACCGGAACGCCGGCGGCCACGTCGGCGACCTTGGAGGTGGTGATCGGGGTTCCGCTGGCGGCGTGGCCCAGCCCGAGTGGGAGGACGTGGCGCTGGTCGCGGACCGGCTCGGCTGGCCGGCGCGCCGGGTGCTCGCGGCCGCGAACGCGCTCGCGCACGCCGGCGACTGGTCGGACGTACCCCTGCCCGCCGAGGGCGGCCCCGCCGCGATCTGATCCGCGCCGCCCGCGCTGATCCGCGCCGCTCGCGCTTGACCCCGCGCCACCTGTGCTGATCCGTGCTGACCCGCGTGGCCCGTGCTGATCCGCGCGGCCCGCGAGCCGGCCGCTGACCATGCACGGGCGGCGCCGTGGTTCCACACTGCTCTGGAGTGAACGGGTGACGACCTCCGTCGTGGGTAACCGTGGGGTGAGTGGTCAGAAGGCGCATGGCACCCACCAGGGCAAAGTCCCCACCGGACCGGGCGAAGCCCCTCGGATAGGCCCGCCAGAGGGTGGCATGGGACTATGGGGTGGGTGCTTATAGTGATCTTTGGCCATTTCCGCGCCATGGGCTAGTCCATCGGTGTTCTAGTCACCGGTGGATCCAGCCCCCGACGGAAGGGTTTCCTGTGGACGGAGCGGGCGCCAGGCCGGATCGTGAGTGCCCCGCCCATGGCGGGGCGGACCGGGCGGGATCATGAGGAGCGACGCGGACATCGATGCCGGTGACGGGTATCCGCCCTCGCGGTACGCCGGTCAGCCGCGGGTGGACGTCGCCAGGGCGCCCGCGGGAACGGGCCGTCTCGACCCCACCGCGCTGCCCTTCGCGGCTGGATACCTGGGCCGCGCCGCCGCCGGCGAGCCCATCGGCGAGCAGGGTGCCGACTTCGGCGGCGCGTACGGTGCCGACGGCCCTCCGAGAACGCCGGGAGTCGGACGCCTGCCGGGCGTGGGCGCGCACGGCCAGCTCCCCCCACCCCCACCGCCCCCACCGGTTCCGCCGCCTGGCGGAGAGAACCCGAGGTACGGCGCGTCGGCTGGTCCCGGCTCGGCCGCCCCCGGCGGCGCTCCGGACGGCCGGCGCCCGCCAGGGCCCGCCGCCTCCAGGCAGGCGCCGGGCGCTCTAGCCGGACCGGGTCGGCCAGGCGGGCCGGGCGGGTACGGCGCCTCGAATGCTTACGGCGCCCCGAGTGCCTACGGAGACCCGAGTGCCTACGGAGACCCGAACGGATTCGACTCATCGCACGGTCGTGGCGCACCTGACGGTCGTGGCGCGCCTGACGGTCGTGGCGTTCCCAACGGTCGTGGCGTTCCCGACGGGTACGGCGCCCCGAACGACCAGGCCTTCGATCCGCGCGGCTTCGGTGCTCCGGGCGGCTTCGGCGGTTCACCCGGACCCGCGGCGCCGAACGGATTTGGTCGCGCCGAGGTGGCCGACTGGCGATCGGAGGTCGACCTAGACGGGCGCGCGCACCCCCGCGGCCCGCGGCCCGGTTCGGCGGCCGCTCCGCCGCCCGCGCCGGGCCCCATCGACTTCGATCCGGGCGACCGGATGCCGGCCCGCCCGCCCGTCTCGCCACCGGGCTCCAACGGTTGGCGCCCCGACCCCTGGGCTCCGGCCCACGCGCAGGCCGGCCCGAACGGGGCCGCGCGAGAGCGACGGCCCGATCCGCTCACCGATTTCACCGTCGACGCGTCCGCCTCGCCGGGCGGCCCACCGAGGCCAATGCCCGACGGGTGGTCGGTCGGGGCTCCGGACCATCCGTCCACCCACGCCGCCGCGCCGCCGCCGCCGCGTCCGGCCGCCCCGCCGCGTGCCGTGCCCGGCCCGCAGTCGCCCCCGCGGGGCGGGTCGGCGCCGGGTCCCGGCGGGCCATTCGCGACGGACGGGCGCGTCGAGGACTGGCAGGGGGGCTACCCGGCCCGTGCCCTTCCCGGCGCACCGGCGGATGGTCCCGCCGCGAGGCCAGCCGGCCCGGCCGAGCAGGCCGCCGGCCGGAACCCGCCGTCCGCCGACCCGTTCGGCGTCGTCGCGCGCGACCCGTTCGTGCTCGGCGGGCGAGGGCCCGCCAGACCTCCCGCCCCGCCCGCGGGTCCGGCCGCTGAGTTCTCCAACATCCTGGCCCCCGCCAGCGGCACCGCCCGTCAGCCCGCCGACCCGCGCGAGCCGGCGCGGGAGGGCCACGGTGTTCCTTACGCGCCAGGGCATCCGTCCTGGCCGACCGGCCTCGCCATGGAGAACCCCAACGCCCCATCCCGGCCACAGACCTCCCGGCAGCCTTCCCAGCCGGCCTCCTACGGTGGCTTCGCCGATCCGGCGGGGGGCCCGGCCGACCTGCCCGGGCCGCCGCGCGTCCCGGCGGCGAACGGGCGCGGACCCGTCGGCGCGCCGTACGGCCAGAACCAGGCCGGCGCCTTCTCGCCCGCCGGCCCACCGCCGCCGCCCGCACCGCCGGGCAGGCAGTCGCCGGCCGGGCCACCGCCCGGGAGCCAGGCGTACGGCGCCGGGCCGGTCGGCCAGTTCCCGGCCGCGCCGCCGACCCGCCGGCAGGACTGGGACGTCTCGGGCGGTGGGCGCGGCGATGTCGCCGTCGGCGGGTCGTCGAGGCCCGGCGGTCCGATCGTCTTCGGCGGGCCCGACGACGGGCGGCGTGTGGGGGCCGGTCCGGGGATGAGTGTGGACGGCGGTCCTGGCGCCGGCCGCGGGCCCGGGGCGGGTTCCGCCGCCGGACCGGGCAACGGCGCCGCGCGGGGCAACCAGGCTGGGCCTGGTCACAGCGCCGGTCCGGGTCACAGCGCCGGGCCGGGTCACGGTGCCCGGCCCGGCGCGGGCGCCAGCATGCGCCAGGCCGGCGGCATCGCCGTCGGCGGTGACGCCGGTTCGCCGGTCCGCTCCCAGCCCGCCGCCGGGCCGTGGGTGGTGGAAGGCTCGGCCGCCTCGGTGGGAAGGCCGCCGGCGAGCCTGGGCCGCGACGGCGCGGGAGCCGGTCGGCCGGGGCCAGGCCCCGGCGAGCGGCCGGGCTCGGCGGGTCGATCGACCCAGGCGTTCGACCCGCTGTTCGACGATCTACCGATCGGCCAGGCGCCGGGCGGTCCCCGTAACACCGCGTCGACGACCTTCGCGCCCCTTCATGACCGGGCGCCCGGCTTCCAGCCCTCGACGCAGTTCCCGGCGCCCGCGCCGAGCCCGCTCCCGGTGCCGCCGCCCCCACCGCCGGGCATGGCGCCACCCGCCACCGCCGCCGTCGGCGGCCCGCTGGCACCGCCGCGACCGCCCGCGATGCCGCCCCCTGGCGTCGAGGGCGGGACGCGCCGGCCACCGTCGGGCCCGCCGCCCGCGGGTCACGAGCCGGCTGGTTATCCGGCGGCAGGCCGACCGGCCGGGCGCCCTCAGCCACCAGGCGCCGGCCGGGTTCAGTCCGGCCAACGCGAGCCGTGGGACCAGTTCGACGCCGCACCGCCGCGCCGCCCCGGCCTGGCGCCGCCGGATGGCCGGGACGGCCGCGACGGCCGTCCGGTCCGGGATGCCCGCGACGCACGGGAAGGCCGGGAGACCAGGGACGACATCGGGGCGCTGTACACGCCGCCCCGACGGCGGAACACGCCGGACGGCTCCGATCAGGCGGGCGGTCTCGCCGATGCCGACCCGTCCGGCCGGACGAACGGCCGGCACGGGACCGGGCACCCGGGGGCGGCGCTCTACAGCGATGCCCTGCTGGGGCCCGCCCAGGAGACGGCGGCCCGAGGCTGGCGCAAGGTCGTCTACCAGATGTCCGGCGGCGCGGTGAACCCCGGGCCGTCGCCCGACGAGGCCCGGCACAACCGGCTGCTCGGACACATCCGGACGCAGCTGGTCGACTGTCACCGGATCGCCGTGATGTCCCTGAAGGGCGGCGTCGGCAAGACGACGACCACGATCGGGCTGGGCTCCACGCTCGCCGACCTGCGCGACGACCGGGTCGTGGCGATCGATGCCAACCCGGACCGCGGCACCCTGGGGACGAAGGTGCAGCGGCCCTCGCCGTACACCGTCCGCGACCTGTTGGAGCGCGCTCCCGGGTTGTTCCGCTACGTCGACGTCCGCCAGTACATGGCCCGGTCGGACTCTCGGCTCGACGTGCTGGCGTCGGCGGACGACCCGGAGATCTCGGAGGCGTTCGCGGACTCCGACTACCGGGCCGTCGACGAGCTGCTGCAGCGCTACTACTCGATCCTGCTGACCGACTGCGGCACCGGCATGCTTCACAGCGCCATGGGCGGCGTACTGGCGCTCGCCGACACGCTGGTGATCGTGACGAGCTCCAGCGCCGACGGCGGGACGTCCGCCAGCGCCACCCTGGACTGGCTGGACGCTCATGGCTACGCGGACCGGGTCCGCGACGCGGTGGCGGTGATCTCGATGTTCCCGCAGAACGGCGATGGTGTGGACGTCGACTCGCTGGAGCAGCACTTCGCCGCGCGCACCCGCCGGGTGGTGCGGGTGCCGTGGGACCCGCACCTGGCCACCGGTGGGCGGATCGACCTGCACGAGCTCAAGCGGGAGACGCGCCGCGCCTACCAGGAGCTCGCCGCCGCCGTCGCCGAGCGCTTCGCCCCGCCGGACCTCGACGACGCCGGCTACCCCATCTCCCAGTCCCGGTACGACGACCGCCTGTTCTCCTGACCCGTCAGCCGTCAGCCGTCAGCCGTCAGCCCATCGGCGCGTTCGGTCGGTCGACGGGGCCTGCCGGCCGCGTAGCGTGCGGACATGGGGAACGCGCGGCCGGCTGGCCAGCCGTATGTGCTGTTGAGCTGCGCCGCGTCGATCGACGGGTACATCGACGACGCGAGCGAGCACCGGCTGCGGCTGTCCAACGAGGCCGACTTCGACCGGGTGGACGAGGTGCGGGCCGGGTGTGACGCGATCCTGGTCGGCGCGGGCACCATCCGGGCGGACAACCCGAGGTTGCTCGTCCGCTCCCAGGCTCGCCGTGACACCCGGGTCCGGCGTGGCCAGCCCGCGAACCCACTCAAGGCGACCCTCACCGGCCGCGGCGACCTGGACGCCGAGGCCCTTTTCTTCACGACCGGCGACGCCCCCAAGGTCGTCTACGCGGCGACGTCCGCGCTGGAGAAGACGCGGGACCGCGTCGGCACCGTCGCCGAGACCGTCGACGTCGGCGAGCCGGCCGACCTGGGCAGGATGCTCGCCGATCTGGCGTCCAGGGGCGTCGGACGGCTGATGGTGGAGGGCGGCGGCGCCATCCACAGCCAGTTCCTGGCGGCCGGCCTCGCCGACGAGCTGCAGCTCGCGATCGCGCCGTTCTTCGTCGGCGACCCGCGTGCCCCGCGCTTCGTTCACGACGGCGCCTACCCCTGGAACTCGGCCAACCCGACCCGCCTCGCCGAGGTCGTCAGGATCGACGACGTCGTCCTGCTGCGGTACGCCCTGTCGGACCGCTACCCCGGCTAGCCGACTAGCCCATGGCGTCGGGGAGGGCGAAGGGATCGGGTACGTCGGCGACGGCGGTGACGCGATGCAGGACGAAGCGGCGAGGGGCGCCGTTGTTCTCGTCCCAGGCGGTCAGCCAGCCACCGTCGAGCGCCGTCGGCCGCACGATCCGGTCGCTCGCCGTGCCCTGCTGGTCGACGTAGCCGAGCACCACCCGGCGCCGGTCGCGGACCGCGGCCTGGAGCCTGACGAGGATCATCGGCGCGGTCCGGACCAGGCCGTCCACCTCGCCGCCCCCGGCCCCCCGCGCGCCGGCGCCGCCCGTGCCGACCTGCCGCAGCGCCCGCGCTGTCTCGTCGCCGCGGCGCACGAGCCGCACGGCGTCGCGCAGCTGGCCGCGGCGCACCGCGGCCGGATCGGCCGAGGCGGACCGGGCCCTGGCCGGCGTCCGGTGCGCCTCCGGCCGGCTGACCACGACCCGGCCGTCCGGACCCTCGGCCGCCGGGGCGAAGCCGGCGGCGCGCAACCCGTCCAGCAGGTCGGAGACCTGCATCCGGGAGATCACGACGGTGGGGGCGATCCGGCGCAGCCCGAGCGCCTGGGTGCGTCGGGACGCCAGCACCTCGGAGAGCAGCACCGGGTCGTCGCAACGCAGGTAGGACTCGGCCGGGCCGGAACGCAGCCGGCCGTGCCGGCGCGCGGTGTCGTCGACCAGGTAGGCGAGCGCCTGCGGCACGCCGCTGCGGCTGAGCCGGGTGAGCAGGTCGTGGATCTCGGCCGGTGAGCGGCCGGCGTCGAACGCGCGGCGCAGCGACGCCTCCGAGAACCGGTAGACGGTCGCCGCGCCGGCCGACTCGATGTCGGCCAGCTGGGCCAGCTCCGCCGCGACCTGGGGCACCAGCGGGCCGGGCGCGACGGCGGTCAGGTCGGCCTGGAGCAGCAGCTCCTCGATCGGTTCGGGCAGCAGCGGCGCCAGCGCGTCCGCGAGGGTGTCGACGAGCGACCCCGACGGGCCCGCGCCGCCCGACGCGACCGAGCCGGCCGCGCCGCCGCCCGGTGCCGGCGGTCCCGCGGGAGTGAGCAGCTCGGCCAGCAGGCGGCCGGTCGTGGCCGGCACGCCGCGGCCGGTCAGGCCGAGCAGCTCCGCCTCCCGGATCGTCGCGTCGACCATTCGGTCCAGCAGCTGGCCGCCGCGCCGCGGCGCGCGCCACGCCAGCAAGGCGCGCACCGACTCGGGGGCCGGCGCCACGCCGGCCGGCGCGGCCGCCAGCGCCACCAGCACCTCCAGGCGGGTCGTGACGGCGGCGCCCCGGCGCACGTCGACCGACAGCGCCGAGATCTGCCGGCCGCGTTCGTCCCGTTCCCCCACCAGCGAGGCGACCGCCGCCGACCTGACCCAGCCGTCGACCAGCGCCGCCCACCGGTGCGCCGGCAGGTCGACGCTCCACCGGTCGAAGGCGGTCGTCGGCATGATCCGCACGTCGACGCCGGCGGTGGCGTCGACCAGCCCGGCGGCCGACGCGAGCTCGACGACGAAGGCGGCGTCCGGCTCGGACACATCCAGCAGCCTGGCGACGGCTCGCAGGTCGCGCACGCTGAGCCCGCCAGTGCGCAGCGGGACGACCGGCGCGGTTCCCCACGCGTCCAGCAGGGTCGCGATGTGGCGGACCAACGTGTCGGCGGCCAGCGCCGCCGCCGGGTCGACGGAGGCCGGGTCGACGGCGCGCCCGGTCAGGGTGGGCGGACGTGGGTGCAACGTCCCAGTGGGCGGGTCGCCGCGCAGGGCCAGCCCCACCTCGCGGGGCATCTCCACCTCTTCGGCGTCGACACCCACGAGCAGGCCACGGGCGAGCAGCTCCTCGACGGGGGTGCGCGCGGCGGAGACCGTGAGCAGGCGCCCCGCGTCGGCGGTGGCGCCGCGCGCCGGCCCGTCCGCCAGCCGGTCCAGGATCCGGACGGCGGCCGGCGAGCATTCGGCGGCGAGCTGGCGCACCAGGTCGGCATCGGCGAGCCGGGTGCTGATCGCGGCGACGAGCGGCTCACGGGACTCCGACGACCGGCCCGCGCCGCCGTCCCGGCCGTTGCCCGCGCGGGCCGACGCCGGGGACACGCCGAGGGCGGTGGCGAGCCGGGCGAGCTGCGGGGGGCGATAGGCGGCGAGGCAGTCGCGCGCGGATCGGCCGAGCCCCAGGGGCCGGTCACCAAGCACGTCGCCCGCCGTGGCGACCAGGCGCAGCGCGTCCGCGGGGCCCCAGAGCAGGGCGCGGGCACGAAGCGCCGCGACCGACGGCCCGACGTCGAGGCCGCCGCACTGCTCGGCCAGCCGCTGGACCGAGACCGGAGCGGGCAGCAGCGTGAGGACGGCACCGACCTCCAGGGTGAACGCGTCCAGGGCGTCGAGCGCGCGCAGCACGCTGACCCGGATCTCCAGCCGCGCGGCGAGGATGTCGAAGTCGGGTGGCGGCGGCGTGGCCAGGTCGGGCCGCAGCTCGAACAGCCTGGTCAGCTCGTCGTCGGAGCGAGCGCGCAGCCACGCCGCGAGCGTGGCCGGCTCCTCGTTGCCCTGGCTGTCGCCCTGGCTGACCCCCGATGACACCCTCCGACGGTAGCCCAGCATCTCCGTCGGCCCGTCGGCGCGCGGCGGCGTCGGGCTCATGGGCCGCGCTCGCCGGAACCCCTCGCCGGCCTTCCTCGGCCGTCGCGGGGGTCGCGGGTGCGGGTCAAAATCCCGCCTCGACGATGAAACCGAAGTGGTGGTCCCTGGCCCAGTCGGAGATCCGGTTCTGCAGGCTCGCGTCGCCCGGCAGCGCGAGCTCGCGGCCCAGGGACACGCCGACGGACGCGACGCCGACCATCACCAGCGTCTTCACGGTCCTGGCGATCGGCCGATGCTCGGGCGGTGGGCGTCGGGGCCGGCGGGTCGGCGTGTCCCCCGTGCCGGGCTGCCAACCGGTGGCCTCGTCCGCGCCGGACGACGACGGGTTCGACGCCGCGCGCCTGGGGCGGGCCGCGCCCTCGGGAGCGAGGTCGCCGCGGATCGACAGGTTGAGGTTGGTGGCGCTGACCTCGTCCAGCCCGGTGTCCGGGCTGGACCCGCCGCCGCCTCGGGCGGCTCGCCCACCGCGGTCGGCCCTGCCGTGGCGGCCCGAGCCTCTGGTTCCGCCCGCCGCTCCGGCCCGTCCCGCCCTGCCGGAATCGCCCGTCCCGCTGGCCCGCGCGGTCCCGTCCGACCCGGCTCGGCCGGTCCGTTCGGGACGACCAGCGCCGCCCGCGCGGCCGGCGCGGTCCGCCCCGCCGCCCCGGTCGGCGGGGGTGGCTCCGGTGCGGCTGGCCGCGCTGGTTCGTCCGGTCCCGCCGGTCCCGCCGGTCCGGCCGGACCCGCCGGTCCGGCCGGACCCGCCGGCCCGGCCGGAGTCATCCCGGGTGGACCCGTCCGTTGGGCCGGAGCGGCCGGACCGGTCGCGGCGAGCTTCCCGGTTGGACTGGCGCCGGTGGTCGGACCGGTCCGTGCCTTCGGCGGTGACCCGGATCTCATCGTGCTGGGGCTGGTAGACGCGCCCGCCGCCGGGAAGTGAGATCCGGTTGATGAGCTCGGTGTGGTCCTGCTGGTCCTGGTGGTCGACGGGCGTGGGCCGGGCGTGGCGGGCCGCCCGGCCGTTCCGGGACGGCGCGTAGAGCGGCCGGTCGAACCCGCCGGTGGCTCCGTCGCCGGGCGGGTTGCGGTCGGCGGTGCGACGCTGGCCGTCCGCGGCATCCGGCGCCGCGGGTGAGGACCGCGAACGCGGCGGCTCCTCCCACGGTTCCTCGGGTCGACCGTCGGCATGGTGGCCGACGTCCGGCGGCCCGTGGCCGTTCGGCGGCGCGTGACCATTCGGCTGCGCGTGACCGTTCGGCTGTGGGTGGCCGGCGGCCCAGCCGTCGTAGGCCCAGCCGCCGTCGGACCAGCTCTCGTCGGACCAGCCGTCGCCCGACCAGTCGTCCGAGCGGTCGCCCCGAGCTCCCTCGACCTTGATGACCACGGCGGGAACCTCCCCCGTCCACGCGCACCGCCTGCCCGGGTGACGGCGGCTACCTGAAGCGGCGACCTGGCAGCGGTGGCACGTACGCGCGCGCGGGCCTCGACGGCACGCGGCGAGCAGGGCCGTGTCAGTCACGGTCAGTGCTTAGCGTAAGAGGCCGAGTTCTGGCCCGGACGGGGGGGTGCGCGGTGACTAGCGGCGGACCCGGCAGACGCGTTCGAGGAGGAGGGCCGCGGCGATCAGGCTGACCGCGGAGCCAAGACCCAGGCCGGCGGTGACCAGGTCCGCGCCGGCGGTACCGAACTCGTCGGTCCTGGACGCGGTGTAGCCGAGGAGCGCCGCCCATCCGCCGGCCATGACCGCGGCGGTGAGGGAGCTGGCCTTGGCGAGGGCGGCGAGCCGGGCCACGGTGATCGGCATGATGGGCTTGGTCCCGGGCCGGCCGGCGAGCCTGCGGCGGGTGATGCTCGCGGTCTGCACCTCCAGCAGGGCGACGACGAACACCGACAGCGGTCCGGTGCGTGGCAGCTGCGGCAGCGACCGGTAGGTCCAGACCAGCAGCAGGTAGACCAGCACGCCGGCGACCACGGCGGCGCCGGCGAGGTCGCGTGCCCGCGTCGGCCTCATCCGCGCCGTCCCCGAAGGTGCGCCGCGCCGCCGCGGCGGCCGGCGCGGAAACCATGCGCGCGCCTCATCCGAGCGTGAGGCCCTCGCCGAGATCCACGGCCGTGCGGCGCAGGCCCGCGGTCTCTCCGGCCGCGACGAGACCCGTGACCAGGTCGGCGACCAGGCCGTGGCCGGGGATCGCCGCGTCGGGGGCGACGTCCAGCCAGGGCACGCAGACGAACGCGCGCAGGTGGGCCCGCGGATGCGGCACGAGGATCTCCGGGTCGTCGCTGACCATCGGACCGCAGGCGATCACGTCGACGTCCAGGGTGCGCGGCCCCCAGCGCACGGACCTGACTCGCTCGGCCGCCTGCTCGGCCTCCCGCGCCGCCTCGAGCAGTTCCCGCGCGGACGCCGGCCTGGTGAGCAGCACCGCGTTGAGGTAGTCGTCCTGCGGTGGCCCGCCGACCGGCACGGTCTCGTAGACCGGTGAGACGGCAAGTGCGCCGAGCCGTTTGTCCAGCAGGGCGACCGCGGCACGCAGCGTCGCCTCCCGGTCGCCCAGGTTCGAGCCGAGCGCCAGGACCGCCGGGACCGCGGGGCCGCTGGCCGCGGGTGCGTCGGGCTCTCCGTCCGTCCGGCCCGGCCCGGTGCCGGTCACGCGCGGTCCCGGACGATGGTGACGGCGACGTCGCCGAACGGGATGGGGATGGGCGCCGCCGGCTTGTGGACGGTCACCTCGGCGCGCGCGACCCGAGGGTCGGCGAGGCAGACGTCGGCGAGCCGGGCGGCGAGGGTCTCGAGCAGGTCGACGGGCTCACCGGCGACGACGCGGGCCAGCGCCTCGGCCAGCTCGCCGTAGTGCACGGTGAGCGTCACGTCGTCGGCGGCCGCGGCGGGCGCCGTGTCGAGCCAGAGCGTCACGTCGACGACGAACTCCTGCCCGAGCTCGCGCTCGGCCGCGAGGACGCCGTGCCGGCCCCGTACCCGCAACCCGGTCAGCGCGATCCGGTCGGCGGGCAGCGCCCGCGCGAGCCGTTGCCCGTCAGCCCGTTCCGGGCCCGCCTGATCCACCCGCGCCGTCACCACCGTCGCACCACCATCCCGCCTTCTTCCCCATGCCTACCACGCTTCCGTCCCCGCCGACCGGCTAGGCAGGCCCGGCAGCGGGCCCCGGTACGGCCGGCGCCCAGTGGTCATGCGCCGGGCGAACCGGCGCGCTCCGCCGCCCGCCAGGCGCCGACGACCCGGACCGCGTCCACCGCCGGCCGGACGCTGTGCACCCGCACGCCCCACACGCCCTGGTAGGCCAGCAGCGCGGTGGTCGCCTGGGTGGCGTCCTCGCGTTGCTCCACCGGGCGCGCCGCGCCGTCGGGCGTCGCGAGCACGGCACCGAGAAAGGACTTGCGCGACGTGCCGACCAGCAGCGGCCGGCCCAGCGCCGTGACCGCGTCGAGGTGGGCCAGCAACGCCCAGTTGTGCTCGAATCGCTTGGCGAACCCGATGCCCGGGTCGATGATCACCCGTTCCCGGCGTACGCCCGCGTCGAGCACGGTCGCGAGGCGTTCGGCCAGCTCGGCGGCCACGTCGGCGACCACGTCGCCGTAGTGCGCCCGCTTGGCCATGTCGACGCTCGCCCCTCGGGCGTGCATGAGCACGTAGTACGCCTCGCGTTCGGCGACGAGCGCGAGCAGGTCGGGCTCGGCGGCGGCGGACACGTCGTTGACGAGCACCGCGCCGGCGGCCAGCGCCGCCTCGGCGACGGCCGCCCTGGTGGTGTCGACGCTCACCGCGGCGCCGGCGGCGGCCAGCGCGGCGATCACCGGCAGCACCCGGCGGCACTCCTCGGCGGTGTCGACGCGGGCCGCGCCCGGGCGGGTCGACTCCCCGCCCACGTCGACCAGGTCGGCGCCGTCCGCGACCATCCGCAGCCCGGCGCGCACCGCCTCGGTCGGGTCGGCGTAGGTGCCGCCGTCGGAGAACGAGTCGGGCGTGACGTTCACGACGCCCATCACCCGGGTCGGCCCCGGTGCGAGCAGTCGTGCCATCGGGTCCTCGGTGGTGGTCGCGTCGCGCTTCGCGCCGGTCACGTGGACGTCGCCTGCGCGGGCGTCGCCGGCGCGGCCGGGCGCCGACGGTAGGTGTAGCGGTAGACCGGGAGGAAGCCGAGGGCGGCGTAGAGCCGGCGCGCCGCGACGCTGTGCTCCTCCACCTGCAGGTAGGCGCGCCGCGCGCCGAGCCCCGCCGACCACCGCGCGAGCGCCGCGAGCACCGCGGTGGCCGCGCCCCGGCCGCGCGCGGCCGGCAGCGTCGCCATGCTGTAGACGCCGAGCCACTCTCCGTCGAGGACGCCTCGGCCCACCCCGACCGGTCTGCCGTCGAGCGTCGCCGTGACGTAGACGACGGGCAGCGCGACCTTGGACAGGATCGCGACGCTGGCGGACCGGTAAGGGCCGAACATCGACATCCCGCCCGCGGCGCCGACGTCCAGCCAGGTCTGGTCTGGCGCGTCATCCTGCCGGGTCCGGACTGCCGTGCCCTGGGTGATGCCCGCGGCGCTCGTGACGAGGGCGGCCAGGTCCGCGACGCACACGTCGGTCGGGCCGCTGTCGCCGTCGTAGCCGGCCGCGTCCAGCGCGAGGCCGAGTCCGACGGGGCGCGACACGGGCGTGAGCTGGAAGGTCGACGGGCGGCCGGCGCGCGCGTAGAACCGCTCGGCCTCGCCGATGGCCATCGCGACGTCGGCGACCTCGCCGCACGTCCAGACCGAGTTGCCGCGGCGGGTGGCGCCGGCGGAGTCCCGCAGCACCCAGCCGTCGAGCGGCTGCGCACGCAGCGCCGGCCAGCCGCGGAAGGCCAGCGCCTCCAACTGGGCGGCCAGCGCCGCCCGGTCCGCGAACCCGGTGGCGCGGGCGAGCGCCGGCTCGGCCGCCGGCTCCGCGAGATCCGCGAACTGGCGGGGCGCGATCAGTGGGTCCGCGGCTCGAGGCTCCTGGCCGGAGCTCACCGCGCCCCCACGAGCAGACATGCTCCCGAGGCTACCGAGACCATTCGGTCAGACGGCGCTCGTCAGCCGCCAGGCGGCCGCCGCAGACGTGATGCCGGCCACCCAGCTCAGCTGGCGGCCGGGGCAGGCCGGCGGCGACCCGTTCGGCGATCAGTTCACTGAGGTAGCCGGCGCGGGCGACAGCGGCGGGAGTGGGCGGCCGAGATGCCCGCCGCCCGCTCGGCGCACCCAAACGGCTAGGGCCGCCCTACAACCACCGCTGAGAGACCGATCCAATGACTTTCGGTAATCAGGGATCGGTGAGGGACGTCAACGGGTCGCTAACGGGATCCCCTTGAGCACAAGGGGCGTTGTGTGGTCCCAAGTCGGGACCATACCGGACAAGTCTGGCGTCGACAGGTCGGAAGGCTGGCTGCGGGGCGCCCGTACGATCTCCGCGAAGAGGGTGCTGCGACGGCGACCCCCGAGAGTGTCCCTGACTGTCCGTAGGCAAGGGCGCGCGTCGGTAGGGCGATGAGGCCCGCGCCGCTCGACCCGGCCTGGATGCCACCGCGGGGCGGTCGGGCTGATCGGGCCACGCCGGGAGTGGTCCGACCGTGGGCCCTCTCGGGAACAAGGGTGCGCGACGGAAAGAGAGATCTAGTCTTTCCGCCAGGGTCGAAGGTCCCAAAATTAGCCCAATCTTAGTCCATGCGTCCGGTCTGACCGGCGATTCGGCCATTCACAGGAGGGACACCCGATGCCGCAAGCCACGGGTGGACTGCCCCAGGACCCGGGGAACGACGACGCCGACGCGGCCACGCCGCCGGCGCCGGGTGACACCGGTGCCGGCGGCGACGTACGCGACGGGCACGACGATCGCGCCGGGTACGACGGGTACGGCACGCGCGACCGGCACGACGGTGCCATCGTGCCCGCTGCGGCCGCCGGATCCGGCCTCGGCGGCGCGGACCGCCGTCCCGCGCCAGCGGGTCCCGTCGGGCAGAGCCTCATCCCGGTCGCCCGGCGGTCGCCCGACGACCATCCGCAGGACTACCCAGGCCTGATAGGTGGCCCGCGATCCCAGCCGGCCGAGAGCGCGCCGTGGCCGGCGCCGTCGGCCAGCACCGCGGCCGACGCCCACCCGGAGACGGTGCGGGAGGAGACCACACCTCGGACCACGCCKGGCGCCGTCGCGACGCCCCGTGACGAGGACGATGCGGACAAGGGAGCCTCCGACCGCCGTCAGTTCCATCGGTTGGCCGCCGGCGCGGTCATGGGCGCCTTGCTTCTCGAAGGCCAGATCCTGGAGGTGTCCGGCATGCTTGCCGCCAGCCCCGTCCAACTGGCGCTCGAACKGGCCGAGCACCTGCTAGGCCAGGCTCTTGGCGCGCATGAGGTGATCCCGCCGACCCACGTCCTCGCTCAGACCGCGCGGCTGCACCGCGGCCTGGAGCGGCTGGCCCGGCGCCGGATGGCCGACGGCCAGTGGAAGCGGCTGCGGGTGCTGGCGGGCCGGGTCGCGGTGCTGCGCGCGGACGCCGCCTTCAAGCAGGGCAACGTCACCGCTGCCCGAGTGCTCACCACCCAGGGATACGCCGCCGGGCTCGCCGCCGGAGACGGGCAGCTGTGCGGTTCGGCCCGCGAGGTCGGTGCGGTCGCCGAGTTCTACGACGGCCGGCCGGACGAGGCCCTGCGGCTGGCGAGGGATGGGCAGCGCCACGTCGCCGGCGGGCCCGTGCGAGCCCGGCTGGTCTGCCAGGAGGCGAGGGCGCTCGCGGGCCTCGGTGACGTCCAGGGCGCCGCCCGCGCGCTGGACCACGCCTACGACCTCGCCGACGAGATCCCGCCGGACCGGTGGGGACGGCCCGGCCCGAGCTTCGACGAGTTCAACCCGGTGGAGGTCGCGTACAACGCCACGACGGCGCTGTGCCTGCTCGGGCGGCCGCGAGCCGCCGAGGAGCACGCCGAGCTGGCGATGCCGAAGCTGGACGGGATGGACGCCCCGGGCTTCCGCTCGGTGATCCGCCTCGACCTGTCGCTCGCGCTGGCCAGGGCGGGGCGCCTCGAGCTCGAGCGGGCGTGCTCGCTGGCGAGCGAGGCGATCCAGATCTCCTGGGGCCGCACCGTCGCCTCGGTGTCCGGCCGCGCCGACCAGGTGCTGGCGGCGACCCGCGCGCACAGCGAGGTGCCGGAGGTGCGGGACCTGGCGGCCCTGGTCCGCGAGTGGCAGCGCTCGGCGTCCGAGCAGGGGCCGCGCGACGGCCTGCCAGGCGTGGCCACGGCGGCCGCCCTGGCCTCGGTGGCCGATGGGCCAGGCACACCAGGCCGGACACTCCCGGACGTGAACGGCTGACGGGCGGGTCACGGGGGGGAACGCGGGACGGTGGACCGGGACCGGGCGACGAGCGAGGCGACCAGCCCGCTCCCGATCGGGAACCGGACTTACCGGGGACAGGCTTACCGGCGCCAGAGTTACCAAGGACAGATTCACCAGGGACGGCGTCACCAGAGACAGAGCTACCAAGGACAGAGTCACCGGGCGCCGGCGGGCGGTTCACCGCCGAGGCCTCCCACCAGGCTCTTCTCGCGATCTGCGCCATGACCGGCCTGGACGCGACCGGCGCGGTCGCGCTCAAACTCACCGTCAACTCCGTCTACCGGTTGCCGCGGGCCGGCGCCGTGGTGCGCATCGCCACCTCGGCCGCGATGACCCATCGGATACCGAAGGTGATCCAGGTCGCCCGGTGGTTGGAGGACGAGGGCGTGCCCGCGGTCCGGCTGCTGCCGGGCGTGCCCGCGCCGGTGGCCGCGGCCGGTGCGCTGGCGACGGCCTGGGTCGACGCGGGACCGGGCACCCCGCCAGCGCCCACGGCCGGCGAACTCGGCGGCGCGCTTCGCCGCCTGCACGCCCTGGCGCCGCCGATGCCGGCGCTGCCGCGCTGGGACCCGTTCGACGACGTCCGGCGGCGGATGTCCGACGCGGAGGCGCTGCCGGCCGCCGACCGGGAGTTCCTCGACGAGCTGGCCGGCAGGGTCGCGGCCGGCCTGCGAACCGTGCGCTACCAGCTGCCGACCACGGTGATCCACGGTGACGCCCATCTCGGCAACCTCGTCAGGCGGCCGGATGGGCAGGTGGTGCTCTGTGACTTCGACTCGGTGAGCATCGGCCCGGCCGAGTGGGACCTCGTCCCGGTGGCCGTCGGTACGGCGCGGTTCGGCTACCCGTCCAGCTGGCACGCCCAGCTCGCCGCCGCCTACGGCGCCGACGTCACCCGGTGGGACGGCTGGCCGGTGCTGCGGGCCGTCCGCGAGCTGAAACTGGTCACCAGCGTGCTGCCGATCCTCGCCAGCAACCCGACCGCCGCGGCGCAGTTCCGCGTCCGCCTCAACAGCCTGCGTACCGGCGACGAGACCGTTCGCTGGCGTCCTTACAGCTGATCCGCTTACAGCTGATCCGAGTGCTCCACCTGATCCGACCGCCCCGCCGCCCGTCCCGCCGGTCTCGCCGATCCCGCCGGCCCGACGGCGGGGCTGGCGGGGCCGGCGGCCAAGCTCATGACCGGACCGGTGGGGGAGCCGGACGACCGGACGCGTCCGCGTCCGCGCTGGCCGGCTCCTCGGCGGGTGGTGGCCCCGGTTGGGCTGATCAGCCGGGTGAGACCGAGCAGCAGTCCGTCGACGGCGAGGGCGAGCACGGCGACGAGGACGGCGCCTCCAAGCACCTTCGGCTGGTCATGCTGGGCGAGGCCGTCGACGACGAACCGGCCCAGCCCGCCGCCGCCGATGAGCGCGGCGATCGTCGCCGTCGCCACCACCTGCACCGCCGCCAGCCGGACACCCAGCATGATCAGGGGCAGTGCGAGCGGCAGCTCGACGCGGGTGAGTACCTGCCAGCCGGACATGCCCATGCCGCGGGCGGCCTCCCGCGCGCCGGCGTCCACCTCGCGCACGCCGACGTAGCTGTTCGCCACCAGCGGGGCGATGGCGAACAGGACCAGTGCGACGATCGTCGTCCGGTCGCCGATGCCGAGCGGGCCGATGGCCAGCAGTACCAGCACGGCGAACGTCGGCACGGCGCGCAGCGCGCCCGAGATGTTGACCGCGAGCGCCCCGCCCCGCCCACGGTGGCCCAGCCAGATCCCGGCGGGCAACGCGAGGGCCGCGGCGATCCCGACGGACGCCCCGGTGAGTGTCAGGTGCTCGCCGAGGCGCGCCGGGATCCCGCCGCCGCCGGACCAGTTCGCGCCGTCGGTCAGCCAGCGGGTGGCGTCGGCGACCGTGCTCACGAAGCCACCTCGGCTGAGGCCGCGGCGGTCCTGGGGCTGGCGGCCGGACCGGCCGGCCGACGGGGCCTGCGCCTGCGCCACCGCCACGGGGTGACGAGTCGTTCCAGGCCGGCGAGCAGCAGGTCCGTGATCACGGCGAGTGCCAGGCACAGCACCGAGGCGGTGAACACCTCGGCCTTGAACGTGCTGCCCAGCCCGTCGTAGATCAGGTTGCCGAGGCCGCCGTGGCCGATCGTCGCGCCGACCGTCACCAGCGCGATGGTCGAGACGGTCGCGACCCGCAGCGCGGTGACGATCGCCGGCAGCGCCAACGGCAGCTCGACCGTGAGCAGCATCCGGATCGGGCCGTAGCCCATTCCGCGCGCGGATTCCAGGACGTCCGGTGGCACACCGTCAAGTCCCGCGATGAAGCCGCGAAAGAGGATGACGAGCGTGTAGACCACCAGGCCGGTGCGTACCGTCGTCGTGGACAGCCCGGACAGCGGCAGCAACAGCGCGAAGAAGGCCAGCGAGGGGATCGTGTACAGGATGCTGGTGGCACCGCCGATCAGGCCGACCGCGGGCCGCCAGCGGCGCGCGACGAGCACGAGCGGTATCGCCACCGCCACGCCGAGCGCGACCGAGGTGACCGTGAGGTCGATGTGCTCGCGCAGCGCCGCGAGGATCTCGTCGGACCGGGTGCTCAGATACCGGCCGCAGATCCACTCGTTGCGCGTGAGGCAGCTCCCACCCGCCGAGGCCATACCCGCACGCTATCCGACCGACGAGGTGCCAATACCCACTATCCTGCCCGGAATGAGCGGAACGTCGACGTCGCCCCCGCCGGTTCTCCCGACCCGCGTCGAGCCGGCGGCGCGGATTCCGTCGTCGATTCCGTCAATCCCGTCGATCTCGTGGACCTCGTCGATCTCGTCGGCCGAGGGCGGCCCTCATGCCGGCTAGCGAGTCGATGATCGTCCTGGAGGGGGTCGAGAAGACCTACCCGGACGGGACGGTCGCGGTCGCCGATCTGTCCTTCGAGATCGGCGACGGCGAGCTGGTCTGCCTGGTCGGGCCGTCCGGGTGCGGCAAGACCACGACCATGAAGATGATCAATCGGCTGGTGGAGCCGACCGCCGGGCGGATCCTGCTCGCCGGCGAGGATGTGCGTTCGCTCGACCCGGTGAAGCTGCGTCGCCGGCTCGGCTACGTGATCCAGCAGGTGGGCCTGTTCCCRCACCTGACGGTGCGGGCGAACGTGGGCTGCGTGCCCCGGCTGCTGCGCTGGAACCGGGCCAGGACCCGGGCGCGGGCCGACGAGCTGCTGGAACTGGTCGGGCTCGACCCGGCGGTCGTCGGCGACCGGTACCCGCACGAGCTGTCCGGCGGGCAGCAGCAGCGGGTGGGGGTCGCCAGGGCGCTCGCCGCCGACCCGCCGGTGCTGCTGATGGACGAGCCGTTCTCGGCCATCGACCCGATCGCCCGCGCGCGCCTCCAGGACGAGTTCGCCCGGCTGCGCCGGGAGATCAGCAAGACGATCGTCTTCGTCACGCACGACATCGACGAGGCGATCCGGCTCGCCGACCGGGTCGCGGTCTTCCGCGCGGGCCCCGACGGGGGTCGCCTGGAGCAGATCGACACCCCCGCTCGCATCCTGGCCCACCCGGCGACCCCGTTCGTCGCCGACTTCACCGGCGCCGAACGAACCCTGCGCCGACTGGACGTCCTCCCGCTGCGCCGCGACGCCCTCGAACCGGCCGCGGCCGCCGACGGCTCGCCTGACGGCAGCGCGACGCCCTCGATCGTCATCGGTTCCATGCTCTCGGAGGCGCTGACCGCGCTGCTCGCCCGGGACGACGCCCGGCTGCCCGTCTACGAGGCCGGCAACGGCAACGGTGACGGCCCCAGCGACTTCGCCGGCTATCTGACCCCGGCCTCGCTGCACGCCGCGCTGCGCTCGGCCGAGGATGGCTGACCGCCCCAACCCGGCCTGATGGCCCGGCGCGGCGCGCGTCGGGCGGCGCCTGACCTCCGGTCCACCGCGACAGGCCACTGGTCTAACGAGACAAGGCCGCGACGGTGGCCGTGACGGCGGGGCGGCGCAGCTGGCGGGCGATCGTCGAGCGGCCGTCGATGATCCGGGTGAACAGGCCGAACGCGCCGGGGCCGGCCGACATCATCGTGTGCATCAGCTCGGGACGGCGGCTGTACAGCCCGAGCAGCACCCGGCCCGCGGCGAGCTCGGAGCCGAACACGGCCTCGATCCGCGCCGGGTAGGCGTCCAGCGCGGCGGGGTCGCCGCCCGCGGCCGCGGCCGCGGCCTCGCCCGCGAGCCGGCCGGAGCGCAGCGCGAACGAGATGCCCTCCCGCGTCCATGGGTCGAGCAGGCCGGCGGCGTCCCCGGCGACCAGCACCCGGCCGCGGCGCACCGGTGAGTCGTCGGCGCGCACCCGGGTGAGGTGCCCGGAGTCATGCTGACGGGGCAGGTCGGCGATGCCCAGCCAGGCGACGAACTTCTCGTAGTAGGCGCGCAGCGCCGGGCCCTCGTCGCGCGACCCGATCACGCCGACCGTCAGGACGTCGCCTTTCGGGAACACCCAGCCATACGAGCCGCGCACGGGGCCCCAGTCCAGGAGCATCCGCCGCTCCCACTGGGCGGCGAGGTACGACGGCACCCGGAACTCGCCTTCCAGGCCGAGGTCCACCTGGTCACACCGCACCCCGACGTAGCCGGCCGCCCGCGAGGACGTCCCGTCCGCGCCGACGACGACCGAGGCGACCAGGTCGGGCCCGCCGCGCACCGCCACCGCCACCCCGTCCGCGCCGGCGTCGCGCACCTCGGTGACGGTCGTCGCGGTTCGAACCTCGGCACCGGCGGCCTTGGCCGCGTCCACCAGGGCGGCGTCGAGCTCGGGGCGCATCACCATCGCGAGGATCGACTGGCCGTCGCGCCGGCGCCGGGTGACCTTCAGCCGGCCGTCGAGCGTCATGGTGAGCGCGTCGACCTGGGCCCGGGCGAGCTCGGCCCAGTCGAGCCCGGCGGCGGCGATCTGGTCGCGCGACATCCCCACCAGCCCGCCGCCGCAGGTCTTGTATCGCGGCAGCACGGCCCGTTCGAGCAGGCAGACCCGGGCTCCCGCCGTGGCGGCGACCCGCGCGGCCGCGGCCCCGGCCGGCCCCGCCCCGATCACGACGACGTCGAAGTCCGCCATCAGGCACGGTCCGGCATCAGGAGTGGCCTCGTCTCGGTCGCGGCGGCGGGCTGCCTCGTCTCGCCTTCGTCTGCGGTCCCGCCGCCATCATGCCCGCGCCCACCCGACCAGGTTCTGGCCAGGCCCGGGTCTGGCCAGAACCTGAACCGGGCCAGATACCAGCCAGGTCAGGGCGTGTTAACGCAGCGTCAGGGTGCGGCCCACGACGCCGGCGCGGATGCGACGCTCCTCACTCGTCAGCGGGCGGCGGTCGGCCAGCACGTCGTCGAGCGCGGAGCGCAGGGCCGCCGCCGGCTCCTCGCAGCTGTCCGCGTCGGCGTCCGGCGCGAGGTCCCAGACCGGGACGACGAGCCCGTCGGCTCGGAACGAGCCGACGAAACGCGACCCCTCGCCGACGGTCAACGCGCCGGCGGCGGCGAGCCGGGCGAGCGCGTCGAGCAGCTGCTCCTCGGCTCCCGCTCCGGCGTGGCCGGCTGCGCCGTCCTCCTCGGCAGGGAACGGCAGCACCCAGCGCAGGTGGACCTTGTCACCGGGATGGGTCCAGTAGGCGGCTTCGACGGAGCTCAGCCGGGCGGTGGGCACGACCGTGGCGTTCGCCCGTTCGAGGCTGGACTGCACCTCGGCGGACAGGCCGGGAGAGTCGTCCTCGGCCGGCGGCAGCCACCAGCCGAAGCCGGGGTGCACGGTGATCTCCAGCCGGGCCGGGTCCAGCAGGTCGACGAGGCGGGGGAGGCCGGCGAGCCCCTGCGGCAGGCGCTCCACCGTGCCCAGCGCGGAGACCGGACCGTCGGCGACGACCGTGCCGGGCTCCGCGGCGAGCGCCGCCAGCAGCGCGCCAGCGATGTCCGCCGACGCGTCGAGCCCGGGTGTCAGGGTCTGGGTGGCCAGCAGGATCTCACCGGTGTCCCGGACCAGCGCGGGCGCCGCCTGCGGCAGCATCGTGCCGATGGTGATCTTGCGGTCGGCGTGCTCGGGGTGCTTGGCGAGATGGTCGGGGTGCAGCGCCAGCGGCGCGGTGGCGCTGGGTACCAGCTCCCGCAGCGCTACCAGGTCCGGCTCGTCGGCACGGCCGGCGAACGGCCGCAGCACCGGCGCGGGGCGCGTCCTGGCGCCGTGGCAGGCCTTGTAACGGCGGCCCGAGCCGCAGGGGCACGGCTGGCGCGGTCCCACCTCGGGCACGCTGCCGACGGCGCCGCTCGCCGCGGCGGAGGTATGAGGCGGTGGGGCGGTTCGGCGAGCGATGGCGGGCTCCCGATGTCAAGGACGCAGCCGTTCGGCTGGCGTCCACTGGTCTGGATTGGACTGGATCGGTCTGGATCTCGGCCTCCGGCCGCGGGTGGCTTCGCCACGATCGCGCGGTCTTCGGTCGAACGTCGTAAGGCTAGGGCATGACCGCCGCTCTACCGCGGACTCGGGCGCTCCTCGGTGCGTGGTCAACCTCTTGCCCGTCACCGCTACGGTTGGTGGCCGTGCGGTGTCCTTTTCGAGGGCAGGTACCGTCGAGTCATGCTCTTCAGGCCATCCCGGTACGAGGGGTCCCCGGGATCCCTGCTGGATCGGCGAACCCGTGGCTGACGGGCCGCTCATCGTCCAGTCGGACAAGACGCTGCTGCTGGAGGTCGACCACCCGCGCGCGAACGAGGCGCGGGCGGGAATCGCGCCGTTCGCCGAGCTGGAGCGCTCTCCCGAGCACGTCCACACCTACCGGATCACGCCGCTCGCGCTGTGGAACGCCCGCGCCGCCGGCCACGACGCCGAGCAGGTCGTCGACGCGCTGGTCACCTACTCCCGGTACGCCGTGCCGCACGCGCTGCTCGTCGACGTGGCCGACACGATGGACCGCTACGGCCGGCTGCGCCTGGAGAACGACCCGGTGCACGGACTGGTGCTGCGGGCCATCGACCGGGCGGTGCTGGTCGAGGTCACCCGGGCGAAGCGGATCGCGCCGATGCTCGGCGCGAAGGTCGACGACGACACGGTCATCGTCCATCCGTCCGAGCGGGGCCGGCTGAAGCAGGCGCTGCTCAAGCTCGGCTGGCCGGCCGACGACCTGGCTGGCTATGTCGACGGCGAGGCCCACGCGATCGAGCTGCACGAGGAAGGCTGGCAGCTGCGTGACTACCAGAAGGGCGCCGTCGCCGGCTTCTGGGAGGGCGGCTCGGGCGTGATCGTGCTGCCCAGCGGCGCAGGCAAGACGATCGTCGGCGCCGCGGCGATGGCCAGGGCGAGCAGCACCACCCTGATCCTCGTCACCAACACGGTCGCCGGCCGGCAATGGCGTAGCGAGCTGCTGAAGCGAACGTCGCTGACCGAGGACGAGATCGGTGAGTACTCCGGGGAGCGCAAGGAGGTCCGGCCGGTCACGATCGCCACCTACCAGGTCATGACCGCCCGCCGCGGCGGCGAGTACCTGCACCTCGACCTGTTCGGCGCCCGAGACTGGGGCCTCATCGTCTACGACGAGGTTCACCTGCTGCCCGCCCCGGTGTTTCGGATGACCGCCGACATCCAGTCGCGGCGCCGGCTCGGACTGACCGCGACGCTCGTGCGCGAGGACGGCCGCGAGGGTGACGTGTTCTCCCTGATCGGCCCGAAGCGGTACGACGCGCCCTGGCGTGAGATCGAGGCGCAGGGCTGGATCGCGCCGGCCGAATGCACCGAGGTCCGGGTGACTCTCACCGAGGACGAGCGGATGTCCTACGCCGTCGCCGAACCCGACGAGCGTTACAAGATGTGCGCGACCGCGCTGTCCAAGCACGGCGTCGTCGAACGGCTCGTCCGAAAGCACTCCGACGACCGGGTACTCGTCATCGGCGCCTACCTGGACCAGCTGGAGATGCTCGGGCGCAACCTCGACGCGCCTGTGATCCAGGGCAGCACCCGTAACAAGGAACGGGAACGACTGTTCGAGGCGTTCCGGACCGGGGAGATCACCACACTGGTCGTCTCCAAGGTCGCGAACGTCTCGATCGACCTGCCGGAGGCAGGTGTCGCCATTCAGGTCAGCGGCACGTTCGGCTCCCGCCAGGAGGAGGCGCAGCGCCTCGGCCGCGTGCTACGCCCCAAGGCCGACGGCCGTTCGGCGCATTTCTACACGGTCGTCTCCCGCGACACCCTCGACCAGGAGTACGCCGCCCACCGCCAGCGCTTCCTCGCCGAGCAGGGCTACGCCTACACCATCGTCGACGCGGCGGACATCGCCTGACCACCTCGTCGCGACCACCGGCCTGACCGGCAGTTGCGCTGCCCGCGTGGGCCCAGCCCGGCGTGCCGTTCCTGCCCGTTCTTGCTCGGCCGGTCCCGGACGGCGGCAAGACCATGAAATCCCGGTCGGCTGGCTAATTCGCCTCGTTGGCGTTGGCGCGACCCGCTGCTGGCCTACCGGGACGCCCCCACCAGCCAGTCGAGTTGGTGCGACGTTTGTCGCTGATAGCCGGCCAATCGCGTAGGCAGTGTTCCCTCAGTGTCGACTGACGACCTGGCCGAGGCTTGATCGATCTTTTGGGTACTCGCTCGGAGTCTGTCCGCAAGATGCTGGGTCGCACGAGTGACCAGATAAGTGACATCCGGTAGTGTTCGACCGCAATGGGCGTAGTAACGGGGGTGTCCATTGCGTTTGATGCCAATCGTGGCGGGGGGCAGCGCTGCCCTGATGCGCGTCGGGGCGGCGAGTTGCACGCTCATCCTCGCCTTGGGCTTGGCCGCCGGGACGGGCGCCGGTGACCCGGCAGCCGCGGCCACGAATCCGGGCGGCGACGGCGCGCGGCTGACAAATCGGCCGACTACATCGCCCGACAGGCCGGAGCAGATTCCAACAGTTGACACAAATGGTGGACCGAAGGCGCTCGGGCCGCAGCATGATCCCGATCAGCGACCCGTCGACCAGGTGGTTCTGGTGGACGAGTCCGGCTCGCTCGATGACCAGGCGATGGCCTTGGAGAAGCAGGCGATCGGCCTCATCGCCGCGACCGATCTCGGCGAGGATGACCGCCTCGCCGTCATCGGGTTCGGTAGTCCGCGAGGTCAGAACAGTGGGACCGACACGCACTGCGCGCTCGCGGCGATCGAGAACACGAAGAAACTCTCGAGCTGCCTGGGCAAGATCCATCGACGGACCACGGCCGAAGGCAACAACACCGACTACCGGGCCGCGCTCAAGGCGGCGACCTCGGCTCTCACGACCGCCGACCAGTCCGGCGAGCCGCGCCGGCGGATTGTGTACCTGCTGACGGACGGCTTCCTCGACCTCGACAACGATCAGTCGGACAAGTCGAGCCCGGACGACCTCAAGGCGGCCGGCGAAATCGTCGACACGATTTTGCCGGATATCTCCTGGCCAGCTGGCGTCGAGTTCTGGCCGATCGCGGTCGGGAAGCGTCCACATCGGTATTCCGACCCTGCCGGTTCACCCGTCTTCGCGCTTGACAAGCTGGTCGGCCACGGCGCTCCGGCTGGCGCGCGGGTCCCGGCCGCGCCCAACTGCGGGAGCACGCCCGCCGAGCGGCGGGTGATCCCCTGGCTCGCGGACAGCGGCCACCTGACCATGACCGGGCCGGACGGGCTGCTGACGATGCTCGCGGCGGCTCGTTGCACCAACTGGGGCGCCCGGGCGAGTGGACCAGCTGGCGCCCGCGTGACCGTCACCATTCCGGCAGGTACGGCGGAGGCGACGATCACGGTTCTGCCGCAGGCGGGCGGCACGAGCGCCTCGCAACCGCGGTTCCTGATGCCTGACGCCGACGGGAACGGTGGGACGCGGCCCGCGCCGGACGCCGGCGCCCAGAACGGTGGGCTGTCCGCTTACCTCCGTAGGAGCGTCACCGTGGCCGGGACGGGGACGGTGGTCAGCCTCCGGATCACCAATCCGCCGCCAGGGGCCTGGACGGTCACCTCCGAGCAGCCGATCACGGTCGTGCCCTCCTGGTCGGTCTCAGCCAGCCTGGACATCGACGGGCTGTCGCCCACCCCGGGTACCGAGGTGCCCGTCAAGGTGGTGCTGGCCGGCCAGCGGGACTCGTTTGGAAACCGTGGCCTGATGGACAAGGTGATGGTGCGGGTCCGCCTGGCCGGGCAGGGCGACGTCAGCCTTTCCGAGAAGGAATCGCCCTTCGTCCCGCTGGGCGACGACGGTCCCGGAGGAGTCGAGCGGTCCGGCGCTCCGGGGGACGGCGTGTACGGCGGCGCGGTGACGGTTCCTTCAGGAGCGCAGGAACCGTTGGTGTTCGTCGCCGAAGTGAGTGGGAGCAGCCTGGGCGTTCCCCTGTGTCCTGGCCGGAAGGACCCGGCCAGTTGTGCCCAGACCACGTTCGTGACCAGCATCGCGGGCGGCGTACTCGGAGCTGCCCTCTGGGCCACCTTCGATGACGCACTTCCCGCGACCGTCCAGCCTGGCGGAGACATCACGGGTACGGTCACCCTCTCGGGAGTCGACCAGGCGAACCCGCCCAAGATCTTCCTGCAACCGGCCAACGTCGACCCCCGGATGGTCACGGTTGGCAGCGACCCCCAGCCGGCTGGCCCCGGACTGATTCGGATCCAGTACACGCTGCACGTGGCCGAAGACGCCCCGCCAGGGCCGCTACGTGGTCTTCTCGAAGTCGACCAGCTCGCCGACGAACGATTCACCCGCCTCAAGTGGCGTGACCTGGGCGCCGTGACCGTCCAGCCCAGCCGGCAAGGCGAGCCCGCTCAACGAGCCGATGGACAACGACTCTCGACCCTGAGCAAGGCCCTCATTGGTGTCGTCGCCCTGCTGGTTCTGATCATGGTCTGTGTCTTTGCCTGGTTGAGCCGTCGGTCATGGCTGGCGCTCTGGCGAAAGCTGCTCCACCGTCCGACGCCACCAGCCGGCCCGGAGCCGGCGACACCCCCGTCGTGGGCGGATTCCGACCATGGGATCCCGGCGACTGGCCTGACCGTGTACCTGTGGGTCGACGGCGCCAGGGGCGATCGCTTCGTACCACGCGACCCGGCCGCGGTGGAGCTGGCCTTCAGCGTCTCCGACGAGGACGGTGGCCGGCTCATCGAAGTGGAGCCGGACAGGGCGGAGTACCGGATTCGTCGGGCGCCCGGAGGTATCGAGTTCCGGCGGCGATCGAACGTCCGATGGCAGGAATTCGACTGGGATTGGGGCGGGATGCTTCCGGTGTCCGGATCGCGCCGTCGGCTGGAACTCTCCGACGAACGTCGCGGTGACGAGGCGTATCAGCCAGGGCACGCCGACGTGGTGATCGACTGACATGACCGTGAACATCTTCATCAGCTTCCGCTCGGACGACGATRCTCTCCGGAACGTGCAACGGTTCAAGGAGGATCTCGAGCGTCGCATCGAACTCGCCGAGCTGGACGCGAAGGTCTTTCTCTCCGCGACCAGTCTGGGCAGCATCGACCGGTGGCAGGATGACCTTAAGTATCAGCTGGACCATTGCCAGGTATTTCTCCCGCTCGTCTCACCCAACTACTTCACCTCTGACGTCTGTTCCAAGGAGTGGCGACACTTCGAGCGACGGATGGGACGGACCGCGGATCGGCACGGCCTCCTACAGCCGATCCTCTGGTCACCCCAGGACTGCGTCAAACTACCTCCGGAAATTTCCTCGATCGACTACGGGATCGCGGGAAAAACGCCGAGGAGGACATACGCCGAACGCGGCCTCCAGTATTTGATGCAATCTAAGTCGGCAACTTACCAGGATATCCTTCGATCCATCGTCACTCTCATAGGGAACCGTCTCGACCGGGTTACTCTCGACTTGAACTCCCGCCTGGACGAGGAGTTCTCCGCGTGGGAGAGGAAATTCGACCCCCACAAGACTCCCGGCCCGCTGGAAATTCTCGTGCATCACTCGTCGAGGGCGGCGCTGGACCAGATCGAGGAATTTTCCGACGACCTCGCGAAGTACCTGGGGTTCGTCGRCCGCCCCGGCAGCAAGGTGACTTCGGTCGATGCCAGTGCTCTGGAGGCCGCGGGAGAATGGCGACGCGACCACCTCGACGAGCTGCGCCGCAGCCACGTGTTCGTCCCGCTCCTGGCGCGAAACTACAGCCAGTCTGAGGCGGCATCCAGGGCCTGGTGGCTGTTCGAAGAGAGAATAAAAAAAGTAAACCGGGCGAAGAACGGTCACGACGGCAGCCCCAAGTTCGTGTTGCCGGTGCTCTGGTCGGAGCGGAGCCTGGTATTCCCCATGCTGGAACAGGAAAAGGTACTCAAGGAGGTACGCGACACATATCAGATCGGCAACAGTGCGAGCGAGGGGGAGTACGCCAGAGCCGGCCTGCTCGCACTCCAGGAGGACCGGGAGAACTCCTCCTGGTACATCGAGATGATGTGGCTGTTCGCCGAGCGGATCTCGCGGAGCTTYCCGGGTGGTCAGGCGCCGGAGAGGATCATGCCGCCGGCGCCGTTTGATCCGGGCATGGCGTACTCCCGGTGCGGGAGGTTCTTCGAGCTGAGACGGGCCAGGAAGCGGAGCACGGCCCGCCCGGTGAGCCTGGTCCGTATGGTCGCGGCCGTCGACGAGCTAGATCCAAACGACTTCGGCGAGCGTGAGCCGACAGCACGCGCCCGCTACTATGGCGATGATCGGAACGGCTGGAAGCCCTACCGTGGAATCGACCAGAGCCGCACCCCTCTCATTGATCAGGCTCGTGAGGCGCTTCGAGAGGCCCAGAGGCATGAGGACGCCGACCGCGACGTGATGGAGATCGAAAGAGCCGCGGGCATCGAGGACGCGCTCCAAAGAGCCGGCTCCTCGACTCCGATCGTCATTGTGGACGCATTCCTTATCGGCTCTGAGGAGCGCAGGGATGCTCTCGGTGAATTTCTCGCCAAATGCGAGTGTGAAATGCTCGTCCCGAAAAACCCGGAGGATCATCAGGTTGCCGGGATCGTAACCGAAGGCTACGTGGACGAGACGAAAGKAGTGGCCTTCCCAGCGGTACGGGACTGGGTTGGCAACGGTCGGCACCAGCTCCACATGCCCGAGGACCACCGTGCCTTCTACGCCGCGGTCCTCGGCGCCGCGACTGCCGACGGCCCGCTGCCGGCGTTTGGCGGTGGCGTCAGTGCCTAGCGAGATCGGGCATGGGTCGGCGGCCGGCCAGGCGATGCCATTCAGGCTCAACGGAGAGAGACGATGGCTGGCGAGCTGATCACCTTCTACTCGTTCAAGGGAGGTGTCGGCAGGTCGACGGTGCTGGCGACCGTCGCCTGGATACTCGCCAGTTGCGGGAAGAAGGTGCTGGTGATCGACTGGGATCTCGAGGCGCCCGGGCTTCACTGGTTCTTCCCGAAGGCCCTCGAAGCAGAGGTCCTGCTCAGTCCCGGCCTCCTGGACCTGATGGTCGACTACGGTGGGCTCCGCAACGAGTCCGGGCCCGACGGTGACGTGGAAAACGACGTCGACCGGGCTCTGGCCGACTTACTCGAGACCTACGTCGTCCGGGACATCGGCGCCTCGTTCGGCAGGGGGCACGTCCACCTCATGCCGGCAGGCTACCGCGACGAGCGTTATTCGCGGAAATTGGTGGACTTTGACTGGCAACTGTTGTATGCCGAGCGGACCAGCAACAGGGAGGATCCTCCCTCGCTTTTTCTCGAGCGGTTCAAGGCGGCGCTTGTCGACCAGTACGAATATGTACTCGTCGACAGCAGGACCGGGGTCGGCGAGCTGGTCTCGATCAGTATGCTCACTCTCGCCGACCGGGTGGTCAACTGCTTCGGGATGAGCCGGCAGAGCATCGATGGAGCTGTGGCCGTCTCAGCGGAGCTCCGAAACCGAGGGAAGACCGTCTTCCCGGTTCCTGCCCGCCTCGACGTCACCGAGGGGGTGCGGCTGGATGCCGCGCGGCAGGAGTACCGGAGACTCCTCAACGAACTGCTGGTCGAGCAGTCCGCGGATAGTGACAGCGGGTTCCGGGTGACCGATCTCGGCAGGTACTGGCGGGATGTCGAGGTCCCGTACAAGCCATCCTGGGCGCTCGAGGAGATGCCTGCTCCCGTGGCGGGCCTGCGCGACGACGTGATTCGCGCCTGCGAGAACCTGGCTCACTACCTGACGGCTGGCGACCCGGACACCGACCGATCGTTGGCGCAGCTTCGGCTGCCGAGCAGAGCTCGAGTCGACGAGTTGCGCGAGCGAGCAATGCGTCGCCGCGAGTCCGCATTTTCTCACGTCATCGTCACCTATGGACCGGCGGAAGTGGGATGGGCCTTGTGGCTGGCGGAGGAGCTGCGGTTCCTCGGTTTCCAGGTGGCCCTGTACCCTCCGAAGGAGATGGACCACGGGCCTGCTTCCAGCAAGGCATTCCGGCGCGGCGGACGAACCAGGAGCAAGGTCACCGGATCTTTCGGCGCCGAAATTCTGGAGGAGGTTGAGCAAGAATCCGGGGGAGCCTTCTGCGTGGTTCCGATAATTCCCCGGAAATTTTCGGACAGAATAGCGACAGATCTCCTGATCACGGGCGCACAACAACGACTCACTCCAGGAAGAGACCTGATCCTGCATCCGGTCCTGGTGCACGACGAAGATGGCCTGGAACAGTCAGGCACGCTGCCGGGAGAGCCGCTGTATGGTCTGGCGCCTGATGTCGCGCATCTGGTCGTGAGGGAACTCCTTGGCGCGCCGCTGGACGGTGGGCAGGCGGCCGGGCCGCCGGCAGACAACCGGATCCGCTACCCGGGGCACTCGCCGGAAGATCCCGAGAAACTGGCGGAGCAGCGCCTCAAGTACGCCCGGCGGCGGCAGGACCGCGAGGAGATCATCGAGCAGCTTCTCCGCGGCGGTGTGCTCGCGCTGGAGAGCCGTCGATTCGCCGGCGCGTTGCGTGACTTCGAGGAGGCGCTGGAACGGGTCGCCCGAGAGGAACATCGCCTGGATGCCGCGCCGGTGGTGTCGGCCGGGGTGGCCGGGGCGGAGGTGCCCGGGGGGAGCACTGGCGAGGCGCTGAACGACCCGAAGCGGGGCCGGCTGCGGCTGTTCCGGATCCGTGCCCTGCTGGGTCTCGGCAGGATCAAGATGCTCGACGGCGAGGAGTCGCGGGCCCGCAGTCTTCTGACGGAGATTCTCGAACTGGCCGATCCGGCGTCGGCCGCCGGCGCGAACGTGGTCGAGACATGGCGGGTCCGCGTCCATGCCCTGCTCTTCTGGGCGGAGCTCGCGCGGGGGGCGCCGGCTTCGACCGGTGAGTCCCGCGCTGTTGGTGACCGGATCGACGAATCCGTCCAGCGGATGCCTTCCACGGGTCTCCTGCCGGAAAAGGCTGAGGCGTTGCTCACCTTGGCGCAACTGCGGTGGTCGGCGGATCCCGGCACAACGGAGAGTTCCGGACGCGCGCCGGACTGGCAGGACCGTGCCTTGGCGGCAAGGCAGCTGTTCGAGCGTCTGCACAATGCCGCCGGGCTGGCCCGAACCGAGCTGGAGCTCGGGCTGATCAGGCAGGAACGCATGGACGGCTCCAGCGTGGCAAGGGGCCGGGTTCTCGATAGCTACAAGCTGGCCGAGCGCTTCATGAACGAGGCTGGCTCGGAGCGTTTCGACGTTGTCACAGGGCACGAGATCCTGACCCGCCGAGGACAGTTCGAGATCCACCAGGACGACGCCCTCGATGCCCACACGCGAGCCCTGGACCTGGTGAGACGAAAGCAGGGAGCTGATCATCTTCCGGGTTTGATGGTGCGCAGCCACTACTATCTTGGCGAACTGTACGACGGTGACGAGAACGGGAACGCGGACAAGGCGGTCGAGCACTTCGCCGAAGCGATAGGCCTGTGGCGTGAAAATCGGATAGGTGTCGTCCGGGAATATGCCGAGGCTTTTGCCAGGATTCGCGACCGGATCTACGACAGGAACTTCGGCGAGACGTTGCTGGCGCGGATGGAGTTCGATCCGGGCCCCGAGGCGGCGGCCACGGCGGCGGTACGGGCGGCCTGGACGAGACTCAGACTCGAGGATCTTGACGACGTGCGGGACATCGGCCGGTGGCTGGTGGACGAACGCGGGTTCGACAAGGAGGAGGCTCGTGTCCTGGTTCGGCGCGAGCTCGTCCAGGTGGGCGAGGTCGGTGACGTGGACCGGCTCCTGTCGCTGATGGGACTGGCGGAGCCCCGGCGCCCGTCGGCGCGGCGCCTGCCGGCCGCTCGGCGTCGGTCCACGCCTCGACCCGATCCTCGAGAGGGGCCGACTACCGACAAAGACGAGCGGCCCCAAGGAGAATGAGCGCGAAGGCCAGGCTGCTTCCTGTGACTACTTTCCTCCGAGAACTCGCCTGGTCGCGGTGGTTGGGAAAGCTGAGCTGCCTTATTGGGCTCGCTAGTCCGGCGGGTCGATCAGGTCGGCCGGAACGAGCGTGACCGGGAAGGGGCGCGTCACGGTCAGCGGGTCGGTGCCGCGGGCCTCGGCGGTGCGGACGTAGGCGCCGTCGACGAGGTCGTAGACCTCGATGGTGGCGGTCGCCGCGGCCGGGTCCGGATCGATCAACCAGCAGGAGGGGACGCCGCGTTCCCGGTAGATATCCAGCTTGAGGGTTCGGTCGTAGCGGCGGGTGCTCTCGTCGGCGACCTCGACGACGAGGAACGGCAGCTCGGCGATCCGGCTCCTCGCCGCGGCGCTCGTGGGTACCTGCCCGCCGGCGCCCGGGGGCGGCGTGGCGCCCGCCTGGCCGGCTCCTGGCGCGGGCGGCGTGGGAGCCGGCGCCGGTAGCAGGGTGGGCGCTGGGCCGACGACGATGTCCGGGGCGAGCAGTGTGCGCGCGGATACCTCGATGCTGACGCCGTGTGGGTAGACGTAGGCGCCCGACGGGGCGGCGTCCGCGAGCCGCTCGGCGAGCCGCTGGGTGACCCGGGTGCGCAGCGGCGTCGGCCACGGGCGCAGCACGCACAGCCCGTCGAGGAGCTCGACCCGTCCGTCGTCGGCCTCGGCCGCATCCAGCACGGCCACCGTGACCGGCGGGGCGGGCAGGACCACCGAAGGAAGGCGCCTGCGCGCCTGTGTGACTGCCTGCTGCATCACGCGGCCATCCTGTCGCCCGCCCGCCCGTCTGTCTAAGAGGTTGTTGACCGAAGCCGGCCTTCGACCTGCCGTAGGCCGCCGGCCGCGCGGGTTTCACCTATTGTCGCGCGACCTTCGGCCAATCGGCCGGTTGTGGGCCTCTTGCCGCGCGAGTTTCCCCGTAGTCCCGCGTCCGCCGGTCGGCCGGATCTACGTCCATGATCGCCGCGGGTGTGTCGTCGTGGTCGCGATTGGTCGAATCCGCGACCACGGCGACACGTCGCTGGCGCTCAACCGGTCAGGTGTCGCTGCCGCGCAGAGGCAGGACGTCCGTGGTGGGTGTGGTGGGTGTAGCGGGGTGCTAGTTCCAGCCGCGGGAGTCCTGCTTGAGGGCGGTGTCGACGGTCAGGGCGGAGGCGACGACCAGGCTCATCAGCGGGTCGGCCAGTCGGTGGTGGATCTGCACGACGTAGTTGTCGGCCGTCGTGAACATCGTGCGCAGCACCCCCTCCCAGGTCTTGGTGATCCGGGCGACCTCGACGTCGTTGTGGTCGACGATGGCGAAGTTCCAGGCGCGCCAGTTCTCCGCCTTGATCATGCCGACCTGGTGCTCGCCGACCATCAGCCCGAAACGGATCTTCCCGATCGCGTTCTGCTGGACGATCTGGCCGATCTCGGCGCCGTCCGGCCGAGTGACGACGACCCGCGACTTGACCAGCTTCCTCGGCCTGGTGAGCACCAGCTGGACCATGCCGGCCGGGTCGCGCACCTCCAGGGTGTGGGTCATGTACTGGTCGAGCGACGTGAGCACCCGCGCGACCTTCTTCACCGTGCTCTGCCCGACCTCGACCACCGAGGCGATCTGGCGACCCTGCTGGTCGAAGACGGCGTACTGGTTGGTGACCTCGATGAGCTGGGTCTTCTGGTTCACCACGAGCACCGGTTCGGAGAAGATCGAGCCTCCGCCCGGGCCAACCGGGCCGACTCCGGCCTGCTGCTGGACCTGGTGCTGGATCTTGTCCGGCGTGGCGGACGTGAACACCGGCGCCGGCGCGTACCCGCCCGGCGCTCCCGGGCCGCCCTGGGCAGCCCCCCACTGCATCGGCTGCCCAGGCCCCTGCGGGTAGCCGGGTCCGGGCTGCCCAGGCCCCTGCTGCCATCCGGGCCCTGGTTGTCCTGGCCCCTGCGGGTAGCCGCCTGGCTGCTGCGGCTGAGCCTGGGGCGCGTAGGGACCGGCCGGCTGCGCGACCGGGGCCTGCTGCGCCGGCTGTGGCTGCGCCTGGGGCGGTGGCGTCGGCTGTCCCTGTGGTGCTTGCTGCGTGTGCGTCGTCCACTGGGTGCCGTCCCACCACCGGAGACCCGGCGCCCCGGACGGGTCCTGGTACCAGCCCGGCGTGGGGGAATTCTGCGACATGCGCCAAGCCTTTCACTGGCCACGCGCAAAGGCCATGCCACCCACGCGACATCCCCCACCCGGTCACTTCTCGTAGTCGACCGGTGTTCGGGCCGCGCCGGCACCGCTGCCCGGTGGCGCAGACGCGGCCGGGACCGCCGCCCGGCGGCGCAGACACGAAGGGGCGGCCCCTTCCGGGACCGCCCCTCCTACGTGCTGTGAACTCGTGAGTTCAGGAACTCAGAAGTCCATCTCGCCGCCGCCACCCGGCATGGCCGGGGCGGGGTTCTTCTCGGGCTTCTCGGCGATGACGGCCTCGGTGGTGAGGAAGAGGCCGGCGATCGACGCGGCGTTCTGCAGCGCCGAGCGGGTCACCTTGGCGGGGTCGATGATGCCGGTGGCCAGCATGTCGACGTACTCGCCGGTGGCCGCGTTGAGGCCGTGGCCGATCGGCAGGTTGCGCACCTTGTCGACCACGACGCCGCCCTCGAGACCGCTGTTGAAGGCGATCTGCTTGATCGGCGCCTCGAGCGCGAGCTTGACGATGTTCGCGCCGGTGAGCTCGTCGCCGCTCAGGTCGAGCTTGTCGAACGCGGTGACGGAAGCCTGGAGCAGGGCGACGCCACCGCCGGCGACGATGCCCTCCTCGACGGCCGCCTTCGCGTTCGAGACGGCGTCCTCGATGCGGTGCTTCTTCTCCTTGAGCTCGACCTCGGTCGCCGCGCCCACCTTGACGACGGCGACGCCGCCGGCGAGCTTGGCCAGCCGCTCCTGCAGCTTCTCGCGGTCGTAGTCGGAGTCCGACTTCTCGATCTCGTTGCGGATCTGGCTGACCCGGCCCGAGATCTGGTCGGGGTCGCCAGCGCCCTCGACGATGGTGGTCTCGTCCTTGGTGACGACGACCTTGCGGGCCTTGCCCAGCAGGTCGACGGTGGTGCCCTCGAGCTTGAGGCCGACGTCCTCGGAGATGACCTGGCCGCCGGTCAGGATCGCGATGTCGCCGAGCATGGCCTTGCGGCGGTCACCGAACCCGGGGGCCTTCACCGCGACGCTCTTGAAGGTGCCGCGGATCTTGTTGACCACCAGGGTCGCGAGGGCCTCGCCCTCGACGTCCTCGGCGATGATGGCCAGCGGCTTGCTCGCCTGCATGACCTTCTCCAGCAGCGGGAGCAGGTCCTTGACCGCCGAGATCTTGCTGTTGACGATCAGGATGTACGGGTCGTCGAGGACGGCCTCCTGACGGTCGGCGTCCGTGACGAAGTACGGCGAGATGTAGCCCTTGTCGAAGCGCATGCCCTCGGTGAGCTCGAGCTCGAGGCCGAAGGTGTTGCTCTCCTCGACGGTGACGACGCCTTCCTTGCCGACCTTGTCGAGGGCCTCGGCGATCAGGGCGCCGATGGCCGGGTCGCCCGCGGAGATCGACGCGGTCGAGGCGATCTGCTCCTTGGTCTCGACCTCCTTGGCCTGCTTCGAGAGCTCCTCGGAGACGCTCTCGACGGCGACCTCGATGCCCTTCTTCAGGCTCAGGGGGTTCGCGCCGGCGGCCACGTTGCGCAGGCCCTCGCGGACCAGCGCCTGGGCCAGGATCGTCGCGGTGGTGGTGCCGTCACCCGCGACGTCGTTGGTCTTCTTGGCGACTTCCTTGACGAGCTCGGCGCCGATCTTCTCGTACGGGTCCTCGAGCTCGATCTCCTTGGCGATGGAGACACCGTCGTTGGTGATCGTGGGTACGCCCCACTTCTTCTCCAGAACGACGTTGCGGCCCTTCGGACCAAGCGTGACCTTCACGGCGTCGGCCAGCTGGTTCATGCCGCGCTCCAGGCCGCGCCGCGCCTCCTCATCGAAGGCAATGATCTTCGGCATGGTGTCGGAGTCCTCCCACAGGGATATGGCAATGTGATGGCCTGGCCACAACGACGCCCGCGACGGACGGCTTCGCCACGACACCAGCCCGCCAGCGCCCGTGGGGCGAACGGACCAGTTGCCAGCGCCCGCAAGCGGGCGCACCGGGGGTTCCAGGGGGTCGCCCCCCTGGGCCGGCATTACGCGGGAGCCCGGCGAGTTGCCCGAAGGGCAACGAACAGGGCGATCCCGATCGTGACGACAAGCCTCGTCGTTTCAGCCTGCTGGCACTCAGACTACCCGAGTGCCAGCTCCCTGTTTAGCACTCGGCCCTGGTGAGTGCAAGCTCGCTCCCAGTGGCGGGGCCCCAGTGGCGGGGCGCCCGTCGGTGCTGACCCCCGTCCCCGCGTGATCGCTGGTCAGCCTCCCCGCGTGGTTCCGGGTCGAGGCGGTTGCGCGGATGGGGTGGCGTCATCGCCTACGGCTTCACGCCGAGCGGAGGCGGGGCGCGGTGGCGCCCGGCAACGGAAGCGCGAGCGGGTACTCGGCGGGGAGGYGCGAGCGGGCGCTCGGCGGGAGCCTCACCGGGCGGCGGCCCGGCGACCGGGCGTGCCGGGGCGCCGGCACGCCGCCGCGTCCAGGTCGGTGGCTGGCCTGTTCGGGCGTCAGGATCCCGACCGCCCCGACCTGCGGCGATTCACACGGATGTTATAGCCGCAGGAAATGTGGTGGCGGAGCTTTCCGTCCCAGCGGCCGTCGTTGATAGCGGGTTGGCCTGTTCGGACAGGAAGGTACCGAAGGTTCCGGATCGGGGTGTATGTTGCGGGGCGCACGGCTTAACTGTGTCCATGGCGGTCGGCGGACGACGTCGTTGGTCCGTCAGCTCATGGTGAGGCCGCGCAAGGCGCCCAGGGTCCCGGGGGCCGTCGTCGCGCGAGCCATGGGGGAGGCAGCGAGCGATGCAGGGGCGAGACATTCTCGCGGCTCAAGTAGTTCAGCCGCGCCTAGTTCAGCGGTGCCCAGTTCAGCCGCGCCCAGTTCAGTCACGCCGTGTTCGGATAGGCCGCGACGGCCGGCGCGCTGATTGTTTCGACAACAGTTATCGACGCTGGTCAGCGGCTCGGTCCCGGTTGTCCGCGGTCGTCGCCCTGGGTGTTTTTCTCGCCGTCCTCGGAGCTGTCCCGGCAGCGGCGCAAACAACCGCGACAACCGCGTCMAACGGTCGGCCGAGTCCTTCCGCGACCGGCACGTCGCCGGCCAGCGCCGCGCCGACGACACCCGCGACGACTTCTCCCGGCGGCTCGGGCTCCGAGACCGTCGGGAGCGTAGGCAAGAGCGGCAGCCCACTGATCCATGCCGTAGTCCTCGTCGACGAGTCGAACAGCCTGAAGCCGGCGGAGGTCGACCAGGAGGCACAGGCCGCCGGCCTGATCGCGGCCGAGGGCCAGCTCGACCCGGAGTCGGAGATCGCGGTCGTCGGCTTCGGCACCGACGACGGGAAGGCGGGCCAGGTCGCGGCGGACGACACCTGCCCGATGGCCCCGGTCGGCAGTACCGACTTCCGTTCCTGCCTCGCCAAGCTGAAGCTGCGCACCGAGGCCGAGGGCAGCGGGACCGACCATGCCGCCGCGCTGGATCTCGCCCTCAACATTCTCGAGGACAACAAGACAGACGGCGTGTTCAACGTGGTGTTCCTGCTGACCGACGGCGGCCTGCGCGTGGACAACAGCCCCCGCTATGGCTCGGGGAACGGCAGCGACCCGGCGGTCGCGAACCAGCGGATCGGCGCGGCGAAGACCCTGATCGACGGCCCGATCAAGGCCAAGGCGCAGCGGCTGGGCGTGCAGATCTGGCCGGTCGGATTCGGCTCCTCGCTCGATGTCTCCTGGATGAACCACCTTGCGACGATCGGCGTGGGTGCCACGACCGACTGCAAGGTGCCTCCCGCGGCGCCGGCCTACCGGTTCGCCGGTAACGCGGAGGAGGTCATATTCACGCTGCACCAGGCGCTCGCGAATGCGACCTGCCTGCACATCGACCCGGACAAGCACGACGACGGCGGCCCCGGCAGCCCGGTGACGCTGACCCAGACGATCCCCGTCATCGCGTCCCGCGCCACGATCACCGCCGTCAAGCGCAACAAGGACATCAAGGTCACCTTCACGGACCCGAACGGCAAGGCGGTCGGCGGCACCGGCTCGGTCGACGGTTCCGAGTACACGCTGAACACCAGCTCGCCCGGCTCCGAGTCGCTGTCGATCACGAATCCGATCCCGGGCACGTGGAAGGTCACGTTCACCTGGCCGGACAGCGCCGATCCGCAGACCGTCGCCTCCGACCTCACCTGGTTGGGCCAGCTCAGCGGCGTGATCCGGCTCGACCCGCCGTCGCCGAAGCCCGGCGAGACGGCCGTCGCCACCGTGCGCCTGATCACCAGCCGCAATATCGCGGTCACCGATCCCGGAATTCTCGAGGGCCTGAGTTTCGACGCGAGGCTCTCCGGCGAGGGGTTCGACCCGCAGGCGGTCACGTTGACCGACGACGGGCAGGGCGGGGACAAGACGGCGCACGACGCCACCTTCTCGGGCACGGTGACCGTGCCGGGCTCCGCGACCGGTGGGCTGTCGCTCATCGGCCGGATCCAGGTCACCGACGAGTCCGCCATCGGCCTGCGCGGCACGGTGCAGTCGGCCAGCTACGCGATCCCGGGGGAGCGTTCCGGCGGCGTCGTGCTGCAGGTGCCGGCGATCACCTCGGCACACCGGGGCGACCGCATCACGGCGACCCTGACGGCCGACAACACCACCGGTTCCGACCGTGAGATCAAGATCGCGCTCGACGGCGTCGCCGGCGCGACGGTCGAGCCGACGACGGTGACGGTGCGGGCCGGCCAGAACAGGTTCACCAAGGACCTGACGATCCGGATCGCGCCCGACGCGGCCTACGGCGAGCGGGCCGGCGTGCTGCGCGCCCTCGACGCCACGGGCGGCGGGCAGGGCGTGGTACTCGACGAGGAATCGCTCGCCTTCGACGTGAAGGCGCCACCGGGCTTCTTCGCGAAGTACTGGTACTGGTTCCTGATCGGGCTCGCGGTACTGATCCTCGCGGTGCTGGTCGCGCTCCTGCTGCGGGCCCGCTGGCGGCGCGCGGCGGACGTGTCCTACCTGCAGGCCTGGGCGTCGCGCGCCCAGGGCGGGCCGGTGGCTGACCTGCCGGCGCCGAACCGGTGGGCGCCCCAGTTCCGCTTCGTGCTGCGCGACACCGGCCAGGCGATCATCCTCACGCTGGCGAACCCGGATGAGGCCGCGGACGTGTACACCGTCCGGCGGGCCAAGCACGGCCAGCTCACCGTGATCCAGCCGAGCGGCGAGCGGCGGACGGACCCGGCGAACACGCCGATCCCGCTCGCGTCCGGGCTGCTGCTGCGGATCGAGGACCGGCGGGTCGGCGCGGGTGGCGGCGGTGTCGTGCCGCCGGCGCCGGGCGACCCCTGGGGCGGCGGCGGCCAGACTCCGGCCGACCCGTTCTCCTACGGTGGCGCGGACCCGTTCGGATCCCCCTACCCGGGCGTGCCGGCCCAGGCTGCCGCGGGCGGCGGCGTTCCGGGCGCCGCCGGCGCCCCCGGCGGCCAGACCCCCCCGGCGCACGACCCGTTCGGCGCGGCTCCCGGCGGCCAGGACCCCTTCGGCGCCAACCCGACCTACTCGGAGGGCGCGGACCCGTACGGCGGCGCGCCGACCTACACGGGCGGCGCCCCCACCTACACCGGAGGAGCGCCCACCTACACGGGAGGAGCGCCCACCTACACCGGTGGCGCGCCCAGCTACCCCGGTGCCGACCCGTACGGCGGCAATCCCACGTACACCGGCGGGTCGACGTACGGCGGTGCGCAGCCGCCGCCCGGCCAGCAGGAGCCGAAGCCGGGCCAGGCACCGCCGACGGCGCCGCAACCGGGCCCGACCTGGGGCGACGAGTGGGGGAACGACCCATTCGGCAACTGACCACTCGCCTCCGGCCCCGGCCCCGGCACCCACACCTGCCAGCCGTCGACGGACATGCCGCGGAACCACGAGCACACAGAGCAGGATCGGGATACGCATGACGATGCCAGCGCCAACTAACCCTTTCCCGCTGAACATCTACCAGCCGCTCGTCTTCGTCGGGCTGGGCGGAACCGGTTGCGCGATCGGCACCGAGCTGGAGCGGCGGCTGCGGCAGGCGTTGTGTGGGCCGGATGGCACGGCGTTCGCCGAGCGGATGGGAGTGCACGGCAACTCCAGCTACCTGCCCTATCAACTGCCAGGTTGTCTGCAGTTCGTCTACGCGGACCTCAACGAGGCGGAGCTGGACCGCATCCACGGCGCCACCGTGCCGGGGCCGGCCTACCATCAGGCCGCCGCGCGCAACGCGCACCTGGTGCGTGGGCTCGTCCCCCGGTTTCGTACCTACTCCGAGGTGGCCGCGAACCTGCGGATGGCGGCGGGCGAGTATGTCCAGTCCTGGCTGCCGCCGCGGCTCGACGAGCCGCTGGTCGCCCCGATCAGCAGAGGCGCCGGCCAGCTGCCGACCGTCGGGCGCGCGGCACTGTTCGAGACCGTGCGCGAGGACGTCGGTCCCGCCCAGCAGCCGCTGCGGGCCGCGATCGACGCGGTGAGCAGGTCCGGCGCGGAGCTCGGCGTCCTCGGCGGCAGGAGCGGCCAGAGCTGTGACGTGTTCGTGGCCTTCTCGGTCGCGGGCGGCACCGGCACCGGCATCTTCTACGACTACCTCCACCTGATCGCCGATGCCTTCGACCGGGCCAGCATCGCCGTGCAGATCTACCCGCTGGTGCTGATGCCCAGCGCGTTCGACGACGGTAGGGGCGGCGGGCGCTCCGCCCAGCTCAACGGCGGCCGGGCTCTGCTCGACCTGTTCCGGCTGGTCGACGACCAGAACGCCCGCAAGGCGCAGATGGTGCTCGGCCACTCGGACAACATCGGTCGCGCGGTCGACGTGGCCTACCCTGGTCGTAAGATCCAGATCGCGCCGGGCACGGTGCAGACCGGGTTCCTGTTCAGCCGCACGCCGGGCATGGACCGCGACGACATCCACCGGTCGATCGCGTCGCTCGTGCTCTCGCTGATCACGGCCGAGCAGCCGCCGGAGCGGGCGGCCCACGTCGGCGAGACGTTCCTGTCGTTCGCGGACTCGTTCATCAACGCGGCCGCGTCCCGCAACACGCCGGCGGACTCCGGCATCGGCTACCGCGGCGTCTCCACCAGCCTGGTCGCCTCGCTCACGGTGCCGGGCGACGACCTCGCCGAGCTGGTCGCCGGCCGGCTGCTGGCCCGCGCCGTCCCGCTGCTCGACGTCCCGGCGGCCGGTGGTACCGAGCAGAACATCCCGCTGATCGGGCGGACGGCGCGGGCGGCGAACCTGGCCGACATCCTCGACCGTCCCGAGCTTCCGGTGGGCGCGCCACGGATGGTCGACGGTGCCGCGGAGATCAGGCGGTCGCTCACGGACTACTCCGACAGCATCAGCGCCGTGCTGCGCGCGCAGCGCCAGCAGCTCGAGCAGCGGGTGCCGGAGATCGCCGGCCAGCGGTTCCAGCCGGTCGAGGCGGTGAAGGTGATGCTGGCGGAGACGGACRTCTTCCGGCTGCAGCGCGTCATCCACGGCCACCAGGCGCTGATGGACCCGAACGACAAGGTGGGGCTGCTGGGCCTCCTGGAGGGGCGCAAGAACCTTCCGCCGCAGCCGCCGAACCGGCCGCCGGTCTCGGCCGCGGCCCCGCTGCTGCCGGACATCCGCAACCGGACCGTGTCGCGGGCCAAGTGGGGTGACCCGCCGGTGCAGCTCTCGCTGGCCACCCTGCGGGACTGGCACAGGTGGAACACCTGGGCGCTGTGGCACGAAGCCTGGGGCCGCCAGACCCGGGTGTGGCAGCCGAAGCTGAGCACCGCGGTCGCCATGGTGGACGACTTCGCCGAGGCGCTGCGGGTGTTCGCCCGGGCCGAGCCGGCCGAGTTCGACCGGCGGACCGTGGCCCTCAGCCGCGACCGCACGGGCATCCGCCAGCTGCTGCCGTCGGGTGGCAACCTCGACGTCTTCTACCGCGGTGTGCTGCGCCGCTTCATCCAGCGTGACAACCACCCGGAGGGCGCGAGCGAGGCCGACGTCCTGCGGGTGCTGCTACGCGGGCAGGACTGGCAGAAGGCCTTCGAGGAGATCACCGAGCGCGGCTCGTCGCAGCGCGCGGTCGCGGGCCTGCGCGACCGGCTCAAGCAGGAGATCAAGGCCCTGTTCGACGAGGCGGAAGGCAAGGGCGTGCCCCTGCTGCCGTCGATGGGGCGGCTGCTGGCCAKGGCGGCGAGCAGTGCGGCGCCCGACGTCGAGCCGGTGGACCTGCGCAGTTTCGTCGACCAGCTGCGCGCCCTGCTGCCGGGCGGGTTCACCCCCCAGGGCAGCGGCCAGCTCAAGATCCTGATCGCGCACCCGGAGGTGAAACAGGTTCCCGGCGCCGAGGTCGAGGGCTACCTCAAGCGGGAGCTGGCGCTGCCGGCCGACTCGGGCGCCGTCACCGAGTTCCGGCCGGCGCAGGCCGACTCGATCGTCATCGTGCTGTTCCGCACCTCGATGGCGATCAACGAGGTCCGCGAGGTCCGCGAGCTGCTGCGGTTCTGGGCCGGGTCGGCGCAGGTCAACGACCAGGCCGACTACCTGCGGTGGCGGCAGCGGCTCGGCTACCACCTCGGCTGGCTCGCGATGACCGAGGACAACCGCGAGCTGATCCTGCACCGGCTGATGTGCGCGATGTGGAACGGCCAGGTGAAGGTCGAGGGGCCGCTCGAGTCGCCGCGGGCGGTGCTGGTCCAGGCGGTCGAGTACGCCGAGGCGCAGCCGATGCGGCTGCCGCTGCAGCGGGTCGGGCAGACGTCGTCCTGGGGCTCGCTGCTGCGTGCCTACGAGCTCTGGACGGTCGAGGACGACGACTCGGCCCGCCGCCAGTTCGCGGCCAGCCTGCGGGTCATGCGCCCGCGAGGCCTGACCGACGACGTGAGCGCGCCCTCGGAGGTCTACCAGGCGTTCGTCGAGGTGGCCAGGGAGGAGTCCGCGCGGGTCGAGAAGTTCCGCGAAGGCCTGCCGCCGGGGAGCCGGGGCCGAGCCGACCAGCTGCTCGAATTCTGGACGAAGACATTCCCCGCCGCCGAGACCCGGCCCTTCGCCGAGTTCGAGGCCGTACGGGGCAACCTCCGCGAACTGTACGAGTACATGACCGGCTTGGAGTGACGGACGGCGGATGATGACGAACCGAACGTTTACGGGGGCGTTCGGCGTTGACCCGGGCCGCGGTGTTGACGACGACGCGGTCGTGGTGGTGCTCGACCTGCGCAGGGATCTCGAGCGCGCGCTGCGTACGCCCATCGACCAGATCCAGCGGGAGTACCGCCGGAGACTGAACCGCAGGGACGTCGACGTCGGTCGGGTGCTCGTCATCGACGAGACGGCCCGGCTGGTGTCGCATGTCGCGCTGCTGACCGATCTCCTCGCGGCCTCCACGGTCTCCGAGCTGCTCCTGCTCGCCGTCGGAGGGCGGCCGCCCGGCGACGGCAGGCTGCTGCTGCCGCCCGGCGACATGGAGCTGCCGGTGCTGTGGGCCGGCGACCCGCGCGGCCTGGGCTGGAGTCCCGGGCTCGGAGGCCGGGTGCTCGGCGACGAGGAGGACGCCGAACGCAACGTCGACGGCCTGGTGCACGCGCTCGGGATTCCCAGCGTCTTCACCCGGGTCCGCGACCACATCCGCGAGTTCCCGCATGCCGCGGGGACGCCCGCCATCCATCTCGTGCTCGGCACGGTGGACAAGGACATCCTCGACCAGGCCGCGGGCCACGCGTTCACCCACTTCACCGAGGCGGTGCCGGCGGGGCCGATCGGCCAGCCGGCGCCGACCGGGCACCCCGGCCACGGCGGACCGCCAGCGGCCGCCGGCCCCGGTGGGCCCGCCGGCCTGCCGGGCGACTTCGTCGCGATCGACCGCCTGCTCACCGCGGCCGCCACCCCGGACCTGGCCAGCATCGGCAACGTCACCGACCCGCGCGGCCTCCTGCCACACCATGCCGCCGAGGCCAGACGTCATCTGAGCGCCGCGGGTGACCTGATCTCCACGCTGCGGACGGAGCCGTTCGCCCCCAAGCGCCCCGTGCCCGGTGGTGGCGTCGTGCCGGCGGGCGAGCTGATCTGGACCGAGCTGGTCCAGGCCGGCACGCACCTGGAGAGCCTGACCACCGGCCTCGAGGGAGCGCTGCGCGCCGTCGACGGCTCCCAGGGCATCGGCCAGCCGCAGTCCTTCGAGCTGGCGCGCCTCGGCGTGCGGATCGTGCCGGTGCCGGCGGCCGAGCCCGCCCGGGTGCGCGAGGCGCTGCGGCAGATGACCGACGCCGCGCTCGTCGCCCGCGAGCCGCTCGCGGGCATCGCGGCCCGGCTGCGTGACCTCGCCGGGCGCGCGAGTCCGGCCGGCAGCGGCCGTTTCGCGCACCTGGTCGCCGAGCGCTGCCCGCCGGCGCTCGCCATGACGCTGGGGAGCCCGCCACGTTTCCCGATGCGGTTCAACGTCGGCACGCTGTCCACGGCGTTCGTCAGCACTTTCCTCGCCGCGATCGGCTTCCCGTGGCCATTTGGCTTCCTCGGCGCCCTTGGCGCCATCGCGATCACCGTCGGCCTGTCTGTCGGGCTGTACCGGCGCCGGCCGATCCCGCAGCCGCGTCACCGCCCGGACCCGCGGGACATGTCCCGGATGAACCTGGTCTGGTTCGGTCTGGACGCGTTCGCGGGCGGCCTGATCGGCACCGCCGTCGGACTGGCCGCGGGGTGGACACTCGCGCTGGCCATCGGGATTCCCTGCCTGCTCGTCGGCCTGCTGCTGGCGTTCGCGCCCCTGCTGTGGTGGCGCCACGCCGTCAACGCGTGGCTCGGGCAGCTGCGACTGGATGCCGCCGCGAACTCCATCGCGGCGCTGGGCCAGCTGCTGAACCAGGTGGCCCTCAACGAATGGGTGCTAGCGAACTACCGGATCGGCGGGGCTCGGCTGGCGAGCGCGCTCGCCGAGGCGCTCGACGGCGTTCGGGACACGCTCGAGGAACTGCGGCCTACGCCTGTGGGACCGGGCGGTTTCGGGCCGCCGGGGGGGTTCGGCCCGCCGGGCGGTTTCGGGCCGCCTGGTGGCTTTGGAACGCCCAGCGTGGGTCCAGTACCGGGCGGTTTCCCCGCACCTGGCGCGCCCGGTGCACCCGGTGTATCTGGTGGTCAGGACCGGCGCTGGGAGCGACGCGACGGCCGGGTGCGCGGCATCGACCTGGTGATCTCGGACCGGCTGCGTGACCGAGGCGGCGAGCTCGGGGAGATCGTCACCGACGACGTGGCCGCGGCCATCCGCATCGTCATCAACGAGCGTGGCGAGGAGATCGCGCAGGAAAGGCCGGAGGACATCCGCAACGTGGTGCGTACGGGGCTGACCGGCGTGCTCGCCGCGTACGACGAGCATCTCGGTCGGCGCGGCCCACTGGCCGACCCACCGTTCACCGCCGACCCGCGGCGCCGGACGGCGCTCGCGCGGGCGGTGTGGCTGAGCTCCGACGCGTTGCGGCACCTGCGCCAGGCCGACGTGGACGACTCCGGTCTCATGCAGCTCACCGGCGCGGGCGACCTGCCACTGCTGACGCAGGTCTCGCGCGAGGCGCGGCTCGTCCGGTTCATCCCCGCCATCGCGGACCCCGGCGTCGGGGAGGGGACCGGCTCCCCGGACATCGCCGGACTCATCCGGCTGGTCCCGCTGGACGCCAGCGGCGCCCGGCGTGTCCGGGGGCAGGGCGCGCCGAGCGCCTCGCCGGCCGGCCAGCCCAGCGCCGACGGGCCGGACGAGACCAGYCAGGCGGAGGCGTCCTCCGCGCCGGATCCCTGGGATGACGAAGACGGCGAGACCACCTTCGATCGTCCCGCCGACGGCTGGGCAGCCCGGGGGACACCGCCCGGGCCGCCCGCGGCGGCCGCGACCCCGCCGCCGGCCACGGCGTACGGGCCGCCACCCGTGCCCGCGGCCGGGCCGGCCGAGGCTGCGCCCCCACCACCCCCACCGCGGCGACCGGTCGTCTCCCGGGATCCGGAGGAGTCGGGCGACTCGGAGGAGTCCGGAGACTCGGCGAAGGCGGCGATACCGCTTGGCAAACCGGCCGTGACGTCCGGAGCCCCCGCGGCCGGACGATCCACTCCGGCGGCACCCGCCGCCGCGGCCGGTGACGAGACGGTCGTGCGGCCGGCCGGCCCGCGGCCACGGCCGTCACCATCACCGCCACCCGCCGCTCCCACGACCTCCGCCGGGCGGGGCGACGAGGAGGACCTCTGGTGATCCTTCAGGTCCTGATCCTGATGGCCGGGGTCGCCGGCCTGTGCCTGCTGCCCACCGGCGCGCGCGCCAAGCTGCCCGACCTGGTCGCCGGGCTGCAGCAGGCCGTCCGCGGGCGAGGGGGGCGTGGCGGTGGGTGACGTCGAGCGCCTGACGTTCCATGGGCCGGACGGCTCCGAGGTGATCTGGGACGCCGAGATGGACCCGGGCGAGCCCGAGCAGACCACCAACTTCCAGACCCGGCGAGGCCGCTACCAGAGCCTTCCGTTCGCGATCCGCTACGCCGTCGGCGGCGAGAAGTCCGAGGCGGCGATCGAGAACGCGATCGCGGTCGGCATGCGGATGCTGCGCCGCTACGGCGCCGAGCACCGCTATCCATGGGAGCAGCCGGACCAGCGTTATCCGTGGGAGCTGTCGCGGCTGCTCGGCTACGACGTCGACGTCGAGCGCCCGTTCGTGGTCACCCTCGAGTACGGCACGCCGCTCAACCGGCTGCCAGGTCCGCTCTCGCCCGATGACACCAGAAGGTTCGCCGCCGGCCTCGCCCGTGGGCTCTACCTGCTGGACCGTCTCGGAATCGTGCACAGGCAGCTCCTGAGCAACACGGTGCACTGGGACTCGCGCAGCCAGCTGGTGCAGATCAACCGGTTCGAGTACGCCCGCCGCCCCGGCGAGCCGCGCTACCGGACGGCGTCCGAATGGGCGCCCCCGGAGCAAATGGGCGGTCGCGGGTTCGTCGAGCCGCGCGACGACGTGTACAGCGCCGGCTGCGCCATCCTGAGCGTCACCCCGCCCGGCCTGCGCCGACGCCTGGACGGTTACCCGGACCCGGCGGCCACCGGCATGCAGTGGCTGCCGGACCTGCTCGCCGGTGTGTTCGGCCCCGTCGAGGGCCGGCCGAACGCGGCGGCGCTGCTCCACCGGCTGGGCCGCGCCGACTTCCCCGCCGACCCGCCGCGGCCGGATCCCGACACCCTGCTGGAGGCGGGCCGGGCCGCGTACGACCGTCTGATGGCCGGTAGGCGCCCCCAGCCGGCCTATCTGGATCCCCCGACCTACCCGGATCCGCCGACCTACCCGTCGTCCTCGTCGACCTACCCGTCGCCGGCAACCCCACCGCCTCCGCCTTCGCCTCCGTCGGCGCCGGAACCCAGGCGCGGGCGGTTCGGCCGGCGTGGCTCGCCCTCGTTCGCCGCCGGTTCCCCGCCCGCCTGGGCCGGGCCGGCGGGATGGCCGCTCGGGGTGGTGGCGCCGTGACGACGGTGGACGGAGGGCGCGCGTCGCTCACCCTGACCTGCGTGAACTGCCTGGAGCCATTCGAGTGGGACGGTAAGCAGGCCTACCGGCGCAGGTCGGTGGGCGCGCCTGCCCAGCCGGTCGACCTGCCCGCCCAGACGGACCCGCGGTGGGGCTTCGCCATCCAGGACACCTTCATCCGCTGCCCGAACGAGGAGGACGGCGACCCGCATTTCTTTCCGGTCGAGTTCGCCCTCTACGGCAGGCCGGTGGTGATCGGGTTCGTCGGCAACTCGAGCGCCGGCAAGACCTGCCTGCTGGCCGCGATGACGGGCGAGATCGACCGGAACCGGCTGGAGCCCTACGGCCTGCAGACCGAGCCGATCAACATGGGTGAGCACCTCGACTACGTGGAGAAGATCGTCGACCCGTTGTTCGAGCGGGGCAAGGCGCCGCCGCACACCGAGGTGGTCGACCTGGTCACGTACAAGGACGCGGTGTTGCTGCGGACGGCCGCCGGCCGCACGTTCCCGCTGGTCTTCTTCGACGCGAACGGCGAGTCGCTCAAGGGTCTGCAGGGCTCACACGCGGCCGTCCGCTTCCTGCACCGTGTCGACGGGCTGGTCTTCGTGGCGGACCCGACGCTGGTCGCCGACGCGCACATGCGCGGCGATCCGACCTACACGGCGACGCTGGCGAGCCTGCGCTGGGCGCGGGCGACCGGCCAGGCCCGCTTCACGATTCCCACCGCGATCGCGATCACCAAGTCGGACCTGATGAGGTTCGACCCACCGGTGGACCAGTGGCTCAACCGCCCACCGCGGCCCGGAGGCGTGGACCTCGGGCTGCTGGAGCAGGAGAGCCGGGACGCATACGCGTTCCTCCACCAACGGGGAGCCACGGCCTGGCTGGCGCCGGTGAACCAGTTCGAGCAGTGCACGCTGCATTTTGTCTCGGCCAGCGGCGCCGCCTACGACGACGCGACCGACTATTTCGTCCGGCCCGCCCGGCCGCGGCGGGTACTGGAGCCGCTGGTGGCATTGCTGGCGGCTCTTGACGTTCTTGACGGTGAGTTTGTGCGGGGGGCTAGCGGATTCTGATGGAAACCGTCGATCAGGTGATCTTCCGATATGACCTGGCCGCGCGAGGGTTCCGGCCCGTCGCCGCGACACTCGCGCCCGCCGATCTCGGATTCGTCGGCACCCGGTTCACCGCGCTCGTCGACGCGGCCTACCGGGCGGAGGACGTCCGAGCCGCGCCGACGCTGAGTTTCGCCCAGGTGCCGGACGACCCGCACGGCCGAGGCATGATCATTTGTAGGGCGCCGGACAGCTCAGGCCGGCTGGCCGCGGCCGCGCACGTCCTGATCAGCCCGAAGCTGGCCGCGGGTCACGCGCTCGGGCTGTCGTCCACCTGGTCAGGCTGGCAGCTGGTCGGTGCGCCAGCGCAGCCGGCGCCGATCGACCTGCGGATCCTCGTCGCCACCGCCTCGGAGGGGCTACGGCACGCGCAGGCCGCGGCGCGCGCGCCCGAGTGCGAGCGGGAGCTGGTCGTGCTGGTCGACGCCCTGCTACGCGCGGGGCCGGGCAGGCTGGCCGTGACCGGCAACGGCAGCGACGCCAGGGTCCTGCTCACCGGTGCCCGGGCGATCCTGCGTGAGTGCCTCTCACCTGACTGGACCTTCTCCAGCGGTGAGCCGGCGCAGAAGCCCGGAATTCGGGTCACCTTCCTGCTGCCCGGCGGGCGGGCGACGTCCGAGGCGCGCGCTGACCTGAGCGTCTTCGATCAGACGTCGGAATACCTCGTCGCCGCGGCGGTACTCGTCACCGCGTTCCGTAACTCGGCGAATCCGAAGGCCTGGGAAGAGGACCTGAAATCGGCGGGCGTCAGCGATCGGGACAGCCTGCTTGCCTGGGCGGGGAAGGGCGCTCCATCGGCCGAGGCGTCGCGCATCGAGGCGAGGGAACAGGCGCGGGCCGCTGCCGAATGGGAAGCCAGGCGGCGGGAGTGGGAAGTCGCGGTCGCCGGGCTGAAATCCGACGTGGGTGAACTGCGGAACGAGTCGACCAGACTGAGTGGGGAGCTGGAGTCGACTCAGGGCGAGTTGACGAAGCAGCTGGCGGCCAGGGAGCAGGTGACCGGCGACTATCGTTCGCTGGCCGCCGAGCACGAGAACCTCAGATCGACGTACATGTCGATCCAGGGACTCCTGAACGCCAGGGAACAGGACGTCGCGAACCTGCGCGAGCTTCTCGCGAGCGCCACGGCGGCCGGTTGGGTCGGCGAGCCCGCGGCCGCGAGGTTGGATGGCCACGCGTTCCTCGTCTCGCTGCGACTGCAGCCGGCGGCGGACGCGTACTACGACGCGGGCGCGGTCGCGCCCGGCGACCAGCGGCGGGTCGCGCTGGCCAAACAGCTGCGCGTCGAGCTCGTCTCGAGCCTCGGCGGGGCCGCCTGGGAGGCCGTCGACGGGGCCGACTGCGCGGCCGCGATCAGGCAGGTGGTCCAGCAGGCATTCCTGCGCGAGATGCCGTGGGACGCGGAGCTCGAGCTCCAGGCCATGCTCCACCAGCTGCTGGCGCCGGTCGCGATGGGTTCCAGGGCGGCCGACCAGCTCTTCAACGCGCTGTGGGCGGTCTCCTCCCAGCTGGGCTGGTCGGAGACCGCCCGTGAGGCCACGTGGTGGCGTTCATACCTGCACTACCTGCGCGCGGCCGGCAGGCAACCGGCCACGCTTCCCGTGGCCTGGTCGCCCGCGCCCTGGCCGTCGACACCCGCGCAGGCCGAGAGCGAGTCCGATCTCGCCGGGCGGCTGCTGGCCGTGGTCGTCTCGGCCGTCTTCATCCTGATCGTCCTCGGTGCGGCCTTCAGCGAGCTGTGGTGACGACGTACACGCAGCCGCGCCCTTCCGGTGGCCGGCACACCGCCCGCGGCGGCGAGACCGGCGGCGGACCCCGCCGCGGCGCCCGGCTCGTGCCAGGTGGTGCCCGGTCGGTCGCCATGACCGGGGCGCTGGCACTGTGCCCGGCGTTCCTCACGTGGTGGCTCGTGTTCGGGCTGGGATATCACCGCGCGGACCTGACGGCGAACCTCCCGCCCACGCCCCTGGTCGTGCTGCTGGTCGGCGTGGCCGCCTGGGCCACGATGCTCGCCGTGACCGCGCTCGCGGAGTCCTGGCGCACGGCGTCGGACCGTCGGCGTGACCGGGGCGATCTCGCGCGGTTCGGTGTGCCGCTGGTCGCCGCCGCGTACCTGCTGGTCGCGTTCGGCGTGTTGGCGCGGCTGCGGCTGGCGGGGCTGACGAGCGCGAGTCCCGGCTTCTCACTCACCGGCCTGATGCTGTCGCTCGGGGTCGGTGCCGTCGGGCTCGTCCTGCTGGCCGACCTGGTGCGGTCGGGCGGGTCGGACAGCCTGGTCAGGCTGCCGGCGGAAGACGCCGAGCGCGCGCAGTCGACGACCGGGCTCGCCGGTCGTGCCGTGCTCGGCGTGGCGCTCGCCGTCGTCGTGTTCGCGGCGGTCGACAGGTTCGACGACGCGCTGCTGGCGCCCGGTGGGCTGGCGGTGCGGCCGGTCGCGCTGGTGCCGTTCCTGCTGGTGGCGGCGTTCGCCGTCTTCGCGATGTGGTACGGCCTGTGGGGGGAGGACGACGACCCGGACGCGGGGCCGGCTCCCCGGCTCGGCCCGGCGGTAGCCGCCATCGCACTCGTGCTGGCGGCCGTTCTCGGCCCGGCGCATCCCACCGGGGTGGTCGCGTCGGTGGTGGGCGTCGCGGTCGCCGCCGCCGTGCTGACGCGTGACCGCCTGCTCGCCGCCGTCGGGACTGCCGTGGCCGTGGGTGGCTATCTCGGGGTCGCGGCCCTGTTCGACGTCACCCACACCCAGGACGTGTTCCAGAACGGCTACGCCGCCGGGCCGGCGCGGCACGCGGCATCGGCGCTGGCCCGGGGCGGATGGGGTGGCAGCGGACCGGGCCTGGGCCTGGTGGAGGGGTACACGCTCTCCAAGGGCTCGGGGTCGAACGGCTACCAGCTCGACGGGGTGGTGCCGGACACCGACGCGCTGCGTGTCGTCGGCGAGGAGCTGGGGCTCGCCGGCCTGCTCGTCCTGTTGGTGGCCGCGGTGGCCGTCGGGCTGCTGGCCGTGCTGCTGGCACGGCGGTGCGGGCGGGGTGTCGTCGGCGCGTGGGCCAGGGGCCTGGCCGCCGTGACGGTGGTGACGCTCGCGGTGCCGGTGCTGCCGCTGCTGTGGCCGGGGTTCCACGTCGACGTCGCGATGCCCGGCGTCTCCGCGGACGGGGTCAGCCTGGTCGTGCTGCTCTGGACGGTGGGCGCCCTGCTCGGCGCCGCCGGCCGGACCGCGCGCCAGGGCGCGCCGGTCGCCGCGGCCGCGCGCCAGCCGCCGGCCGCCGTGGCTGGCCGCGCGCGCCGCGATGACCGCGATGACGGGGTGCCACGGCTGGTCGCGGTCGGCTGCGTCCTCGCGATGGTCATCGCCCTGCCGGTGGCCGCCGCGAACGAGAACCGTCACAGTAGCGCCGCTGACGACACCGCGGCGGTCTCGGAGGCCGACAGGTATCGACCCAAGGCGACCATCGACGTGGGATGGGCKGGTCTCGACGAGGTCACCCGAAAGGCCCTGAGCGGGCGGGTTGGCGCCGGCGCGTGGTGCCCGGCGAAGCCGCCCGCGCAGGCGCCCGGTGGCGGGTTCGGCGCCCGCTGCCCGCAGGCGGCGGAGGCCACGCTGGACGGCTCCGCCCAGCAGGCCGCCGTCGACGCGATGACGAAGGAACTGCAACCCGGGGCGGTGGGCTCCGTCGTCGCCCTGGAGGTCAGCGACGGCAAGCTGCTGACCCTCGCCACCGGCACCGGCACCGGCACCGGCGGCTCGGGCGGCACCGCGCCGCCCGCCACGGCCACGCCCTCCGCCACGCCCACCCCGTCCGTCACTCCTACGCCGTCCACCGCCGCCACGCCCTCCGGGCCACCGTCGCCGAGCACGCCGTCGCCGACCGGCGGGGCGAAGCGGCAGGAGAGCCCGAAGCCGTCCAGCGGTGCGTCGACGTCGGGCGGGGGGGCCGGAGCCTCGCCGTCCACCGCCGGCCCCAAGACCCCGCCGCCAGCGGATGCCAACCCCCTCTCGGCGGCGGCCGGCCCGGGCCGGCCGATGGTCACGCCCGCCGGAGTGTCGCCGGTGACCGCTGACCCCTCCGGCGGCGCGAGAACCGGAAGCGGGCGGGTCGATCGGGAGGGGTGGTGGGCCGCGGCCCCCACGGGTGACATCGGCTCGTTGCTGATCCTGTCCGCGCTCTCGAGCGACTCCGGATACGACGCGGCGGCGAAGACCGCCCGCGATCAGCTAAGGCGGGAAGCGCTGCAGGTACTGGTTGACCAGAAGCAGACGGTCGCCGGGAAGCCGATCGACCAGAGGCAGGTCGACGACGCGTTCGCGCCGGCGCCTCCCGACCGAAACGCGGCCGACAGGATTCTCGCCTCGGCCGACGAAGCGATCCGGAAGGACCCGCGATACCAGGCGTGCGTCGAGCTGCCGAAGGATCCGCACTCGACACCTCGGTTCCTCGCGGGCGAACGCTGCGGGAAGGTTCTCGCCCTCGTCGCCGGCGCACTGCCCGCCCCGACACCCGCCCCGACACCCGGCAAGGATCTCAGTCCCGTCCTCGGACCRTTGCTCACGGCGGTCGCCCTCGACGGCAAGGCCGGCGAGCAGCTGGGCAAGGAGGGACTCGACAGCGGGGACCACTCCGGCGTCGACGGGATCACGGTTGGGTCGGCCCAGGACTGCGGCCCTGACCTCAGCACCTGCCTCTGGGCGAGCCCGCTGCAGGTGGCGACCGCGCTCGCCGGGCTCGCCACGCTGAACGAGAAGTCGCCCGGCAAGCTGCCGGCGCCCTACCTGCTGACCGGCGGTGGCGCCGCCGACCAGGACCGCCAGGCCGGCGACGACCTCACGGCCCTGAAGGATCTCGGTGACCTCGGCACTCGGGCCACCTTCTCGGTGTTGGCGGGCGACGCGGGCGCCTGGTCGGTCCAGTTCGTCAAGGACGGTGCCAAGATCACTCGGGTGGTGGTCGCCTACGTCGCCGCGTCCGACGGAAATCCAGACCTCGCGGCGGCGGCGGCGCGGGCACTGACGGCACCGGTCGCCGATGTGCTGGACGGATGACGGTGAGCGAAACATGGGCGAGGAAACACCGTCGGCGGCTAGTTCGGGGGGCTTGATGAGGTGCGGGGACGCCTTCGGGCGGTCGGGACGGTGCCGATGACGCGGCCGAGTGGGTCGGCGGAGCGGGCCGCGGCAAGCCGGATCGGGCTGTGGGGCGCGACGGAGAGCGGCAAGACGACGATGCTCGCCGCCCTGCGGCTCGCGGTCGGCGACCAGCCCGACAGGGAACAGGGCTGGCTGCTGTACGGCGGCAACGAGCCGAGTTCGCGCTTCCTGCGCCGGATCACCGCCCAGCTGAACGCGGGCAGCTTCCCGGAGGCGACCCTCGACTCGGTGCACGAGCTGACCTTGAGACTGGTGAAGCCGCAGACGGTCGGCTGGTGGTCTCGGCTGCGGCGGCGGGGCCAGCGGATCCGGGAGTTCGAGATCGTCCTGGTCGACGTCGGTGGCCGGCGCTACGGCCCGGACGCGGCGGACCTCTCGACTCCCGACATCGACTTCGGCGACGAGGACCCGGTCGGCGGGTCGTTCGGCGCCGCCTCGGGGACCGACGACCAGGTCGAGCGGCTGGTCGACCACCTGGCCCGGGCCGACGGGATCGTCTACCTGTTCGATCCCCTGCGGGAGCTGGCCACCCACGACACGTTCCAGTACCTGGACAGCATGCTCGAGCGCGTCACCGCGCGGGCCGCCCAGCTGGGTCGGCTGCGGGATGGCCGGCTGCCGCACTATCTGGCGGTCTGCATCAACAAGATCGACGACCCGATCGTGTTCAACCGCGCCTATGACGGCGCGTTCCTGTCTGCCGGCGACAACGACCTGCTGCTCCCGCAGATCACCAGTGAGGATGCCGCGGACTTCTTCCAGACGCTCTGCGCCCTGCGTGAGGCCACCAGCGGGCCGAGGGTCCGCGGAGCGATTGAGACGCACTTCAGCCCCGGACGGGTCCGGTACTTTGCCAGCTCGTCGGTCGGCTTCTACGTCGGCCCCGCCGGCTATTTCCGGGTTCAGGACTTCCGTAACGTCGCCACCAGCGAGGCGGGGGCGCGCATCCGCGGCCCGATCCGTCCGGTAGGCGTGTTGGAGCCCTTTCTGTGGTTGGAGGAGTCGATCCGCAAGGGCCGTCCACCCGGGGTCGCGCCGGTCACGCCGACGGGCGGGCCCCGCTGGGACACGTCCGTCGACAACCTCGACCCGGACCTCGACCCCGACCTGGCGCCCCCGCCCGACCTGGCGCCCCCGCCCGACCTGGCGCCCCCGCCGGACCTGGCGCCGCCCGTGCCGAGCGCTGGTCGGCAGCCCCCGCCGGATTTGTCTGACGAGGAGCGCCCAGCCACCTTCACTCCGTCGGCGGCCGTGACCTTCGACGACGAGGACGAGGTCTAGCCGAGGTGGGCCGGTGAGCCGGTCACCAGCCGACGAGCCACGGCGGCGGTCCCCGGTGGACCCGACCGCTGGCGCCCGGCGGGTCGCGGCTGGCTGGGCGGTCTACGGCAAGCAGGCCGGCGCCTCGGATGACTACGCGGTGCAGCGCGCGAGCAACGCGTACTTCAGCCGGGCCGACTACGACAGCATTCTTCGCCGCTTCGGTCCCGGTACGCCACCACCGCGGGCCAGCCGGCCGGGCGCCGCCGCCCTGCCCTGGGCCACCGTCAGTTACGCCCCGCTGAACCCGCTCGCGGGCAGGGCTGGCGGCGCGGCCGGCGCGGAAACGGGAACGGGAACGGGAACGGCCCTGGTTACCGGCGCCGGTGGCCCGGGGCCGGTCGGCCCGGGCGTACTCGGGATCGCCGTGCGCGACTGGACAGACCTGGCCGACGCCGCCGGCCGGCGGGTGGCCGGCACGACCTACCTGTGCGCGCCGTTCGCCGCGCTCGCCGCCGTTGCCGTCGGCTACCAGGGCCTGTACGAGGCTCTGCGGCACGACCCCGAGGTGGCGGCCGCCGTCGGGCCGGACGCCGTGGGCGTGTCGCACGACCGCGACACCAGCATCGCCGTCCGCCCCGCTCCCGTCCCCGAGCCCGCGGCGCCGGCGGCCGTGGGAGACGACGTGCCGGGCGCCGTACCGCTCGGGTCCCTGGCCGGGCTCGACGCCGGCCGGATCGCCGACCGGCTGGCGGGTGAGAACTTCCGGCTCGCCGCCGGGATCGCCGCGTTGCTGCTGTGCCAGCCGGTGGCGCTCCTGGGGGCGTCGGCGGCGGGAAGCTGGGAACAGGTGGAGGAGCGTCTTGGCTTCCTCGACGCCGTCGCCGCACTGCTTCCCTACGGCCAGCGGGCGCGGCTCGTCGCCAGCACCTGGGCGGACTCGGGCACCGAGCACCGGATACGGCTCGCCTACACCGATCGGCCGCGGCCGGGCGAGGCCGAGGTGCGGTTCGCGAGCGCCGGCCGGCCGGCGAGCCTGCCCGGGCTGCCGTTCCCGGCGGCGGACTACTTCGAGCTGCTGGTCGACCTGCGGGAACGTCGCGGCCTGCCGGTCGAACAGATCATCGCCCACCTCTGGAAGCGGCAATACCGGCCCGCGCATCGGATCGCCGACCCGCTGTACGCGCTCCTGTGCCTCGCCGACCTGCCCGGCCCGGCGTTCTTCGCCGGCAGTCTCCTGACCTCGGCCAGGGCCCGGCATACGGCCCAGCTGGCCGCCGCCGCGGCCTCGGACCGTGGCCGGCAACGCGCGTTGCGGCAGCGGGCCGCCCGCGAGGACCTGACCGACACCGTCGCCCTGCTGCGCGCCCAGCGTGCGCGCGGCCGGCTGCTCGCCGGGCCGGGCAGCGGCGCGCAGGACGCGGCGGTGCTCGCCGCGCTCGCCGAGCGCGGTGATGGGCCGGCCCTGGCGCTGGAACTGGTGCGGCTGGCGGCCGAGGACGACGACCGGGCCGTCGACGCGGGCCGAGCGGCGGCCCCCGGCGCCGGTCCGGCGGCCACCGGCACCGGGGCCGACCGCTACGCGGTGCCGGCGGCCACGGCGCATACGGCGGGCTGGCTCGCGTGGCTCGGGAACGAGCCGGCGTTCGCCGGACAGCTGCGACCGTTCGCCGACGCCATCGCGGGCAGTCTCGATCAGAAGGCTTTCGGTGAGCTGTTGCGGGGGATGGACCCCGGCTACCCGCTGGTCGTGTTCCGCCTGGCCCGGCTCGCCGGCCGCGCCCAGCCACTGCGCCGGCAGGTGTGGCTGTGGCTGAGGGACACGTGGGTCGAACGACCGCCGCCCAAGGTGCCCTCCGACCTGGAGCGGGCCTGGGCGGACGAGCTGTCCAAGCTGCCGGCGCGCCACCCCCGGGAGAGCGGCGTGCCCAAGGAGGAGGCAGAGCTCGATCTTTGCGGGGTGCTCCTCGGCACCGGACCGGTCGAGGCGCTGAAGGCCCGGATGATGAGCCTGTACTGGACCGAGTACCGCGGATCCGTCCACATGCTGTTTCGCGACCTGGTCAACCGGTACGGCTCCGGCGTGGCGGGCCTACCCATCCTGGAGGCGGTGATGGACGGGCTGGCGGCCTCGTTGGACAGCGATGGCTGGCCCGAAGACTCCTACCGTGCCGACGACACGCTGATGCTGCTGGGCTGGCTGGCGCAGGATGCGATGAGTGTTTCGCCCGGCCTGGCGAAGATCGTTACCCGATACCTGGGTGCGAAGCCGAAGCCTCGTCTGCGCCATGAGACGGCGAAGACCTGGAAGATGCTGCTCGAGGCCTACGTGGTTCCGCGCAGGGACCGGTAGCGGGCAGGGCAACGGCGCGAAGCGGCGCGGGCACCCGGCCCGCGCCGCGCCGGCGTCACCACAGGTCGGGACCCTCGTCGAACCCGCCCTCCGTCGGGTCCGCGGATCGATCCCGCCTCGCCTGGCCCGGTGGCACCGGTCCGGCGGGGCGCGCCTGGTCAGCGCGGGCCGCGTCAGCGCGCGTCGCGTCAGGGCGGGCCCGGTCAGCGCGGGCCGCGTCAGCAGGAACCGGGCCTGGCCCCGCGGGTCGCTGCCGCCCACCACCCTCGGCACCGCGCGTCGCCCGTCCGCCAGCGCCGTTCGGCTCGGCGCGGTTCGGCTCGGTCGCCGGGACGCGTGGGACGAAGCCGGGTGCGTCGCCGGCGGGGCGAGCCGGGCCTGGCCTGCCGTCCGCCGGGGCGACCGGTCGCTCGGCGCCGCGTCGCGGCTGCTCGTCCCTCCTCGGCGGTGGCCACTCCCGCCGCCGCAGGTCATCCATACCGGCGCGTCCGCCAGCGCCGTTCCGCGCGTCCTCCCAGTTCTCGGGCGGCTGCCGCTGGGAGGGCGGGAGCAGGGTAGGCGCCGGCGTCGGGCCGTTCGCCAGATACTCGCCGGGGTCACGCTGGATGCGCCTGCGCTGCTCCTGGGTCCAGCGGTCGAGCGCGTCCTCGGCGAGCTTCACCTGGCTGTCGATGGTCTTGTTGGCCAGCTCCTCGATCGCGGCGTCCCGCCTGTCCCTGGCCGCCTGTGCCTCCCGCAGCGCGTCCTGGTCGTAGATCAGCGCCGCGGCCCGCTTCTGCCGGCTCTGTGCCTGGGAGATGGCGAGATGCTCCCGCTCCTCGATCTCCAGTGCCTCCTCGTACTTGTTCTTCTTCCCGAGCGACATGAACAGCTTGAACAGGATCGGCAGGCACTCGATCGCGGTGATGAACAGCAGCAGCAACAGATGGGCGGTGCGCATCGACGGACGCTCGCTGGTGAGCCTGTCCAGCGCCTCGATCCGGATCAGCAGGCCGGTGTCGTCGGCGTTCTGGTCTCGGAAACGTTTCGTGTCGGCGTCGACCGCGGTTCGCAGCGTGCGCAGTTCGGTCTCGACCCTCGTGATGTTCGCGGTGATGGAGGGACGCTCCGTCCCGGTGGAGCTGTTGTACGCCGCGAGCGCGTTGTCGTGGGCCGTGGTGTATTTGCCCTGGGCGGTCGTGAGGGCGGTCTGGGCCCGGTCCCTGATGCCGGAGAGCTGCTGGAGGTAGGGGCCGTCGCCGGGTTTGCCGGAGGCACCGATCGGGCTGCCGCAGTCTGACCGGCCAAGGTACTCACAGGTGTAGTTGTTATCGGCGGTGGTGAAGTCGTCCTGCGCCTTCTTCAGGTCGGCCTTCGCGGTCCGGACGGGCTCGTAGTCGTCCTCGTTGAACGGCTTCCCAAGATCTTGCAGCTGCTTCTTGAAGGCGGCGTCCTGCTTTTCCAACGCATCGATCCGGGCGCCGCGCTGGTCAGTGCTGGACTTCTGGATGAACGCCGCCTCCCGTTCGGCGTGGATAAAGTTGATCTCTGAACTGATCTCCGGCTGGAACATCTGCAGAACGAACGGCGTCGAGACGACGATGCCGATGAGGACGGCGAGCCCGGCGCGCGGCAGCAGGAGCAACAGGTTGCCGCGCCCGGCGGTGGCGAGCAGCCAGCGGTCGAAGCCCAGGATCGCGCAGCCCCAGAGGAAGCCGGCGATCACGCAGATCGCCACCGGCAGCTTCAGCCCCATGTGCAGCGCGAAGGACGCCGAGACGGCGGCCACCGACGAGGTGATGAACACCGAGCTGCCGAGGCCTATGTACTTCGGCCGGTCGGACGGGAAACGTTCCAGAACCTCGAGGTTCGCCGTGGAAAGCCACAACATGAACCGGCCCATGGCCCGAAACGGCGCGCCGATGAGCGGCCCGGCGCCTGTCATCGGCGGGCGCGCCTGATCTGAGCTCGATCGCATTTCTCTCAGTCCCCCGTCATTCGCGCCGCGATCGTCCCGCGCGGTCGCGCGCCGCCGCCACGGCTGGAGCTGACCGCTCCGCGGTCACCGCCACCACAGCCACCGTCGTTTTCTGCCGACGCCGGTATTCTCGTCGTCCTCGCCGCGGGCCTGATCGGCGCCTGGCTCCGCCGTCGCGTCGAGTGCCCGCACCCGCTGGAAATGCGCGTTCCACGACTGGCTCCGGCCGGGAGTGCGTCCAAACCGGCTGGTCAGCGCGGCCGATGGCTTTAGCCAACTGGACGGATGGACCGTCGGCATGCCGTCGGCTCGCTCACCCACGCTGCCCCGGGGGCTGGGCGGCCGGTACCTGGCCAGCAGTTCGTTGGGAGTGGGCGCCTCGGCGCCGAGCCAATGCGTATCGCGCCGGCCGCCGCCCAGCGCGCGGCGCGGCCAATCAGGCAGGACCAGGCCCACGGCGGGTTCGGCGAAGGTGATGGTCTGCGGGCTGAGTTCGCGGTTGGCGCCGCCGGGGCCGTGGGCCGTCAACCAGCGCCGCGGGACGTCGTCGAAAGCCACCATGACCGAGCCGATCGGGCCGTGTACGCCGTATCCTTCGAGCTCGACAGCGGTGGCGCCGATCGCGACCCAGCTAAGTTCATACGTCCTGCCACGGGGGCCGGCGCGTGGTTTTGCTTGGATGCTGGTGAAGTGGGGTGCGACGCCGCGAGCGCGGGGCATGTTCGCCATTCGGTCCCCCTCCGGACGCATCCGAGTTGGGGATCGGAATCCGTCAACCGGCCCGGGTGACTGGGCGGCTTGGCGTGTAGCCATTTCCGCTGGTCACCGGTCTGGCGGTCACCGTACCGCGTGGCGACCGTGCCGCCCGGTGATCGGGCTGCCCCGTCGAGATGCCATCCGGTGACCGTGCCGCCGTATCCCCGTCCCACAGCGTCACATCGACAGGATACGCGGGGCAGACCAACCAGAAAGCGGTCTGTTCACGCTTCCCGCCATTCATCGACCAAACAGCGCGAAACCCTACCCGGAGGTCGTAGGTTCCCTCCGTGGTCCGGATGCGTGATGGCCGGTCCAGGAGCCCTGCTCAGCCCATGACCCGCCGATCGGCTGGGTGAGGAGGTGGCGATCGTTCATACGGTCGCGCCCACCCACTCGGCGGCCGATCGGCGGGGACCGCCGGAAGCGTCGGTCCGTCGGTCCGCCTGTCAGTGCTCGTCGGTCCGTCGGTCAGTGCTGACACCGCCGGCGGTCTCGCCGAAGACGCCCTCGGTGCGGGCGAGCAGCCGCATGCCCTCGACGGTCTCGCCGTCGGTGGCGTCGGTGGCGTCGGTGATCACGCTGCCGGCGCGGCTTGTCGCCGCTGGTCGCTGTGCGCCGCTCTGCCGGATCGACGTCGGCGATCCGGCAGAGCGGCTGAACGCCCCGCGCTGACGCGGCGCGGCTCGCATACGCGTCCGTACCGGGTATCAGTCGTCGCCGAGCCCGGCCGCCTCGAAGGCGGACAGGGTTGGCGGGATGGTGGCCGTCGGGACGGTGTTGCCGATGAGGGGGTCGAGGGTCTTCAGGCCGTCGCCGGTGTTGTAGATGACGGTCTCGGCCTCGGGGTCGAGCAGGCCCTCGCGCAGCTGGCGGCGCAGGTTGGCGACGGTGACGCCGCCGGCGGTCTCGCCGAAGATGCCCTCGGTGCGGGCGAGCAGGCGCATGCCCTCGACGATCTCGTCGTCGGTGACGTCGGTGATCACGCCGCCGGTGCGCCGGGCGACGTCGAGGGCGTACGGGCCGTCGGCCGGGTTGCCGATCGAGAGCGACTTGGCGATCGTCGACGGGCGGACCGGCGCGACCGTGTCGGTGCCGCGGGCGAACGCCGCCGCGACCGGGTTGCAGCCGGCGGCCTGCGCGCCGAACACCTTGTACGGCGACTCCTCGACGAGCCCGAGCCTGATCAGCTCGCGGAACGCCTTGTCGATCTTGGTCAACAGCGAGCCGGACGCGATCGGCACGACGACCTGTTGGGGCAGGCGCCAGCCGAGCTGTTCGGCGACCTCGTAGCCGAGCGTCTTCGAGCCCTCGGCGTAGAACGGCCGGACGTTGACGTTGACGAACGCCCACTCGTACTCGTCGGCGAGCTGGCTGCACAGCTTGTTGACGTCGTCGTAGTTGCCCTTGATCGCGACGAGGGTGCCGCCGTAGACGGCGGTGGAGACGATCTTTCCGTTCTCCAGGTCCTGCGGGACCAGCACGATCGAGCGCAGGCCGGCGTGGGCGGCGTGCGCGGCGACGGAGTGCGCCAGGTTGCCGGTGGAGGCGCAGGCGACGGTGGTGAAGCCGAGGTCGCGGGCGGCCGACAGCGCGACGGAGACGACCCGGTCCTTGAAGGAGTGCGTCGGGTTGGCGCTGTCGTCCTTGACCCAGAGGGTCTTCATGCCGAGCTCGGCGGCCAGCCGCGGCGCCGGGCGCAGCGGGGTGAAGCCGGCGTCGAGGGATACGCGGCGGGCCGGGTCGTGGCCGGCGGGAAGGAGGCCGACGTAGCGCCACAGGTTGCGCGGGCCAGCCTCGATGGAGGCCCGGGTGACGCGGYGCAGCCGGTCCTCGTCGTAGGAAATCTCCAGCGGAGCGAAGCACTCGATGCAGACGTGCGAGGGTGCCAGAGGGTAGGTTGCGCCGCAGTTGCGACAGGACAGACCTACCGCTGGGTTCGCGGTGTCATCTGAGGTGAAGCCCGACTGGGCAGAGCGCTCCGGCGCAAGAGTCATTGGAACTCCTCATCTTTCCCGGGGCCGCCATGGCACCACGGGTCGGAATTGGCACCTGCCGCGGAGGTGCGCTCGCGTCGTCCGGTTGCCCTGCCTGTCCCGTCGCGCGGAGCGCGACACTGGGTCCAGGGGCCGCCTCCCAGGGGGAGATACGGCTAGGACGAACCGCCCGAAGGGCGGCGAGCACACTCATCCGCTCGGTTGCCGGGGCTTCACTGGGCCGTTCCCTCTGCCCCTCTGGATGAGCCATCTTCAGTTGTGTCTCCGTACTGTAGACCGACGCACCTCCGAGCGCACCGCACTTCTTGGCGTATGCACTGTGACGCCGCTTGCGTCCTAGCGCTCGCCCGGGCATCGGCGGGCCCTCTTGGCGGATGCTGTCCCGTGGGACTGCCGGCCTGAGCGCGAGCCCACCGGAGGTCCACCAGCGTCGCTGGGACATTGCAGATCCAGGCCTGTGGCCGCGGGGCCGACGATGATCGGACCGCGCGACCAGTGGGCCCTCGGGAGGAGCCGCGCACGTGAGTGTCCGTGTCGTCTACACCGACCTCGACGGGACCATGGTCGGGCCAAAGGGCTCGTTCTTCCTGGCCGAAGCGTCTCCCGACGACGCGCTGCGCGGATCTCCGGGGACGTTGACGCTCGCGGCCGCGCAGGCGCTGCTCGACCTGCACACCGCCGGCATCGTGCTGGTCCTGGTCAGCGGGCGGACGCGGCCGCAGCTCGTCGAGGCCGCGGCGATCTTCGGCGCCGACGGCTTCATCGGTGAGCTTGGCGCCATCGTCGGCTGGGACCAGGGCCGCCAGAGCGAGATCCTGCGCGGCGCCATGCCCGAGCGTTTCAGCCAGGTGCCCGAGGACCTGCTGCACGAGCTGATCGCCGCTCATCCGGGCCGCCTGGAACTACACACCCCGTGGCACACCGGGCGTGAGCTGGACGTGATGTTCCGCGGCAAGGTCGACATCGCCGCCACCGACGCCTGGCTGCGCGCCGCCGGCTATGGCTGGCTCTCGCTGCGCGACAACGGGCTGATCGCGCCCGCCCACATGCCGGACCTCGGCGTCAACCCGCACGTCTACCACCTCGTGCCCGACGGCGTGGGCAAGGGCGAGGCGGTCGCCTGGGATCTCAAACGGMGCGGCATCGACCCGTCGGACGCCATCGCGATCGGAGACTCCGCCAGCGACCTGAGCATGGCCAGCCACGTCGGCCAGATGCATCTGGTCGCCAACGCCCTGCGCCACCCGGACATCGCGGGCCTGCTGCCCGCGTACGACAACGTCGTCGTCGAGAAGGAGCCGGTGACCCTCGGCTGGGCGAGCGCCGTCCGCGCTGCGGTCGCGACCTGGCAGTCCCCACCGATCGGGTAGGGGCTGCCCCGGTCCCGATCAGTCTGCGCGACCGCCGATTAGCGGGAGTAGCGGGACCTCCGCGGGCGGGGCGGCCGGAAGGGCGGCCAGCTGTTGGCGGAACCAGTCGCCGGGAGGGAGCCTGGCGGCGAGCGTGGCGAGGTGGCGGGCGCGTCGGCGGCGTTCGGCGGTCGGCATGCGCAGGGCAGCGTCCATCGCTTCGGCGGTCTCGGTCACGTCGTACGGGTTGACCACCAGCGCGTCCGCGGCCAGCTCCGCGTAGGCACCGGCCTCCCGGGAGAGAACCAGCGCGACGTCGCGACCGGAAATCGTGGGGCCTTCCTTGGCGACGAGGTTCATGCCGTCGCGAATGGGGTTCACGACGAGGACGTCCGCCAATGTCAGCGCCGCCAGCGAGCGTGGGTAGTCGTCGGTCACCTCGAGGCGCAGCGGCAGCCAGCCGTCGGTGGCGAACTCGTCCTCGATCTCGGTCGCGATCCGCTGCACGGCCGCCGTGTACTCGCGGTACTCGGGCAGGTCGTGCCGGGAGGGGTAGGCGCAGACCAGGTGGGTCACGCGCCCTCGCCAGACCGGATGGTTGCGCAGAAGCTCCCGATAGGCGTCCAGGCCGCGGACGATGTTCTTCGACAGTTCGGTGCGGTCGATCCGTACGATCAGCCGCCGGTCGCCGACCAGCTCGCGCAGCTCGGCCGCGCGGGTGACGACGTCCTTGGCCGCGGCCCGCGCGCGCAGCGCCACCGCGTCGACCCCGAGCGGATGGATCCCGATCCTGACTCGGTGGCCGATGTGCCCAAGGGGGGCGTTCGGCCGGGCGGCCTCGCCCTGTCCGTCCTCCTCGTCGGGCGCGGTCCGCTGCTCGACGATCGGGACGGTCTCGCCCAGGGCCGCGGGCACGGTGGCCGCGGGCACGGTGGTGATGACGGCTGGACTCTCGCCGTCGCTCGGGAGCCGGTCGTCGATCTGGATACGGTCGTCGATCTCGATCTCGTCACCGAACAGCGCGCGGGCGCAGTCGCGGAACGCCGTCGCCCAGCGAGCGGTCAGGAAGCCGAGCCGATCGGCGCCGAGCATCCCGCCGATCACCGCACGCGACACCCGATCCGGCAGGATTCGGAAGTAGTCCGGCGGTGCCCAGGGAGTGTGGGTGAAGTGCGAGATTCGCAGGTCCGGGCGCAGCTTGCGTAGCAGACCAGGTGTCAGCGTCAGGTGGTAGTCCTGGATCAGCACCGCGGCGCCGGGCGCGGCCTCGGCTGCCAGCGCCTCGGCGAACATCGCGTTGTAGGCCTCATAGGCCTCCCAGTCCCGCCAGAACACCGCGCCGAAGCTCGGCTCGGCCGCCGGCGCGAACAGCAGGTGCAGGACGAACCACAGGGTGCGGTTCGCGACCCCGTTGTAGGCCCGGTCGAACACGACGCGGTCGACGTCGAGCATCCGCACCGCAGCGCCGCCGGTGTCGAACCTCGCCCGGTCCAGCCGCCCGTCCGGCGACTCGCGCGTCGCCTTGCGGTCGGCGTCGCTGAGCGCCGCGCAGACCCACACGATGCCGGACGGGGGATCGCCGCCGTCACCGTCGGCCGCGTCCCCGAGCTCGGCGGYGGCCGCCCCGGTGCCCGCGGCGGTCGCGGCGGCGTCGCGGATGACCTCCTGCATGCCGCTGACGAGCCCGYCGCTGCCGCGCCGGGCCACCAACATGCCAGTCTCCGAGAAGGAGAAGGCGACTGGACCTCGGTTGGAGGCGACGAGCACCCGCGCGGTGCCGGCGGCCGCTGGATCAGGCCCCGCCACCGCGGCTCGGCTCAGGTATGGCACATGGGCACACTAGACGAGTAAGCCCCCGCCGTTGACCAAGTAGCGCTACACGACGGTGCCAAAAGTTAACTTGGTGGACAGGCTGCTGTGACAGGTCTGTGGACTTGGTGACGTCGGGGATTGACCTGGGTCAGCGGAGGCAGTCGGCACTCACCGCAGGCGGTTGGTGAGGACGCGCAGGAGGGCGACGACGCCGGTCGGCCCGTCGACGACCAGGTCGGCGCGGTCGCGCAGCACCGCGGGGACCTCTGGACCGTCGCTGCAGACGGTGAGGCCGGCGACGCCGGCCCGGCGCAGCTCGTCGACGGCGTCGAACGCCGGCAGGTCACCGAGGTCGTCGCCCGCGACCAGCACCGAGCGGGCGGCCCGCTCCTCGACCAGCCCGCGCAGCGCCCTGCCCTTGTCGTGGTGCGGCGGGCGCAGCTCCAGCACCTTCTTGCCCGGCGCCGCCTCGAGCCCGTGCTCCTCGGCGAGGCGGCGCAGGGCCGGCGCCAGCGCGCCGAGCGCCGCGTCCGGGTCGGCGGCGCGCCGGACATGCACCACCAGGGCCTGGACCTTGTCCTCGACGGTCACGCCAGGCGGTGCGTCGCGCAGCACCTCGGGCAGCAGCGCGCGCACGGCGGCGACCCCCGGCAGCGGCTCGGGGCTGCTCGTCACCCCGGTCGCGCCGTCCCAGCGCTGCAGCCCGTACTGACCGAGGACCGTCAGGTTGGTGAGCGCCTTCGCGGGCGTCTCCGGCGCGGCGCCGTTGCCGGCGGTGGCCTTCCTCCTGGCACCGCCGTTCTCGGCTCCGTTGCGCGGCGCGAGGCCGGTGAGCTCGAGGACCGCGTCCACCGGCCGGCCGGTGATGATCGCGCACGTGCCCACCCGGTCCGCGAGCGCCCGCAGGGCGTCCACCGCGCCCGGGGCGGGCACCGCGTCCGACGGCCGGGACACGATCGGCGAGAGCGTGCCGTCGTAGTCCAGTGCCACCAGCGCGGTCTCCGGCGCCGTGATCAGCGCGGCGAGCCCCGCGCCACCGGCCGGGGTGCGTGGGGCGGGGGTGGGAACAGTTGTCATGACGCTGCCTCAGTTGGGCCTACCTGGGCGACCATGGCAACAAGTGTGCCGGTGGCGTCAGATCGGCCACGCACCGACCACCCAACGAGACCTCAGAGTAACCACACCTGTCGCCTCTCCCGCCCCACTGGGCGGCTTCCCCCGCCGCCTCGTCCGCGAGGTCGTGCAGGATGCCGGGCTGGTCAGGGGATGCCCGGGCGCGGCCAGCGCGAGCGTCAGGGCCTGGGGCTGGGATTGGGGTAGTACTTGGTGATGACGAGGAGGAGCGTGTCGTGCTCGCCTGCCGGGCGTACCAGATCGGCCGGGTMGACCTTGCGGACCTCGTCGATGCCGGGAACGAGGCGCTGCAGGGTGCGTGCCGCCGGCAGCAGGTCGTCCTTCTCGTAGAGGACGACGGTGCGGGGGACGTTGATCGAGCCTCCCCAACCACCGATGCGCGTCACCGTGAAGCCGGCCGCCTCGACGCGTGAGCGGGCGTCCGAGGCGAGTCCCTCGACCTTGGAGTTGTTGAGGATCACGACCGGGGCGAAGGCTTGTTCACCGCCGGCCGGGGTCGGCGGGCGGGTGGCGGGTGTGGCCGGCGCCGAGGTGGTGGTGGGGGCGGCCGACGGGGTGGCGGTGGGGCTCGCGGTCGGGCTGGCGGTCGCGGAGGCGCTGGCCGTGGTGGTGGTCGCCGTGGTGGTGGTCGCCGACGGGCGGGCGGTGGCCTGGTCGGCGTCGTCATCGGGGTTGTGCAGCAGGTTCACCAGCAGGATGCCGGCGCTGACCGCGAGAATGGCGATCAGGGCGCCCCACAGCCCGCGCGGCCCGCGGCTGGGCGGTGGCCGGCGCCGGCCACCGCCACCGCTGCCCGTGGCGCCGCCGGAGCTGGAGGCGCTGCCAGCGGCGCCCGCGGTCCCGGCGGTTCCCGCGGTCCCGGTGCCGCCGCGGGCGGCGCCGGCGCGCGGGGCGGGTGTCGGGTCGGTTTCGCTCATGCCCGGTCGGCTGGCTGGGAGCCGCTCGCGGACGCGGACGCGGTCGGCGTGGCCGGGGACCAGCCCTGGCGGCGGGCGGCGCGCAGGCGGGACAGGCGGCCGACCAGCATGGGCTCGGCGGCCAGGGCCGCGGGGGATTCGATCAGCACGTTGAGAAGCTGGTAATAGCGCGCGGGGGACAGGCCGAACTCGGCGCGGATGGCCTCGTCCTTGGCAGCCGGGTACCGCCAGGTGCGCTGCTCGAACCGCAGCACCCGGGTGTCGCGCTCCGACAGCCCTGGCACGGTTGGTTCGGACGTCCCGGCGACCGCTGTCGGCTCGCCGTCATCCATGGCCCAACCCCCTTCGGCCCGTAGGTGCCGCGGGTCCCGCGTCGACGGGACCGCTCCAGTCGCCTGATTCCCGCGAACGCGGCTATCAGGCTGGACGTCACTATTTCACCCCCTGGCCCCGACAAACCGGGGAGCCCCCACCAGCCCTCCGATGTCAGGATCTGGCCGGGCCGGGCCGGGCCAGTGGCGGGCGGCGCGGGCAGGAAACGGTGAGCGGCGGCTGGTGGGCGAGCGGTGGGTCACTGGTCCGGAAGGCGCTTGCCGCACCATCGGTCGGCGCCGCCGGGGTCCTTGACCAGTTCGTAGTCGGTGCCCTGGTCGTTGACCCGCACGAACGTGTAGCAGAGGTTCAGCTGTCCCCAGTTCTTGAAGTCGACCGGGCCGGGCAGGAGGCCACCCGCGTTGTAGTCGGTGACGCCGCGCAGGGTCCTGATGTAGCTGGCGCGGGTCGGGCAGGCGGGGCCCCGGAGCAGGCCGGTCAGGAAGATGTCGGTGCTGAGGTAGGCGATGAGGGCGAGCTCCTGGTCCGGCGGCTGCAGCTCCGGTGCGTAGGCGCGCATCGCGTCGATGTAGAGGTCGTGGGCGGGAGTTCGGTTCAGGAAAGGCACATAGTTCATGTAGGTGTACAGGCCGGCGATGGTCGCGCCCTTCTCCTGGAGCACCCCGCGGTCGTAGCCGGCGGCCGACAGGAAGACCTTCACCACGGCGCCCGCCTCGTGCGCTCCTGCCATGACCTCGCTGGTGTCCGCGGCGGACAGGGCGCCGGCGACCGTGTCCACGCCGGCGTTCTTCAGCTGCTCGCCGAGCTGGCTCCGGCTGGTGTGGGTCGGGTTGTAGATGAACTTCGTCGGGGACACCTCGATGCCCGCCGCCCGCAGGCTGTCGGTGACCTTCTCGCTGATCTGGTTGGAGACCTGGTCGGTGTCGCTGAGCACGATGGCGGCCTTCGTGCCGCCCCGGGCCTTGACGAAGGTGCCGAACGTGTCGACCGACGGGCCACTGGTGATCACGTAGGCGTGGGCGAACATGTTGTCGTAGAAGTGCTCAGCCCAGATTGCCTCAGCCGGCAGGCCCGCCACCGGGACCTCCTGCTCGTGCAGATAGTCGGCGCCGCCCGCGGCGGCGGTCGTCGACTCGACCACCCCGAAGACGTGCTCGTTCTCGACGAGGTCGCGCATCGCCTCGAGGTTCTGGGCCCCGCTGCCGACGTCGTCCCGCCATGCGAACGTGAGTTTTCGGCCGTGGATCCCGCCGGCTGCGTTCTGTTGCTCGACCCGGGCGACGAATCCGGAGCGGGCCGCGCCCAGGGCCTGGGCCAGCGGCCCGGTGTCGGGATAGACCCAGCCGAGTTTGATCGAGTCGGGGCTGAAACCGGGGGTGGTGCAGGGCGCCGGGCCGGTGGCGGCGCTGCCTGAGGTCCCGCAGCCGGCCAGGAGGGCGGTGGCCATGGTGACCGCGGCGAACAGCGCGGTTCTTCGCAACCGGGTCGGCGGCTGTAACCGGCCCGGGCTTTGTAACCGGGTCGGGCGTTTCGGCCGGACGGCCCGGGACCGGGTACGCGAATGGCGCATACGAGACGCTCCTTACCTCCTGGCCGGATTCCGGCAGACGATAGTCGGACCGATGATCGCGACGTGAGGTACCCCGGTGTTTTCCGAGTTCTGGAGAGTCCCGGTTGATGCTGAATTAATGATTGGCCCCCGTTCGGGGGCCTGGACCACGTCGCGCGGGCTACGGTGGGTCCGTGGCCCGCAGGTTCACCCGCACCACCGAKGACTTCGACTGCCTGGTGTGCGGTACCCCGGTACGGGGCGACGGCTACACCAACCACTGCCCGCGGTGCCTGTGGTCCCGGCACGTCGACGTCCAGCCGGGTGACCGGGAGGCCGGCTGCGGCGGCCTGATGCGCCCGGTCGGGGTCGAGGCCCGCGCCCATGACACGGTGCTCACCCATGTCTGCGAGCGCTGCGGCCACCGGCGGCGCAACCGGGCCTCGCCCGTGGACGATCAGCAGGCCCTGCTGCGCCTGGCGGCCGAGGCGGCGAGCGCGGCCCTCGCCGGCGGCATCGACGGCGCCGTGGCGAGGTCCGCCGCCAGCGCCAGGGAGCGGCGCCGGCGGCGATAGCGATCCCTCAGGGGTAGAGGCCGCGGGTGCGGTGTGCCTCGGCGACCCTGCCGACGCCGATGACGTGCGCCGCCTCGCGCAGCGTCAGCCCGCGTTCGGTGGCGAGCCGGGACACCTGGGCGTAGGCACGCTCCATCAGCTCGGCCAGCCGTTCGTTCACCTGGTCCTCGGACCAGAAGTAGGCCTGCAGATCCTGCACCCACTCGAAGTACGAGACGGCGACCCCACCGCCGTTGGCCAGGATGTCCGGCACCACGACGACGCCGTTGTCGGCCAGGATCGGGTCGGCCTGCGCCGTCACCGGGCCGTTGGCGCCCTCGACGATCATCCTGGCGCGGATCCGCGGGGCGTTCTGGGCCGTCACCACACCCTCGAGCGCCGCCGGCACCAGCACGTCCACGTCGAGCTCCAGCAGCTCGGCGTTGGTCAGGGTGTCGGTGCCGGGGTAGCCGACGACCGTGTCGGCGCCACGGGCGAGGTGGCGGATGAGCGCCGTCGGGTTGAGCCCGCGCGGGTTGTAGACGCCGCCCTTCACGTCGGACACGGCGACCACCCGGCAGCCCGCGTCGTGCAGGTACTGCGAGGCGAGCGCGCCGACCTTGCCGAAGCCCTGCACGGCGACGGTGATGCCCTTCGGGTCGACGCCGCGTTCACGCAGCGCGGCGAACATCGCGAGCTGGACGCCGCGGCTGGTGGCGCCCGCCCGCCCGGCGGAGCCGCCGACGGCCAGGGGCTTGCCGGTCACCACGCCGTGGGTCGTGTGGCCGGTGTGCGTCGAGTAGGTGTCCATGATCCAGGCCATGGTCTGCTCGTCCGTGCCGACATCCGGGGCCGGAATGTCCTTCTCCGGTCCGATCAGTGGCACCAGCTCGGCGGCGTAGCGGCGGGTCATCCGTTCCCGCTCGCGGTCGGAGAGCATGCGCGGCTCCACCGCGATCCCGCCTTTGGCACCGCCGTACGGAATTCCCATCAGCGCGCATTTCCAGGTCATCCACATGGCGAGCGCCTTGACCTCGTCGAGGTCGGTGGACGGATGAAAGCGGATGCCGCCCTTGGCTGGCCCTCGCGCCAGGTTGTGCTGAACCCGGTATCCCGTCAGCACCAGCAGCTGCCCGTCGTCGCGCTGCAGCGGGACGCTGACCGTGACCGACCGCCGCGGCATGCGCAGCAGGTCGTGCAGTCCGTCGTCTAGTCCCAGGTGCCGCGCGGCGTCCGCAAGCTGGACGCAGGCGGTGTCCCAGGGTGATGCCCCGAGGCTCACTGGCCCTCCTATGTGGCCCGCGGGGACGAAGACCCGCCGCGAGAGCCACCCGGCAGGTAGGCGCGCCGGGCGAGCCCGCGACCTACCTGACCGGCTCCACCGATCCGGGACCTCCCAGCAGATCCGCCGGCGGACCCCCGGATCGGCGGACCGATCCGGGGGCCGCCGGCGGGAACCCCGTGAACTCCGTGGCGGGAGAGCCCCCGCGAGCGCATCGCCGTTGATGCACTAAGTCACGCACGGTACCCGCCTTGAGCGATCCCCTCCACGCGGCCCGGCGTGGTCGGCCGGTACGGTCCGCGATATGCGCCCTGATTCGCCACGGCGAGACAACGCGTGGGCGGCGCGCGCCGTGGCCGCTCGTCGCCGGACGGCAGGGAAGATCGCTCCTCGCGCGGCGGTGGCCGACTTCGAGACACGGTCGGTGGCGTGGTGAAGGACATGGAGCGTGTCGTCCCCGAGCGTGTCGCCGATCTCGCCGCGCACGGCGGCGGCGCGGTGCCGCCCGCGGGCGTCGGCGAGAGCCGCGGCTGGTCCGCCCGGGCCATGGGCAGGTGGCGTGAACCGTGGTCGCGGCGGCGGTTGTGGACCTTCTGGGCGGCCAGCCGGGCCGTTCTGCTGACGTTGGTCTTCGCCGGCCGGGTGCTCGGCGCCCAGCAGGGCGTCCTCGGCGACGTCCGCCTCTACGCCGGCTGGGGGGAGGCGTTCGTCCACAGCCACGGCCTGCCGGTCGCCGACGAGACCTGGCAGTACCCGCCGGGCGCGGTCCTCGTCTTCGCTGTCCCGGCGCTCGTCCACGCCGTCGTGGGCCTGTCCTACCGGGTCGGCTTCCCGCTGTTCATGGTCGCCATCGACGCCGCGGTCACCGCCGCCCTCGCCCGTGCCGGCGGGCGACCGGGACTGCCGGGGCCCGGGGCGCGGATCTGGCTGGTGGGCACCCTGCTGCTCGGGCCGGTGACGCTCGCCCGGTTCGACCTCGTGCCCGCGGCCTGCGTCGTCGCGGGGCTGCTCGCTCTCGGCGCCGGGCGGCCCGGCCGGACGGGCTTCGCCGCGATGGTCGGCACCCTGGTCAAGGCCTGGCCCGCCTTCCTTCTGGTCGCCGTCGGCCGGCCTTCGGCCCGCGCCCTGGCGCGGATGGCCGTCGGGGCGGCCGTCGCCGTCGCCGCCGTGGGGCTGGCGCTCGTCGCGGCCGGGGCGGGTGGCGACCTGCTCGGTTTCCTCGGCGCCCAGCGAGCCCGGGGCCTGCAGCTGGAGGCCGTGCCGGCAACCGTGCTCGTCGTCATCCGGATGTTCGGAGCCGGCGAGACGGCTCGGTACTCCTACGGCTCGCTGCAGTTCGGCGACTCCACCGCCCGCACGGTCGCGACCGTCTGCACCGTGGTCGAGCTGGTGGTGGTCGCGGCCGTCGTCGTCCGCTGGTGGCTGCTGCCCGCCAGAACGCCCGCCGCGGCCGGTGCCGCCCGCGCCCCGGCCGACGCCTCGGCCGGCTGGGCGGTGATCGTCTGCGACCGGCTGCTGGCGCTGCTGCTCGTCGTGCTCGTGACGTCACGGGTGCTCAGCCCGCAGTACCTGCTCTGGGTGCTGGCGGTCGCCGTCACCGGCGTCGCCCTCGCGGCCGGGACCGGGAGCGACGCCAGGGCCGGGGCCGGAGCCGATCCGGCGACGTCCGAGGTCGGCCGGGACGCCCGCGGGCGGCGGCGGACGTGTCTGGTCATGCTGCTGGCGGTGGTCGCGATCAGCCAGCTGGTCTACCCGTGGCGTTACAACGACGTCATCCAGGGCCGGGTGGTGATGAGCCTGGTCCTCGTGGGGCGCAACGCGCTGCTGCTCGTCGCCACCTGGCACGCCGTCCGGGTCAGTCTGGCGCGGCCCGGTGGTGAGCCCGTCGCGTCGCCACGGCGCCGGTGGCCGTGACGAGCGCGGCCGCGACGGCCAGCGTCACCACCAGCGGGGCCGGGAAGGCCGGCCCGTGCGGACCGAGCAGCCGCCACGTCTGCGCCAGCGGAGACAGCGTCGCCCCGCACAGCAACACCGAGGTGAAGCACACGACCGCCACGCCGGCCCGGCAACGCCTCCGGGCGGGCCCCGCCGCGTCCCGTGTCCGGACGTGCTCGTCGGCGATGAGGACGGCGAGCATCGGCAGAGCCGGGCCGAGGTACCAGGGGTAGAGCACCGGGCTGCCGATCGCCACCGCGAACCCGCCGATCCCCAGCACGGCGAGCCCATCCCGGTCGCCGGCCGTGGCCGCGGAGGTCCGCGGGCGCCGCCAGGCCCGCCACAGCAGGACAGCGACGACCGCCGCGGCGGCCGCGAGGGTCACGGCGCGGCAGTCGGTCAGCAGGGCCGAATCGCGCCCAGCCGGGACACGCCAGCCCACCAGGCCCGCCCCGGCCGCGACGAGGGTGGCGAGGAGCGACGCGGGCGCGATCCCGGTCGTCAGCTCGCCCGAGGTGGCCAGTGCCTTGATCCAGGTCGGCGGGAACCCGCTGGCCAGCACGCTCAGCCCGAGCACCGCCGCCGCCACGGCCAGGTCGACCGCCACGGCCGCCGCCGCGAGCCACCACCGGTTCCCAGCCGCGGCCCGGCTACCCGGGCCGACGGCCGGCGGTTCCGAAGCCGCCGGTCCCGGAGCCGTCGGCCGGGGCGCGTCCGAAGCCGGGGCGAGCCGCATGGCGTCGCGGGCGTGCGCCACGACCAGCCAGGCGAGTCCGAGCAGAGCCGTCACCTTGATCATGCCCGCGAAGCAGGCCAGCGCCGTCGCCGCCACCGCGGCGCCGGAGACGACCCGGCGGGCGTTCCCGCCGAAAGGCCCTCCACTCGGCTCTACCCCCGGCCCTCCGGCCGGTCTCTCGATGGGAACGTCGTCGCCGGCCCGGCGTCGATCGATCAGCAGCGCCCCGGCCAGCGCGGCGGCGGCCAGCGCGTCCAGGTGCATCCCGCCGACGAGGTGGATCACCGTCACCGGATTCGCGGCCACGAGCGCGAGCACGACGGCCCTGGCGAGGGCGCCGTCCCCCGCGCCGTCCCGGTGGCCCTGGCGGCGGCCCTCGCCGGCCGGGCCGGCGGTGCGCGGCAGGCGGCCGACCAGGCGGACGGCGCACGCGACCATCACCACCACCGCGACGACCGCGACGACCCGCAACGTCACCAGTGCCGTCGTCGGCCCGCCGCCGAGCAGATGGCCAACCGTCGCGGCGAACCTCTCCACGGCCACCGCTCCGCCGCCGTACGGCGTGTGCGTGTCCCGCCAGCGTGGGTCGACGGCGTCGCTGAACGCGGCGCCCAGGGTTCCAGCCGGATGGGGGGAGCCGGTGCCGGGCGCCGGTCCGCCGGCCGCCAGGGCAGCCACCCCGTGGGTCGCCGGGTCGAGGCCACGCCGGGCGAGCTCGCCCTGCGCCGCGTAGGCGTAGGCGTCCCGGCTGAACAGCGGCGGGCCGAGCGCGAACGGCAGGGCCCAGGTGAGGGCGGCCGCCAGCGCGGCGCGCGGACCCGCCCGACCGGACAAGGCTCGCCGGACCAGGGTGATCCAGCACACGCACAGGGCGATGACCGCGAGTGCGGCGATACCGGCAAGGGCGCCCCTTGTGGTGCCGGTGGGCGGAGTGGATGGGAGAATGCCCCACCAGGGTGTCGGGTCGATTGCGCGCGGATCACGTGGCCCGAGCCGGCCCTCCGCAGTAACAGCCGCAATGGCCGCACCAGTGCCCGCGACGACCAGCCAGACAGTCGCGGAACCGGCTCGGTCGGTCGCCCAGCCGGGGAGTGGGCGAGGACTCGGGAACGTCTGGGAGGTAGCACCGGGTGGCAGGACCCCTCGCCATACCCGGATCCTCGACGGGCCCCCAGCGTGCCCGTCCGCCGTCGGAGCCGCGGGAGGCATCGCCGCCACCGGCCGCCTCGCCTCCGCCGCAGGTCGGGCCGCCTCCGGAGACCGCGGAACCGCTGACAGACCACCAGGGGCCGAGCCATCCCGCGCTGGGCGATGATCCGGCTCCGTCACTCCCACAGACCTCCTCGGTCGTTGATGCCAGCCCCCCGGCCGTCGAGGTCCCGGCGGTGGAGACCCAGACCGTCGATTCTCTGCCCGTCGATCCCCCGGCCGTCGAGGTCCTGGTCGTCGAGACCCTGGCGGACGCCGCCCCGGCCAGCCTCGATCGTGCCCTATCGGTRCACCCGCCATCCGCCTCGGCTTCGGCTTCCGCCCCGACCTCGGCCTCGACCGAGGCGCGGGCTGGCGAGCCGGGGGACGCCGGCGAACGGCACACGTCCACCGGCGGGTGGGCCGGCCGGTGGGGGGCCGTCCGCCGGGCGGTGGTCGGATCCGGGCTGTTCGTCGGCCGCGCCGTGCGGGCGCGGCCCTGGCTGCTGACGGCCGCGCTGTGCGCGCTGACGCTGGGTCTCGGCCTCACCGGGCCGGACACGCCGGCGCAGGAGTACCGGGTCTGGCTGTTCGAGCACGGCGGCGCGCGGCTCTGGGACAACCAGTGGTACGGCGGGCACACGGTGCTCGGCTACAGCGTGCTGTTCCCGCCCCTCGGCGCGCTGTTCGGAACCCGGCTGCTCGGGGCGCTGTCCTGCGTCGCGTCGACGATGCTGGTGGCGCGGCTGCTGCGCGGTCCACGCCGCCGCAGCGGCCACCACGATCTCGCGGTCGTCTGGTTCGCCGTCGTGACCGTCGCGAACCTCGTCGTCGGCCGCGGCGCGTTCGCGCTGGGGATGGCGTTCGGGGCGCTCGCGCTGGTCGGGGTGCGGGAGCGACGCGGCTGGGTGGCCTGGGCCGGGGCGATCTGCTCATCGCTGTCCTCGCCGCTGTCCGGCGCGTTCGTGCTGCTGGTGGCGGCGGCGCTGGTCGGCAGCCTGCCGTGGCGGCGGATCCTGCCGATGGTGGGAGCGCTCAGTGGCCTGGTGGTGTCGCTGGTCTTTCCCGAGGAGGGCGTCCAGCCCTTTCCCGCGCTCACCTTTCTCTGTCTGCTGGCGCTGATCGGCGGCGGCCTGCTGGTGGTGCCGCGCCGGGAGCGGGCGGTGCGCCGTGGCCTGCTGCTGTGGGCGGCGGCGGCGACGGTGTTCTTCTTCGTGCCGTCGTCGGTCGGCGGCAACATCACCCGGCCGGCGACGCTGCTGGCCGGGCCGATGGCCGCCGTGCTGCTCGCCCGCCGGCCGCGGGTCCTGCTGGTCGTCGCGGCACCGCTGATCGGCTGGTCGATCGGGCCGGTGCACGGCGCGCTGATAACCCAGGGCGACCCATCCGCCTCTCCCGGCTACTACAACGGGCTGCTCAGCTACCTCGATCGCGACGACGGCCTGGTCCCGGCCGGCCGGGTCGAGATCCCGTTCACCAAGGCGCACTGGGAGGCCCGCTACGTCGCGCCGCACGCGGAGATGGCCCGCGGTTGGCTGCGCCAGCTGGACACGAAGGACAACACGCTCTTCTACGACGGCACGCTGACGGCCAGCACGTACCACGACTGGCTGCTGGCCCGGGGCGTCACCTACGTGGCGCTGCCGAACGTGCCGCTGGACGCGTCGGGGCAGGCCGAGGCCGAGCTGCTGCGGTCCGGGCTGCCCTACCTCGACCTTGCCTGGCAGGACGCCAACTGGAAGGTCTGGATCGTCACCGACTCGAGCGGCCTGGTGCGGGGACCGGCGACGCTGACCGAGCTCGGCGTCAGCTCGATCGCGGTCGACTTCCAGACGCCGGGCGTGGCGACCGTCCTGGTGCACTTCACCTCCCTCTGGTCGATCACGGAGGGCAACGTCTGCGTGTTCCGCGCCGCCGGCGACTGGACCGGGATCCTGGCCGAGACCCCGGGACCGGTGCGGCTGTCGGCACGCCTGTCGGTCGACGGCCTGACCAAGGCCAGCGCCCTGGACTGTCCCGCCGATCAGCGCGTGCACTGAATATCTTCAGCCGTCGACCGACCGCCTGAACGCCGCAAAAGGGTGACTGAACACCGCGAAAAGGGTGACGGGCCCGCCATTACGCGGGGGTTGCCATGCGGACGGGCGGTTCGGGTGGAAGATGGCCAGATGGCCAAGCCGGTGTCGGTGTTCCGACACTTACCCTCGCGGCCATGGTCTGACGTCTTTCTTAGGACCAACGGGACAGATACCGGCGGTCGGGCATGCCCGCGATCTGGCAGCATGACCGGCACGATCAGTGTGACGAGTGGCGGCCCGCGTCAGGTCGGCCTGATCGATGGCACGGCGGGGGTACGGAGGCCATGAAGAGCTCACTGCTACCGATTATGTTGATCGTCGTGCTCCTCGTKGGCGCCACGGTCTTCGTCGTGCTGTCCAGTCGTTCGGGCCGCACGCAGTACGGCCCCGGCGGTCAGCGGCCGCCCGCCGACGAGCCCGGGCGGGACGACGGCCTGCCGGGCCGCCGGGCCGGCCGCCGCCGAGCCGGCCGCGGCAACGCCGGCGGTGGTGCCGGCGGCGCGCGCCGGCCCGCCCCGGACGACCGCTACTCCTCGGACGCGGCGAACCTCATACCGGGCTTCGGGCCAACCGTGCCCGCCGGCGGCCGCGCCGGAACACAGGCGAGCGCGCCCGGAGGCGGGCCAGCCGCCGCGGCCGGCGGCGCCGCCGGCCCGGGACCTGACCCCGACCTTGACGCGCGCGGCGCTGACCATGCCTGGAGTGATGACGTGACGACGCAGGTTCCCACCGGCGGCGACGGCGGCTGGCCGGACGACGACCGCGACCCGGAGTCCACCGGCTGGGCCCCGCCGCCCAGCGGGCCGCCGCATCCCCGGGCGGCCCCGCCCGAGCCGGCCACCGTCAGCTCGACGGCGCCGACGGATGGCGTGGACCCCGCCTGGGTGGCCGACGACGCCGCGTGGACCGTCCAGTCGCCCTCGAACCGCACGCCGCTACCCGAGGTGCCGGCTGCCCCGCCGGCGCCTGCCGCAGCGGCAGCTCCTTTCCCATCAGCCCCGACCGAGCCGGCGCCCGCGGCGCCCCCAGCGGCATCGGCGGGCATCACGAGCACCGGGCCCGGGCCATACGTCGCCGAGGAGCCCGAGCACTTCAGCGCGCCACCGCTGCGGCTGGCCGCGGCCGGGCGGACGCGGCGCGGCAAGCGCGGCGGGCCCAACGAGGACGCCTTCGTCGTCGTCGACGGCCTGCTCGCCGTCGCCGACGGCGTGGGCGGCGAGGCGGCGGGGCAGATCGCCTCCACGCTCGCCGTCACGACGGTCGCCGGCTTCCGGCCGCAGTATGCCGCCGACCCCCGGGAGGGGCTGCGCGCGGCGGTGGAGCGCGCGAACCGGGTGGTACGGCAGCGTCCCAAGTCCGAGCCCTCCTGGCGCGGCATGGCCTGCACCCTCGACGTCGTCGTGCTCGGCAGGCAGGAGACGACCGGGCGGACCATCACCGTCGCGCATGTCGGCGACAGCACGGTCTGGCTGCAGCCGGGCAAGGGCGAGCCGCGCCAGCTCACCACCCCGCACGCCATCACCGGGGGTCCGCTGCTCAACGCGGTGGGCCTGGCCGACGAGATCGAGATGGACCTCTTCCAGGTCGAGGTCCGGGCCGGCGACCGGGTGGTGCTCTCCAGCGACGGCATGACCAAGGTCATGAAGCCCGAGCAGCTGTACGGCCTGCTCCACCAGCTCGCCAGCGATCCGCCCGAGCGCGCCGCCGACGCCCTCGTCGAGGCTGCGCTGCTCGCCGGCGCCAGGGACGACACCACCGTCGTCGTCGCGGACCTGGTTCCCGAACCGACGCCGCGCTGACGCCGCGGACCACCCCGTACCACCCGCACCACCCGCGAGGCCCGGCCAGGGCGGACGCGGACGCCCGACCGGCGTCCCGCCCCGGCCGGGCCTCGTCGTTTCCGAGGTGTGCCAGGGATCTCGGCCTGTTCTCCGTGCTGGGCCACGGCAAGGCCCGTGCCCGCGGTTATTCTACGGTCCGTAGAACTTTCTACGTTACGTAGAAGATAGAGCCGGTCATCTCGGGGCACGGCCGGCTCGGAAGGGACCACGGATGGTCCTCGACTCGCCGGTGGTCGCCGAGGCCGCCACCCAGCTCGCCGGCGCCCAGCTCGCCGGCTCGCTCGCGCTGGCGCGGGGCCAGACCGCCTTCAGCCTCGCGTTCCACATCTGCTTCGCGGTCTTCGGCGTCGGCATCCCCTGGCTCTTGCTGTACACCGAGGGCCGGTGGTTGCGGACCGGCGACGAGATCTGGCTCGCCCTGACGAAGAAGTGGTCCCGAGCGTTCGCCGTGCTCTTCGCCGTCGGCGCCGTGTCCGGCACGGTGCTCTCGTTCGAGTTCGGGCTGCTCTGGCCGGCGTTCATGGCCCGTTACGGCGGTGCGCTCGGGCTCTCGTTCACCCTCGAGGGCTTCGCGTTCTTCGCCGAGGCGATCTTCCTCGGGATGTACCTCTACGGCTGGAGGCGCCTCTCGCCTCGAGCCCACTGGCTGACGCTCTGGCCGATCGCGATCGCCGGGACGCTGTCGACGCTGTTCATCATCACCGCGAACGCCTGGATGAACGTGCCGGGCGGGATCGTGGAGACGGCGGACGGCCAGGTCGTCGCGGCCGAGCCGCTGGCGCCCCTGCGCAGCCCGTCCGCGCCGCCCCAGGTCGCGCACATGCTGCTCGCCGCGCTGATGTGCACCGGTGGGGTGGTCGCGGGGATCTACGCCGTCGGAATGCTCCGGGGCCGCCGCGACACGTACCACCACAGGGGCCTGCGAGTCGGCCTCGTCGTCGTGCTGGTCTGCGCGCCGCTCCAGCTCGTGGTCGGTGACTGGGCGGCCCGGGTCGTCGGCGCCCGCCAGCCGGCCAAACTGGCCGCGATCGAAGGACTGTATGACACGCGGGACCACGCGCCGCTCACGATCGGCGGTCTGTACGACCCGAAGACCKGTGACGTCCGGTACGGCATCGAGATCCCGGACGGGCTGTCGCTGCTGGAAGGGTTCGACCCCGACCATGTGATCACAGGGCTGGACTCGGTACCGGCGGACGAGCGGCCGAACGCGACGATCGTGCATCTCGCGTTCGACACCATGGTGGGGCTCGGCACCGGGCTGATCGCGYTGTCGGCGCTGGTCGCCGCGGTGGCACTGCGCCGCCGACGGCGCGGGCTGCGACCGTTGCTCCCCACCGGTCGGCCCTGGCTGCTCGCGGCCGTGGCGAGCGGGCCGGCGTCGGTGCTCGCGATGCTCGCGGGATGGGAGGTCACCGAGGGCGGCCGGCAGCCCTGGATCGTCCAGGGCCGGATGCGGGTGGCCGACGCGGTCACCGCCACCGGCGGGATCGGCTGGATCTTCGCCGGCACCCTCGCGCTCTACCTCGGCCTCGCCACCGCGCTCGTACTCATCCTGCGGCGGATGGCGACCGGCGGCCCCGGCTACGAGCCCCGGACTCCGACCGAAGGACCGCCGAGCGAGCCGTACCCGCCCGACCCCGACCGCCCGGATCCGGACGTCGCGCCGGCGGGGCGGGCCGCGCGGGACGGCGGGGCGGGGCGATGAGCGCGGCGGACCTGCTCGTCGTCGTCATGGTCGTCGGCCTGACCGTGTATGCCCTGCTCGCCGGCGCGGACTTCGGCGGCGGCCTCTGGGACCTGCTGGCCCGTGGCCGGGACGCCGCGGACCAGCGGGCGCTGGTCGCCGGCTCCCTCGGCCCGGTCTGGGAGGCCAACCACGTCTGGCTGATCTTCGTGATCGTCGCCCTGTTCAGCGGGTTCCCGGCCGCGTTCGGCGTCGTCGGGTCGACGCTGGAGGTGCCGCTGGTGGGCGCGCTGCTCGGGATCGTGCTGCGCGGCGCTGCCTACGTGTACCGCGCGTACGGTGGCGGCGCCGCCGGCCCGGACCACTGGTGGGGGCGAGTGTTCGCCGCCGCGTCCGTGCTCACGCCGTTCTCGCTCGGGGTGGCGGGCGCCGCGCTGGCCACCGGTGACCTGGCCGAGGGCGCCCCGTTCGCCCCGCTCACCAACGCCTTCGGGGTGGTCTGCGGGTTGTTCACGGTCGCGGTCACCGCGTTTCTCGCCGCGGTCTACCTGTGCCGGGACGCGGCGGCGCGGCCGGCGGCCGCCCATCTCGTCGCCGGCTTCCGGCGCCGGGCACTGGCCGCGGCGGTGGTGGCCGGCCTGCTCGCGGCGGTGCTGCTGCCGCTGCTCTGGTCGGACGCGCCCGTCGTCGCGGACCGGTTCGCCGCCCGGTCCGTGCCGCTCGTCGCGGTGTCGGCCCTCGGTGGTCTCGGGGCGGTGGCGCTGGTGTGGCGGCGGCGGTTCACGGCGGCGCGGATCGCCGCGGGGCTGGCGGCCGCCGGAGTGCTGTGGGGCTGGGCGGTCGCTCAGTACCCGGATCTCGTGGTCGRCCGAGCCACCGTCGACGGTGCGGCGGCACCGGCGGCGAACCTGCGCGCCCTGCTGGTCGCGATCGCCGCCGGCATGCTGGTGATCCTGCCGTCGCTGGTCGCGCTGCTCAGGCTGTTCGCACACCCTGAACCGGCGGGATCAACGGGGCCGTCCGGGCCGTCCGGGCTGTCCGGACCATCCGGACCATCCGGGCCGTCTGGACCGACTGGACGGGCGGGATCGGCGGGGCTGGAGGGGCACCGCTGAGGACCGCGGGCGGCCGTTCCGGTCAGTCCGGGACGGCATCGTGGCGGGGGCGGGTGAAGAGCACCTCGTCGAACGGCGGCTCGTCCGGCGTGAGCGAGTCGTGGACGGTGAGCCGGATGGTCGTCGTCCCGCCGGGGATGCCGGGGTCGACGTGGAGGGCGGCGAACGCGTAGGGGTGGTCGGTGGAGCGCGCGGCGAGCCACGGCGCTCCCTCCGTCACGTGGATGGTGCGCCGGCGGCTGACCGGGCTCTTCCCGAACCGGCGGCGGCCGGGACCGGCCGGCGGGTCCGGCGGCTCCGGCTCGATGACCACCTGGCCGGCCGGCGGGTGGAACAGCGCCCCCGTGCTCGGCGACGACGAGCCGCCGGTGCCGATGGTGACATGCACGGTTCCGGAGGTCGTGTCCACGACCTCGCCGGCGAGCGCCAGCCCGGGTGGTGTCGCGGTTCGCGCCGCCATCGGCACCGTGGGCGCGGTCGGCGACACCGCCGCGTCGGCCGTCGCGGCGGTGCTGGTGCTCACGGGCACGACCGGCCGTGGCGTCAGCACCCTTGAGCCTGGGACGACGCCGCGGACCGGGTGGGTCCGCTCGTAGTGGTGCTCATGCCCGCAAAGAACCAGATCGACCTCGTAGCGGTCGAACAGCGGCAGCCACTCCTCGCGCAGGCCAAGATCACCGCCGTTGTGGTAGGCGGCGGTGGACATCGCCACCTGGTGCATCGCGACGATCACCCAGTCGATCTCGGGGTCGGCGCGGGCGGCGCGCAGGGTCTGCTCCAGCCAGGCGGTCTGCCGGCCGCCGCTGAAGCCGCGCAAATAGACCAGCCCGTGCTCCTGGTAGCAGGCATCCTCACCGAAGAGCACGACGAAGCGGACGCGGCCGACGGTGAACGCGTACCAGAGGCCCTGGAAGTCGCCGCCGGCGCCGTTGTCCGGCAGCTGGAAGTAGGCCTGGTACGAGTCGAGCCCGAACCGGCCGAGCCCACGCTCGCTCTCGTGGTTCCCGGCGACCGGCATCCACGGCCGCCGGCTGGCCGACGGGGCGATCATTCGGAACCAGTCCGCCCAGACCTCGGCGGGGTCGCGCCGCAGGCTCGCGTACGACAGGTCGCCAAGGGCGAGGTGGAACAGCGGGGCCAGCATGTCGACCGCGGCGACGACCGCCCCGGAGGCCGGCGTGCCGTACGGGTCGTCCTCCTGGTCCGTGCCGTGGTCACCGAAGCAGGTGAACGTGAAGGCCGAGCCGTCCGCCTCCGAGGCGCCCGCCCCTGAGCCGTCCGCGCCCTCGCCGGTGCCGCCAGCGCGGGGGGCCGTGCGGAAGTCGCCGGTCGGGGTTCCCGCCCGGGAGGTCCGCTGGGAGGCCGGCGGCTCGGATCCGCCGAGCGCGGGGGAGATCTCGTAGCGATAGTGGACGCCCGGCCGCAGCCCGACCAGCGTGGCGTGCTGGACGTAGACCCTTCGGCGGTCGGCGTCCCGGTAGGTGCTGGTCGTCGCGTACGCCTCGCCCGGCTCGGCCGCGTCCGGGTCGACCGGCGCGAACCGCACCATGGGCCGGCTCACGGGGCCGTCCGTCAGCCAGGACACGACCATCGATCTGGCCGGGTCCGCCCCGAACGCCAGGTGAACCCCACCGCCGTCCGCCACCCGCCGCGTCACGGCTGTTCGCCCCCGTTCCCATCCTGGTGACCTGCTCCCGACACGCCAGAGGGCGGCCACGGACTCCGTGGCCGCCCTCCCGCTTTCGATCAGTCGCCGCCGGCGGCTACCAGCGGCGCTCTGGCCGCCTTACTCGCTGGACTTCGCCAGGTCGATCGGCGGGGTGTCCGGGACCGAGCTGGGCTTCGTCTCGCCGCGGAAGACGAACTTCGCGTCCTCGCTCTCGGGGTCGCCCTCGACGTCGCCGATGACGATCTCGCCGGGCTTGAGCGTCCCGTAGAGGATCTTCTCGGAGAGGACGTCCTCGATCTCCCGCTGGATCGTCCGGCGCAGCGGCCGGGCGCCCAGCACCGGGTCGTACCCGCGGATGGCGAGCAGGGTCTTGGCGGCCGGAGTCAGCTCCAGCGCCATGTCCTTGTTCTTCAGCTGCGTGTCCACCCGGGCCAGCATGAGGTCGACGATCTGGATGATCTCGTCCTTGCTCAGCTGGTGGAAGACGATGATGTCGTCGATGCGGTTGAGGAACTCCGGCCGGAAGTGCTGCTTGAGCTCGTCCTGGACCTTGGCCTTCATCCGCTCGTAGTCGACCGCGCCCTGACCGGTGGCGAAGCCGATGCCCGGGCCCTTGGAGATGTCGCGGGTGCCCAGGTTCGACGTCATGATCAGGACGGTGTTCTTGAAGTCGACCAGCCGGCCCTGGGAGTCGGTCAGACGACCGTCCTCCAGGATCTGCAGGAGCGTGTTGAAGACGTCCGGGTGCGCCTTCTCGACCTCGTCGAACAGCACGACCGAGAACGGCTTGCGCCGCACCCGCTCGGTGAGCTGGCCGCCCTCTTCGTAGCCGACGTATCCGGGCGGGGAGCCCACCAGTCGCGAGACGGTGTGCTTCTCCATGTACTCGGACATGTCGAGCTGGATGAGAGCGTCCTCGTCGCCGAAGAGGAACTCGGCCAGCGTCTTGGACAGCTCGGTCTTACCGACACCGGACGGGCCGGCGAAGATGAACGAGCCACCTGGGCGCTTCGGGTCCTTCAGGCCGGCGCGGGTACGCCGGATCGCCTGGGAGACGGCCTTGATGGCCTGCTCCTGGCCGATGACCCGCCGGTGGAGCTCGTCCTCCATGCGCAGGAGACGCGCGGTCTCCTCCTCGGTGAGCTTGAAGACCGGGATGCCCGTCCAGATGGCGAGCACCTCGGCGATCTCCTCGTCGCCCACCTCGGCGACGACGTCCATGTCGCCGGCCTTCCACTCCTTCTCGCGCTTCGCCTTCTCCGCGAGGAGGGTCTTCTCCTTGTCGCGCAGCGACGCCGCCTTCTCGAAGTCCTGCGCGTCGATCGCGGACTCCTTGTCGCGGCGGACGTTGGCGATCCGCTCGTCGAACTCGCGCAGGTCCGGCGGCGCGGTCATCCGGCGGATGCGCATCCGGGAGCCGGCCTCGTCGATCAGGTCGATCGCCTTGTCCGGCAGGAAGCGGTCCGAGATGTACCGGTCGGCCAGCGACGCGGCGGCGACCAGGGCGGCGTCGGTGATCGAGACGCGGTGGTGCGCCTCGTACCGGTCGCGCAGGCCCTTGAGGATCTCGATGGTGTGCGCCACCGAGGGCTCCGCGACCTGGATCGGCTGGAAGCGGCGCTCCAGCGCCGCGTCCTTCTCCAGGTGCTTGCGGTACTCGTCCAGCGTCGTCGCGCCGATGGTCTGGAGCTCACCGCGGGCCAGCATCGGCTTGAGGATCGACGCGGCGTCGATCGCGCCCTCGGCGGCACCCGCGCCGACGAGCGTGTGCAGCTCGTCGATGAACAGGATGATGTCGCCGCGGGTGCGGATCTCCTTGAGGACCTTCTTCAGCCGCTCCTCGAAGTCACCGCGGTAGCGCGAGCCGGCGACGAGGGCACCCAGGTCGAGCGTGTAGAGCTGCTTGTCCTTGAGCGTCTCGGGCACCTCGCCCTTGACGATCGCCTGCGCCAGGCCCTCGACGACCGCGGTCTTGCCAACGCCGGGCTCGCCGATCAGGACCGGGTTGTTCTTGGTTCGGCGGGACAGCACCTGCATGACCCGCTCGATTTCCTTCTCGCGCCCGATGACCGGGTCGAGCTTGGCCTCGCGAGCGGCCGCGGTCAGGTTGCGGCCGAACTGGTCGAGCACCAGCGACGTCGACGGCGTGCCCTCGGACGGACCGCCGGCCGTGGCCGGCTCGCCCTTGCCCTGGTAGCCGGAGAGCAGCTGGATGACCTGCTGGCGGACCCGGTTGAGGTCGGCGCCGAGCTTGACCAGCACCTGGGCGGCGACGCCCTCACCCTCGCGGATCAGGCCGAGGAGGATGTGCTCGGTGCCGATGTAGTTGTGGCCGAGCTGCAGCGCCTCGCGCAGGGACAGCTCGAGGACCTTCTTCGCGCGCGGGGTGAAGGGGATGTGACCGCTGGGTGCCTGCTGCCCCTGGCCGATGATCTCTTCAACCTGCGACCGCACACCCTCGAGCGAGATCCCCAGCGACTCCAGCGCCTTCGCCGCGACACCCTCACCCTCGTGGATCAGGCCGAGGAGGATGTGCTCGGTGCCGATGTAGTTGTGGTTGAGCATCCTGGCCTCTTCTTGAGCCAGGACGACGACCCGACGTGCCCGGTCGGTGAATCTCTCGAACATGTGCGCTCCTTCGAGCTGCGACCGACCACACGACAGCCGGTATCCGCATGCTAGCTCCGCCGAGGCATGTCCTCACGCATCGAACAGAAACCTACCCGCCAGAACCCGTCCACCTCGTCGCGGACGGGGCCGACATCGCTGTCGTGCCCCGATGGGTCCAGACGTCTACTGCAACGTCTATGGCAACCGTGGCGGAGCAGGCATGATTCCGTCACGGGGTTCCGCCGAGAGCGGAAACGCGCAGGCCGACGACCGGCGTCCGTCTCGGCGGCTCGAACCGCCGCCCCCGGCTGCTGGGTCCTGGCTGCGCGGAGGCACGGCGGCGCGGGCGGGCGAGGGAGGGAACAGAACCCTCGCTTCCCAGCGCGGCCGTCACCGTATGTTACAGATCGCGGGACGCCTTCGTGGAGTGTGCTGGTCGTGATTCACGTCGGACAATCGCGCTTTGTGTTTGCCATGATGCTTTACGTGATGGCGCGGCGACCGGATCGTGCTGGTTCCGGAAACGTGCCGGCGTCGACATCTTGAAGCTCACGGACGAGACCGACGGGCGGCGCATGGCCGGGCCGTCCGTTGGGCGTTCGCCGTGCGCGCCGCGGGCCGCGCCACACCGCGCGCCGTGGCATCGCGAGAGCGCGGCGCGGGTGGCGCGAGCCGGGGCCTGACGTCGCGGGCGGGGGCCTGGCCACCGCGAGCGGGGCCGGGCGCCGACGACGGCGTGCTGGTGGCGAGGCAGGTCAGCGGTTCATGCCGAGGCGCCGGGAGACGCCGCCGGTGCGGGCCGGCCCACACCGGCCCACACCGGTCCGCGCCGGCCGGCTGGCGGCCCGGAAATGCTCTTGGCGTTGTCAGCCGACGGCGGCGGAGGCATCCGACGCGTCCGGGCCGACTCGTTGGCTGAGGAACCGCCGAAGCAGGGTGCTGGACGTGTGGACCGTATACGGGAAATAGATGATTCGTGCACCAACGGTCGCGAGATCGGCCTCGAGCTTCTGCGCTTTCGCGGTACCGCGCCAGTCGTCGCCCTTGAATAGCACGTCGTAACGGACGGACGGCCACATGTCGAACTTGTCCCGGTGGGGATCGGCGACCACCTCGTCCACGAGCCGAAGGCTGCCGACGATCTCGATGCGCTCGACGAGTGGAATGACGGGAGGCCGCCCCTTCACCGCCAGCACGACCTCGTCGGTCACCACCCCCGCCACCAGCCGGTCGCACTCCAGCCGGGCGCGCCGGACGATGTTGAGATGCCCGATGTGGAACATGTCGAAGACGCCGGGCACGTAGCCCACTGTGGTCATCCCGAGCTTCCGTTTCCTGGTCGTGCCGGCGCCGCCGAGGGCGCCAGCGCGGTCATGGTTCCGTACCACCTGACCAGCGCCGCGAGCAGGAACAGCAGGTTCGCCGCCGCCAGGACGCCGTAACCGACGGCGAACACGCCGCCGAAGGTGCCGCCGACACCGAGCAGGGCGAAAAGAAGGCAGAGGAGCCCGTAGTCGCTGGGTACCACCGCGAGTGACCGCCAGACGGGTGCGTGCACCGCTACCGGCTGGTTGCTGACGGGGAGCCCGGCGCGCGCGGCCTGGCGCTGGCGCAGCAGATCGTTGAGGATCATTCCGAAGAACGCCACCGCGTTTATGACGGCGTACCCGAGAGGCACCAGCAGGTAGCTGCCGCGACCGAGGTCGGAGAACCGGTAGCAGGACACCGCGACCGCGAGATGCAGCGACGAGATCTTCGCGGCGTCCACTATGTGGTCGAGCCACTCGCCGGCCAGCGAGCCGCCGCCCCGTAGCCGGGCAAGCTGCCCGTCGGCCGCGTCGAACGCGTAGCCGAGCACCAGGGCCAGGCAGATCACGACGCCGATCGGCACGGTCGGCCGGACCAGGGCGAGGAGCGAGATGCCGCCGAACGTGAACACGGCGCTGATCGCGGTTACCTGGTTCGGGGTGAGCCCGACGACGTAGGCCCCGGCCGCGAGCAGCCGGCCGATGCGCCTGTTGACGAACCGGGAGTAGGCCGGGGCGCCCTTGACGGTCTTCTGCGCCAGCCGCAGGCGGGCGAGCGCCTGCCGGTAGGTCAGCCGCTCCGGTCGCGCCGGCGGCGCGCCGGCCGCCCGGTGCGGCTCGGCGGAGGTGTCGACACTCATCGGCGCCTCAGGACTTCCGTGTCCGTCCCGAGCACCTTCGTGTCTGTTATGACCGCCGTGCCCGTCGGGTGTGGGCGCGCTCCGTTCATCACGTCCGTCCACTCACTTCGTCGGAAACGGCTGAGGGTATTGGCAGGTCATGGGCAGCGCGGCACCGGCCGTCAGGAGGCGATGGGCTGCTGGTCCGGTGCCGGCTCCTCCGCCAGCGGTTCGACCATCCGCGGTTCGGTCAACCGCGGTTCCGTCATCCGGGGCTCGGTCGACCGGGGCTCGACCGGTCGCGTGTCGGGTCCGGACTGTCCGGGGGCGCTCGACGGCACGTCGGCGGCCGGGGTCTCGTCGTGCCGCGGGGGCGGCACCAGGGCCGTGGGCACCCACTCGATCCCACGCACGTCGGAGGAACGGCGCAGTGACGTGATCAGGCCGGGGCGCTTCGGCGGCTTGCGTTCGGCCAGCCGTAGGCAGAGCCGCTCGTAGCCCGCCGCCACGTCGTCCCAGTCGAACTCGCGCGCGGCGCGGGCGCGGGCCTTGTCGCCATACAGCGGCCCGATCGAGGCGTCCCGTTCGGTCAACTCGAGCAGCTCGGTCAGCTGGTCGGCGTCCTCCCAGAAGAATCCCGCGTCGCCGAGCACCTCGCGGTTGAACCGGTTGCCGATCGCGAGGACGGTCGCCCGCCCTCCCATCGCGCGCAGCAGCGACGGGTTCGTGCCGCCGACGCTGTGACCATGGCTGTAGGTCCGGCTGGTCTGGTACAGGGCGTTGAGCAGCTCCTGGTCATAGACCCCGCCGAGCGGCCTGATCTGGTCCTCGTCCTGGAACGACGCCATCAGGCCCCGGGTGTAGTCCGTCGGGTAGGGGTTGCCGCCGACGATCACCAGCGGGTACCGGCAGGAGCTGTTCCGGTAGGCCTGGGCGATGAGGTCGATGTTGTTCTCGGGCTCCAGGCGCGCGACCACCAGGTGGAACTCCCCCGGCCGCAGGCCGACCTCGGCCAGGCGATGGGCAGCCGGCTCGTCGAGCAGGGGCGCGCCGTAGGTCAGCACGGTCGACTCGACCTGGAACTTCCACCGGTAGTAGTCGGCGATCGCGACGCAGTCCGCGATGAGGTACTGCGCCCACGCGACCGAGAGCGCCTCGGCGGCCAGGTAGTACCTGCGTCCCGCGCCGGCCCACTTCCCGCGCTTCCACTCCAGGCCGTCGACGTGCACGGCCGTGGGGATCCGCCGCAGCTTGAGCAGCGGGAGCAGCGGAGCGTTGGCCGCGTTGAAGACGAGGGCGACGTCCGGTTTGTGCCGCAATGCGTGCAGGCAGCTGAAGCCGGTGTGCGAGAGCGTTTCGAGTGATCGCCTGCGCATCGCCGGGACCTGAACCCGGCGCATTCCGAGGTACTCCTGGGCGCCCCCGGAACGGCAGTAGACCGTGACCTCGTGGCCGAGCTTGACGAGGCGGTGGCCCACTTCCTCGACAGCGGTCTCGAACCCGCCATAGTTCGCGGGCACGCCTCGAGTGCCCATCAAAGCTATATGCACGCCAGCCCCCGCTGAATCTAGCGCCGCGCTCGGTGGCAGCCGCGCGCGGTCGTCGTTCCTGGCGCCGGTTTTCCGGCATTGCGCCGCGGACCGTCGATACCCGCTGGCCAGGTGAATGGCCGCCGCCGGTCGACGGCCGTGGCTCGCCAGCTGTTCACGGTTGGATCATGAAATGATCATGTGCCCGTCAGCTGGGTCTGATGTCGGCTGTTGTCGGACTGAAGGCTACCTTAAATCAACGCGCGAGTCATGGTCTAGACACTCCACGTTCATGGCATGCCCGATGGGCGATCCTGGTGAGTTTGGGGGGTTGTGCGGGCCGCCCGTACCGCGCTGCGACGTGCCGACCCGCCAACGGACGGTCACGGGTCCGTCACCTATTTTGCCGATGAACACATCCTGGCCTGGTATTTTTCCCAAACTATACGCAGCGGTCATGCGGTCGACATGTTCCCGGCGATTGCGGTCGTGGGCTCGTCGCGCCTGTGTCGCGAGCCTCAGTTCACTGACATCCGGCCCAGGGCGGTGAACGAATCACACTGCCTGGCATCTTTGACTGGTCGCCAACAAAGCCGGTCGCGGCCCTCGAAGCGCCCGCGCGGGCGGACCTGCATCCATTTCAAACGCCCGTGGGCTCCACCGCTCGACCGAGCGGTGGAGCCCACGGTTTGTCGGGCCATCTCGGGCCATCTCGGGCCGCTTCGGGCCACTTCGATGGCTAGTGGTGGCTAATTCGTCATGGGACGGTGACCGTCCTGGTCGTGACGTCGGTCCAGCCGAAGGTGTTCGTCACGGTCAGGGTTATCCGATATGTCCCGGCCGCGGCGAACGTGTGGTTCGACGTGACCCCGGTCGTGACCGTCCCGTCGGCCCAACTCCAGGTGTACGAGCTGATGGCGTTGTTCGGGTCGGTCGAGGCCGAGGCGTCCGCCGAGCACGCCAGGGCGGTGCACGAGGTGGTGAAGGACGCGGTCGGCGCCCCGGCCGTCGGCGCCGACGCGAAGGCGCTGAACTGCGTCACCACCGGGGCGTTGGTCGCCGACCCGGACAGGAACGAGCTCAGGCCGACCGAGCCCGCGGCCTGGAGGGTCGCGGTGCTGTCGGTCGCCGTCCGCGTCCAGGTCCCGGGTTCGGCGACGCTCGCCGGCCACACCTTCAGCCGCAGCGTCGTCGGAGACGTCCCGACCACCTGGAGACGCACCTTCAGCTGCAGGCCCGGCGTGTAGGTGACACCCGCCAGGCTGACCTCGGTCGCCAGCGTCGCCTCGGTCGAGGAGTTCAGCAGCCCGGTGATCGCCACGGCGACGGTGTTCGACGAGGTCAGCCGGATCCGGCCGCGGTACTCGTTGTTCGACGCCGTCCGCCGGCCGACGGTGTAGATGTAGACGCCGTTGCCGGTACCCACCTTGTCCGTCGTGACGGTCACCGTCGTGTCGCTGTCCGTCTTCGAGACGCCGCCGAGGTAGGCACCCGTCTGGGAGCCCGTGGTCGCCGTCGCGAACGAGGCCACCCCGGCGGAGACGGTCCGTGGACCGGCGCCGAAGTAGTTCGTCCACGCCCCGCCCGTGTCGGCCGTCCCGACGCTGTTGCCCGTGACGGTCCGGTTGAACGCGTCGAGGGCGAACGGCGACGGCGATGGGTTGGCGGGTGGCCGTGGCGCGACGACCTGGGTGACGGTGCCGGTCGCGCCAAGGTTGTCGGTCACCGTCAGGGCCACCGTGTAGTCGCCCGCGGCGGCGTAGGTGTGTGACGGGGTGGAGCCGGTGCCCGTGGTTCCGTCACCGAAGTTCCAGGCGTAGCTGGCCACGGTGCCGTCCGGGTCCGACGAGCCGGAGCCGTCGAACGAGAGGGCGAGCTCGCCGCCGCTCGACGTGAAGCTAGCCGTCGGAGCCCCGTTCGTCGGCTGTGTCGGCGAGACCGTGTGGGTCACGGTGCCGGTCGCGCCGAGGTTGTCGGTCACCGTCAGGGTCACCGTCCGGTCGCCGGCGGCCGCGTAGGTGTGTGACGGGGTGGAGCCGGTGCCCGTGGTCCCGTCACCGAAGTCCCACGCGTAGCTGGCCACGGTCCCGTCCGGGTCCGACGAGCCGGAACCGTCGAAGGTGCAGGCCAGGCCCGTGCAGGTCTGCGTGAACGCGGCGGTCGGCGCCGTGTTCACCCCACTCCCAAGCGAGTAGTGCGCCGCCACCTGGTTCGCGGTGAGCTCGGCGGAGTAGACCGCCACCTCGTCGACTGTGCCGGCGAAGTAGTTGCTGCTGGCGCCGCCCCAGGTGTTGTCGCCGCCGACTCGCCAGCGGCCGGTGTAGCCCTGCGCCTGGGTCTGGGGATTGGTGCCGACCAGGGTGCCGTCGACATAGAGCTTCATGCCCGCGCCGCTTTGGGTGGCGACCAGATGGTGCCACTGGCCGTTGTTGTAGCTGGTCGGCGAGGTGATGGTGTTGGTCTGGCCCGTCCACACCCCGAACTCGAGCTGGCCCGAGTTCAGCATCCAGACGTGCCGGTCGTAGTTGCTGCTGTTGCCGCTGACCGCGTCACCAAAGCCGATCAGCTTGCCACCCGAGGTGGTCGCGGTCTTGAACCACAGCTCCTCGGAGTACACGGTGGGGTTGGTCACCGGAGTGTTGCTCACGATCAGGCCGTTGGAACCGTTGAGCGTGACGCCCTTCCCGCTCGCCCCGGTCACCGTGCTCGGGACGTTGTAGGTCACCCCGCCGCTGTAGGTGCCGGCAGAGCCGTTCGGCGAGGCGTCCGCGGCCGTCGGGCCCGACGCGTCGTCCAGCCGCCAGTACAGGTCGGGACCCGCGCCGTAGATGCTCGCGCCGTAGGCGTCCGCCGGGGCCTGCGGGATGTTGAGCGTGTAGCCCGCGTCGACGTAGTGCTTCTGGACCTGGGTCGAGGTCAGCGCGGTCGGGTAGACGGCGACGTCGTCGATCGAGCCGTTCAGGAAGTCGCTGCTCGGTCGCGACGGCCAGCTGCCCAGGTTGTCGCCGCCGATACGCCAGTAGCCSGCATACGGCTGGCCAGAGGTCGTTCCGGTGTCCCGGCCCACCCGCTTGCCGTCGACGTAGAGAACCATTCCGCCGCTCGACAGCGTGGCGACCACGTGGTGCCACTGCCCGTCGTTGTAGGTGCCCGGGCTGGACACCGTCCGAACGGCGTTCGGGTAGACGCCGAAGATGAAGTGCCCGGCGTTGTCCATGTAGACGTGGCGGTCGTAGCTCGACGACGTTCCGGTGTTCCGGTCGCCGAAGCCGATGACCTTGCCGCCGCTGGTCGAGGTCGTCTTGACCCACGCCTCGGCGGTGAAGGTGTTCGGTCCCGGCTGCGTCGTGCTCTGCGCGGCTGTGCCCGTCGCGCTGCCGTCGAAGGTGGACGCGGTGTTCGCGTCGCCGCCGATCGCGCCCGCCGCGCCGCGGGTCACCGTGCTGCCCGCCGTGAGGTCRCTGAACCCGGCCCAGTCGTACACCGCGGTTCCGGATGGCTCACCAAGGCGCCAGTAGTCGCTGGCTCCATCCCCCTGTACGTCCTGGACGTACTGACCGGCCGTCGCCGAGGAGATGGTCACCGCCGCGCTCGTCGGTCCGTTGGTCGTGTTGTTGTACGGGTCGTAGACATAGACCTTGTACGTATGTGAGCTGCCGGGTGCCAGGCCGGTGTCGACGAAGCCGGTCGGTYTGAGCTGCCAGAAGGTCGAGTTGACGGTCGTGGTGTACACGGGGTTGGCGGTGTTGCCGTCCCGGACGACCTTGTAGGTCAACGCCTCGTTGTCCGGGTCCCAGGTGGGCGTCCAGGCGACCCGGGCGGTGCCGGCCGCCAGCGAGACGACGTTCGGCTGCAGGCTGGTCGAGTACTGCGGGCCGACGTGGTTCGGGGCGAGGTTCTTCACGGCGAAGCGCACGAGGCCCTGCTGCGCGGTCCCGTTCACGGACGGGAACTCGCCGCCTAGGGAGATGTAGCTCCCGTTACCGGTGATCGACCAGGCGGCCTGGCTCTGCCCGGTGTAGGTGCCGGCCGGCAGCGTGGGGTACCAGTCGAGCTGGGTCGGGCTCGGGTTGCCGAAGAAGTCGTAGTAGCCGCCGACCGAGTTGTGCTGGACCGTCCCGGTCGCCGCCTTCGTGAACGCGGTCGCGCGGTGGAAGGTCCAGGGATCGGTCTGCGGCCAGGCGCCGATGTTGCCACAGAAGTGCTCATGGCTGACCGTGTACACCGAGTCGCCGAGCGCGAAGGTTCCGTAGGAGTCGCCGTGGCAGTCCTCGACCCAGACGAGGTTGCCCGTGTTGGGGGAGGCGGCGAAGACACCCTCGAGGTTGCCGCCGGGGCCGAACACCCAGCCGGTGCCGTAGATGTTGGTGCCGTCGGTGTACAGGCTGTTGAATCCGGCGTCGTTCCCCGAGTTCTGGAGGAGCTGGTTGGCGGCCCAGGGCACGGTGGCACCGGTGGTCGCGTCGATGGCGCCCAGGCCCTTCGCCGGCACGCCGTTGAGGGTGCTGAACTGGCCACCGACGATGACGAGCGACTTGTCCGGCGTGAGCACGAGCGCGGTGACCTGGTTGTCGTMCGCGGTGGGCGCCCAGTTCAGCAGCGCGCCGTTGGTGGCCGAGTAGGCGGCCAGTCGCGCGCGGGAGTTCCCCATCGCCGAAGCGAAGATGCCGCCGACGTAGACGGTCGAGTTCGTCGCGGTCACCGCGCGCGCGGACGCCGCGGTGCCGCCCGTGAAGCTGTTCACCAGCGAGCCGTCGGCGGTGTTGAAGGCGGCGACGCGGTTGTGCGTCTGCCCGTCGACGGTGGTGAAGTCGCCGACCACGTAGACCCGGGTGCCGTCCGGTGAGGCGGTGATCGCGCGCCCCTGCGCGTTGAGCGTGTGGTTGAAGCTCGTGATCAGGTTGCCGGTGGTGATGTCGTAGGCCAGCAGGTTCGCCCGCGCGGTCTCGTTGCTGCCGGCGGGCGAGCCGGCGGGCCGGGCCGAGGTGAAGCTACCCGTCGCATACACCGTGTTGCCAACGGTGACCTGTGCCCACACGACGCCGTTGATCTGGACCGTCGGCAGCGCGTCGGCACTCACCGTCTCCGGCGTGCCTGGATTAGGCGGCGCGGTGTCCGCGCGCGCTGGTGGTGCCGCCGCCAGGACGACAGCGGCGCCCACCGCGACCAGCGTGCTCGCCGACAGGGCGGCGATGGCACGTCTGGCCGCACGGGTAGCTCGACCCCGCATGGTTTTCTCTCCCCCAAGGTGCGTTCAACGCTTCCCACGGGGGCCACGTCACTGGCTCGCCTCCTGGCGACCACTCCTGGTGACCGCACACGACCGGAGGCGACCCCCTGCTACCCCCGTTGTCGGGGCAGTGTGCCACAGCGGGACGGAACGGGCCATGGGCGGTGACAACCGGCTGACCAACAGGTGACGGGCAGATGGTACGAATCTGCCCGAGCTGGGGCATTGTGTCCTGTCGACAGGGCACGACGGGGCCGCCGCCGCGCGCTATCGCCGGGGGCGCGGTTCTTCCCGGAATTCTGGAAAACGCGGCGGTCGAGGTCGGGATTTCGTCCGTTTCGACACTATTGCGCAGGCGGGCGTTCCGCCGTATGGCCCGCGCGGCAGAAATGGCCCGATCGGGCGGTGGCGGGTGCTGCCCGGCAGACGAGGTCCGATCAGCCGACGTGGCCCGTAAGGACCACAGCGGGCTGGGACGCGTCGTAACTGATGACGGTCGCGACGTTCTCCCGCTGGTCCTCGGGGATGAGGAAGACGTAGACGCCGCTCGCCGCCGCCCCCGATTTCAGCGTCCCGCGCATCGGTTTGTTCTCGGGGCCGGAATCGGCGGTCGCCGGCGTGGACGTCGCCCCGTAGGACACGGTGACGGTGACCGGGCCCAGGTCGATGGTGTGTCCGGAGTCGTTGCGCAGCTCGATGGTGAACGCCACGGCCGGCTTGTTGGCCAGCTCGCCTGGGCCGGTGCCGCCCGAGCGGATGGACCGCGTGCCGGGGACGGACACCGTCACCTTGTTGCCGAAGTCGACCGCCGCGGTGATCGGCAACGGGCTGGCGGTCGCGGCGGTGCCCGCGGGCACCGGCGCCAGGGCCGTCGGAAACGGTCCCTGGTCCTTGTACGGGTCATTGTCGCTGTCGCAGCCGACGACGGTGAGAACGAGCGCCAGCGCGACAGGAGGGACAACAAGCCAGCTGGCGACACCATGGTGCTTCACCCGGGACCGGTTCACCCGGAATATGGCCGTGCCCGTGGCACCGGAGATGGCTGTGGAGCTGGGCGAGGTCGGGCCGCCCTTCCCGGATGCCCGCGGCCTGCCCGGCCCGCCGTCGTCTTGAGTGGATGTCGCGCGCCGGTTCACTGTTCTCATGCCCCCCGTCGTGCCCCGCCGTCATACCCGTGGCACGGTCATGATGCCTGCTGGATACCGGGGTTTCCGGATCCCGGATTCCCAGTTTCGCGTCACTGTGTGTTATATTTTGGTTACGTCTACGGTCGATTCGCTCCCTGTTAGCGGCAGTTCGCCCGTGGTCRCGTATCGTAGCCCTGCCACGTCGGGGGGCGGATGCAAGGGGATTGCGTGCGCGTTGTCGGAGCGAAAGTTCATCGCGCTACGAGGTTCTTCCCGCTGATTGTCGTGATCTCGGCACTCGTGGCGGGGGCGCTGACCGGATGCAAGCCGGGGGCCCCCTCAGGGACCGGATCCACGCAGTCCACCGGTGCTGGTCCAGGAACGCCCCATCCCACTGGCCCGACGACCGGCGCCGCCGGAACGCCGCCGGCCTCCGCCGCGCCTCCCACCGCGACGACGCCGGGGACGACGCCGTCAGGCGAGGTCCCCGCCCAGGTTCCGCCGGCCTCACTGGTGCCCGGCGCCGCCGGCTATCCGGCGCCGGCCGGTGCCGTGTTCGCCGCGCCGGCGGGCTCGGACGACGCGCCGGGAACCCTGGAGCAGCCGTTGCGGACCGTCGCGGCCGCCCTCGCGAAGGCGCCCCCTGGCGGCACCGTGGTCCTGCGCGGCGGGGACTACCGCGAGACGGTCGCCAGCGTGACCAAGCCGGTGACGATTCAGCCCTACCAGCGCGAACAGGCCTGGCTCAACGGGGCCGACATCGTCAAGGACTGGGCGCCGCTGCCCGACGGCTGGGCCACGGCGACGTTCCGGAGCACCCTCTGCCGGACCTGCTACTACGAGAAGGCGGTCGACCCCGCCCGCCCACTCGCCGGCAGCCCGAACCAGGTCTTCGTCAACGGCAAGGCGCTGAAGGAAGTGGCCGGGGACGCGCAGCTGGACTCCGGCTCGTTCTACGTCATGGACGACGGCACGGTCGTGATCGGTACCGACCCGGCGGGCGTGACGGTCCAGATTTCGGTCCGCTGGAAGGCCATCCAGTTCGACGGGGGCGCCAGCGGGAGCGTCGTACGCGGAATAGGTGTCCGCGGCTACGCCCCGGTCTGGATCGAGTCGCAGCAGCTCGCCGCCGTCATTCTCAACGCCCCCGGCGTCAGGTTCACCGGCAATGTCCTCACCGATGTCGCCGGGACGGCCCTGGCCGTGACCCGGCCGGGCGCGGTCGTGACCGGCAACGTCGTCATCCGAAACGGTCTGCGCGGGATGGTCGCCAACCGGGCCGACGGCCTGGTCGTCACCGGCAACAGGTTCGACCTGAACAACACGGCTGGCTTCGCCACGACGACCTGCGGGGCGGTCTGTGTCATCGCGGGGCTCAAGATCACCCGCACGCGGGGGCTCACGGTCAAGGGAAACTCGTTCTCGAACAACGACGGCGCCGGCGTCTGGTGCGACCTCGGGTGCATCGACGCGACCGTGACCGGCAACCTGGTGTCCGGGAACACCGGCAACGGCATGTTCTACGAGCTCTCGACGAACGCCGTCTTCGACGGCAACACCATCACCCGTAACGGCAGGGGCCTGAAGATCGCCGGATCGGACCGGGTCACGGTGAACGGAAACCATTTCACCGACAACGGCATCGATCTCGGCGTGTACGACGACCCGCGCAGCCCGAGCGTCGAGAAGTACTCCGAGCAGAACGGGCTGACCTGGGACACCCGTCAGGTCACGGTCACCGGCAACAGCTTCGTCGGTGCCGGCGGGACCGACGACGTGCTGCTGGAAACGAACAGGACGGCGCAGGTGACCGCACCGGACATGATCGGGCGTTTCGTCTCCAACACCTTCCAGCCCGCCGCCGGGGGCCGGGTGTACTGGTGCTCATCGAGCTGCATGTACTTCCCGACGGTGACGGCTTTCCTGGCGTCTGGCGCGCTGGGGTGAGCAGATCCTTGCCGCTGGACGAGGGGGACGACAGGTGAGGACCGGAACGCCGGCAGAGCCGCCATGCTGACCCCCTTCGGGGAGATCCCGGACCGGCTCGCCCGGCACATGACCATGGCCGAGCAGCACGAGTACCTGCGGCGGCGCCGTCCGAGCAGGCGGGCCGTGCTCGGCTCGGCGCTCGCCGCGGTCGCCGGGCCCACCCTGCTGGCGGGTACCRCCAGGGCCTCGGTCACGACGCCGGCGCAGGTCGGCCCGCGTTACCTCGCGTTCGGCGGCGACCCGGCGCGCGCGATGACGGTCTCCTTCTCGACCCCGGCGCGGTTCGGCCGTGCGCTGGTCCGTTACGGCCCCGTGGCCGAGACCGGGGAGGCCACCGACCTCGGTGCCACCGCCGAGGTCGAGCTGGCGAACGTGGATCTGGCCACGACGTCGTACGGACACGCCAACCTCACGGCGCTGGCGCCGGCCACGGCCTACCGTTACCGGCTCTCGGTCGACGGGGCCGAAGGTCCCGAGGGCACCTTCACGACCGCTCCCGACGGCCCGGCGCCCTTCACGTTCACCGCCTTCGGCGACCAGGACGTCACAGCCGACGCGGTAGCGATCCTCGGCCAGGTGGCCGGCGCGAAGCCGGCCTTCCACCTGCACGCGGGTGATCTGTGTTACGCGGCCGGCGGGAGCGGACTGCTGACGGAGTCATTCTCCATCCGCCGCTGGGACCGCTGGCTGGACCAGATCTCCCCGGTCGCGTCGAAGGTGCCCTGGATGCCGGCGGTCGGCAACCACGAGATGGAGCCCGGCTACGACATCCACGGATATGGCGGGGTGCTGGGCCGGCTCGCGGTGCCCACCGGCGGCGCGCCGGGCTGCCCCGCCACCTACGCGTTCCGCTATGGGAACGTCGGCTTCATCTCGCTCGACAGCAACGACGTGTCGTACGAGATCCCGGCGAACTTCGGCTACTCGGCGGGCAGCCAGCTCCGCTGGCTCGAAGCGATCCTCGCCAGGTACCGGCGGGACCGCTCGGGAGTCGACTTCATAGTCGTCTACTTCCATCACTGCGCGTTCAGCACGAGCAACGCCCACGGTTCCGAGGGCGGGGTCCGGGAGCTGTGGGTGCCGCTGTTCGACCGGTACGCGGTCGACCTCGTCATCAACGGCCACAACCACAGCTACGAGCGGACCCTGCCGCTGCGCGCCGGGAGGCCGGTCGCGGGCGGGGCCGGCGAGGTCGACTCGACGGTCGGCACGACCTACGTCACCGCTGGCGGCGGTGGAGCGGCGCGTACCCCCGGCTTCGGGCATGTCAGCGGCAGCAGCACGATCTGGCAGTCGGACGGGCGGCCGTACTCCGAGGCCGTGGACTGGTCGATGCCGACGGGGGCGGACCAGTACTCGGTGCTCATCGCCGAGGTCGCTCCCGGCCCGGCCGCCGGCGGGGAGACGACGATGAAGCTGCGGGCGGTCGGAGCCGACGGCACGGTCCTCGACCGGGTCACCCTGCGCCGTCCGGCGCGGCCCCATGAACCAGCCGCGGCCCAGGCGGAGGGCGGCGGTGACGGGGTGGCGCCGTGGGCGATCGGCGGCGCGGCCGCGCTCGCGACGGTGGTCGCGGCCGGTGGCGGCTACGCGGTCCACCGCCACCTGACCACGCGCTGACGACGCTGGCCGCTCGCGCTCCCGCTCCACGCCCGCTCGCCGAACCGGAGCGCGGGCGGCTGGCTCAGCGCGTGGCCGCCAGACCGTCGACGACCGCGGCGATCCTGGTTTGGTACTGCTCGATTCCGAACCGTTCGGCCGCCTCGGCCTGGCCGGCCGCCGCGAGCCGGGTGGCGAGCGGCCAGTCGTCCAGCAGGCGGGCGATCGCGGCGGCCAGCGCCTCGGGATCGTCCGGGGCGACGAGCAGCCCGGTCCGTCCGTCGTCGATGATCTCGACGAGCCCCTGCGTCGCGCTCGCGATGACCGGCCGTCCGGCGAGCAGGGCCTCGACCGCGACGTTGCCGAACGGCTCGACCCGGGAAGGCACCAGGACGAGGTCGGCTGTGCGGAAGAAGCTCTCGGCGTCGGCCTGGAAGCCGTGGAAGTTCACCCGGCCTGAAAGCGGCGGCTCGTCGGCGAGGATCCGCAGCTCCTTCTCGAACCACTCGTAGCCGTCGAACGTGCTGCCAACCAGGTCCAGCCGCACATCCCGGCCGTCCGCGCGCAGCCGCTGGACGGCCTTGACCGCGACGTCGCTGCCCTTGCGCGGGGAAAGCCGGCCGACCAGCACCAGCCGGGCGGGCGCGCCGGGGCGTGTGCGCATCGGCTCGGTCCTCGCCGGCGCCGCCACCCCGTTGTAGACGAGCTCGATCCTGGCCGCCAGGCCCGGCATGGAGGCCACCAGGGCCGCCGAGGCGGCGGAGCTGTTGACCACGACGATCCGGGCCAGCCGTAGCGGGGCGGTCAGCGCGAGCCCGACGAGCCGTCCGGTCTGCTCCGCCTCGTGCACATGGACCAGGCAGGTCCGGCGGGTCAGCCGGGCGGCGGCCAGCCAGGCCGGGATCGTCAGCGTGTTCACGTAGACCACCGCCGGCTCGACCTGCCGGATCAGCCGACGGAGCTCGACGATGGCGCGCGCCATCCTGGCCGCCAGGCCGAGCGCCCGGGCCGGGCGCAGGTACTGCTTGCGCAGGACCGGGACGTCATAGGTCCGGATCTCGGCTCCCGCCCGCTCGAGCAGGGGGCGCAGCGGCCCGTCGCCCGGCAGCACGACGACCGCCCGGTCACCGGCGGCCACGACGGCGCGCACCGAATCGACGAGCATCCGGTCGGAACCGTAGAGCTCGACCGATGGGTGGGCGAACAACACCGTCCGCGGGCCGGCCACGGGAGGGACCGCCGTCGCCGTCACAGGACCTCCGCGATTCGCTGGAAGGGTGGGCATTCAGGGCACCGGAACCCGTGGGGCTGGCGGCCGCGCCGCCTGCGCCGATGCCGGCGAGGGCGACAGCGACGGCGACGGCGGTGTCGTGGGGCTTCGCGGCGTCGTCGGCCTTCCCGGTGGCGTCCGGCCTCGCGTCGCCGGCTGGCGCCGCGGCTGCGGCCGCGGTCGTGGCGGTGGCGGTGGCGGCAGGGCGCGCCGACGCGCGGACACGCGCAGCAGCGTGCCGGTCCAGCCCACGAGCACGAACAGCAGGATGTTCGCGACGTTCGCGGGCGCGGCCATGTGCTCGGCCGTCAGACCGTCGATCAGGAGGAACACCACGAGCGCGGTCAGCATGGTGAGGTCGGCCCGCTCGGTCGGCGCCACCCGTCGCCACAGATGCCGGAGCGCGACCGCGAGCCCACCGAGCATCGCGAGCCAGAGCACGACGCCGACCAGGCCGCCGTCGACCATGATGTTGATGAACGCGTTGTGGCCGCCGCCGAGGCCGATCTGGCTGTAGAAGATTCCGCGTGAGGCCGTGAAGCCCCAGCCAGTCAACGGTTTCTGCTCGAACGCCTGGTAGGCGAGGGTCCACAGGTTCGTACGGTCGTTGAGCGTGGCCAACTGCTCGGTCGACTCGCCCCGCGTCAGATAGCCGAGGATCGTGTCCGACGAGGTGATCACGCCGATGGTGGCCAGGATGCCGATCGTGAGCAGCAGGTCCGCGCGCCGCGCGCCGCGCGCGCCCAGGACGATCACCAGCAGGATGGCGACCACCGCGCCCGAGAGCGCGCCGCGGGTCTGGGTCGCCAGCAGTCCGTACCCGACGATGACGAGCAGGACCCGGTAGACCCAGTCCGGCCACACCCGGTGCGGCCGGCCGGCCCGGACCAGGTAGCCAGTCACGATCACCGTGGCCGCGCCCGCGTAGATCCCGGCCACCACGGGATGGACGTAGAGCCAGGTGAAGCGGCCCGCCGTCAGGTTGCTCACCGGGGGGAACGGATGGACGCGGCCGAAGAGCACCGAGGCGGCGACCAGCGCCACGAAGGCGTGCGCGAGCCCGTGAAGCTGCCGGCGACTGGCGCGCCGCGCGATGGTCTGGGCGATCGCGACGGTGAGCAGCAGCTGGGCGCCTCGGACGAGCGCGAGCTGACGGTAGGGCGACCAGAGCCCCGCGCACACGCAGTAGATCGCGAAGATCCACGCCAGGTTGATGACCGTCGCGCTTCGGCGCCCGGCCGGCGCGCGCGCGACGGTGAGCAGGAGGACGGCCGCGACCGCCGCGTAGACGCCGATCTCTATGAAGATGAAGATGTCCGGCTGCCCGGACACGGTCGCCTGCTGGTCACGCAGCCGCAGCTTGTAGTCGCTGGCCAGCATCAGCGGCAGGATGACGAACGCCAGCGCCCACCGGTTCTCGCTCGGCAGCAGCCGTGGCATGGGCATCCGAACCGGCCAGAGCGACCGCTCCCGGGCCAGGGCGCGGGCCCAACCCGGCCCGGCGGCGGCCGTGGTCGTAGGGGTGGCCGTGGCGCGTGACGGGTCAGCTGGGTCGGGTCGGCCGGCGAGCCGCTGGAGCCACAGCGCGCTGCCGGCCCGCGCGGCCGCGAGCGCGGCGGGAGCCAGCGCCGGGTGGTCGGCCGCCAACAGGCCGAGCAGCAGGGCGAGGCCGACCAGGGCGTCGAGGAAGCGGGCGACGAAGACCGTTCGGGACCGCCGGCGCGCGACGAGCGCGGTCGACGCCGGGAGCCCGAGCGCCTGGGTGCAGGTGTACAGGGCCCAGGCCAGCACCGCCACGGACGGCACCGTGATCTCCGGCCCCACGACCAGCCTCGACAGCGGGCCGGAACCGGCGACGGCGACCGCCCCGACCAGCACGGTGGTGCCGATCAGCAGGGCACTGGCCCGCCTGACCCGCTGCCCGGCCCGGCCCGCGCCCGCGGCGTAGAGCGGCAGCAGGACGTTTCCCGCGGCGTTCACCACCAGCTGCGCCGGCGCGAGCAGCAGCCGGGCCGCCTCGACCCGGCCGAGGGTGGCCCGGCCGGCCAGCACGCCGATGAGCACGCGTGCCACGAACAGGAGCGCGGGAGCGAGCCCGGCCTGCAGCGACCGCCACAGCGCGAACGAGACGATCTCGCGAAGCAGCTCCGGCCGTGGCCGGCCGAGCCGCAGCCGCGCCAGGGGGAGCTGGCCGAGGGCGACGAGGATGGCGACCACCGCTCCCGCGGCCATCGCCAGCACGACCACGACGAGGCTGATCGAGATTCCCGCGGCCGTCGCCCCCGCGAGCGCCGCCAGCGTGGCGCCGACGTAGACCGCGTCGTTGGCCGCGAGCTTCCAGAACTCCAGCCTGGCCATGAGCACCCGGCGGCACAGCTCCTCGTTCAGCCAGAGCAGGACCAGCGCAGCGAAGGCCACCGCCCCGACCGGTTCGAGCTCGCCGAGCGAGATGGCGACTCCATAGCCGACGCCGGCGGCGAGCATCGACAGGACGGCGTGCAGGGCGAGCACCGTGCCGCGCAGGTGTGGGTCCTGGCGGTCGAGCACGGTGAGCGAGTCGCCGACGAACGCCGTGTACAGCGCGGTGAGCAGCACCAGCGACGAGGTGAGCAGCGTCAGCGAGCCGAAGGTGTGGGCGCCGAGTGCCCGGGCCGTCGCGATCTGGATGACCAGGCTGCCGCCGGCGTTCACCGCCTGCGAGGCGACGGCGCCGGCGGCACGACCGCCGATCCGGCCTGGCCGCGGGAGGCGCGAGCGGGGCGGCGTCTCGCGTGCTTCACGACCCTCCAGCCGGGATGGCCGTGGGAGTCGGGACATCAGTGCCGGGTGGCTATGGGCCGCGCCGCCGGGGTGTCGGCGCCGGTGCCGTTACCGGTGCCAACGGGCTCGGCTTCCGCGGTCGGGCCGGCCTCTGGCGTCGCGGTGGCCGCTGTGGCCGCTGTGTCCGCCTCGGCTTCGGTGAGCCCGGCTTCGGCGGGCACGGTGCGGTTCGGCGCCTGCTCGGCGCCTGCCTTCGGGCCGGTGGGCGTACCGAACCCGTCCGCTGGGCGAGGCGTCTCCGCGACGATGGGCTCGCGGTCGTCAAGGGCCCGGTAGGTGGAGCGTTCCTTGGCCATTCGGGTGATCACCACGCCGACGATGGGGAGATCCGCGGCGGCGGTCTGCGTGCGCAGCCGGTGCAGCGGACGGGCCGGCGTGCGCCGGCGCACCACCGCCACCATTCCGGTCGCGGCGGTGGCCAGTGCGAAGACGTCCACCGTCGCGCCAGCGGCCGGGGTGTCGACCAGTACCACGTCGAAGGTGTCCCGCAGCTGGTCCAGCGCGTCGGTCAGGGCTCGTCGACGCAGCAGGCCGGCCGGTTCGCCGACCGCGCGGCCGCGCCCTACCACGGCCAGCTCGCCGCCTTCGGCCGCCGGAACCGTCCGGATGGCGGCGGCGAGCGTCGTGGTTGCGGCAGCGAGCTGCGCCAGGCCGGTCGCGCCGGGCTCCGTCGGGAACCGGCTCGTCAGCTGGCCGGTCCGCAGGTCGCCGTCGACGATGGCGACCCGGGTCCCGCCGGCGGCCAGCGCGGTCGCGAGGCCGATGGTCGTCACGGTGCGTCCGTCCCGGCGGCCCGAGCCGGCCACCAGGTACAGCCCGTTCCCGGCGGTCGCGGCCAGGGCGTCGGCGACCGCGTAGTAACCGGGCAGCGCCCCGTGGGCGGGATCGGCCAGGCCGGCCCGCCGGCGCGCGTCGACGGTGGGGATCTCGCCGAGCAGCGGGGCCTGGAGCAGCTGCGCGGCCTCGGCGCCGTCCTCGACCTCTCGGCGCCGCCCGGCCCAGGTCCAGGACGCGGCGCCCGCGATCAGCAGACCCACCAGCGCTCCGAGCATGCCCGCGCGGGCGGCCCTGGCCACCTTGCCGGGGCGTGGCTGCGCGGTGGCGGGGTCGATGAACGTCGTGCCCGAACCGAAGAGCGCCGCCTCGGTCTGCGTCTGGGCGGCCTTCTGCTGCAGCGAACCAAGGGCGGCGGTCGCGGCCTGGACCGCGGCGGTGTCGACGGCGTTGTTCGTCCTGATGCCGGCGAGTTCCTTGTTGAGCTGCGCCCTGGCCACGGAGACGGCTCCCAGCGCGCGGTTCACCGCGTCGTTCGCGGCTCGCAGCGTGAGGCTCTGGTAGGCGGTGACGACCGCGTCCGCGCGACGCATCGCCTGCCGCGGGGTGTCTCCGTCGGCCGTCACGACCAAGATGTCGGCCGATGCCGAGGCGGTGACATTCACGTTCGCGCGCAGGGTGCGGACCGATGTTCCGTCGCCGAGCTCGTTGGCGGCCTCTCCGAGAACGTCCGTGCCCTCGGCGAAGCGCTCCTGGCCGTCCGCATAACGGCCAAGATCGGCCCCGGAACTACCACCGCCAAGAAACAGCGCCAGGCTGCGCGGGTTCGCCAGGCCCATACGGGCGACGGCCTTCGTCGGCGGCGCGTTCACCACCCCGACAACCGCGGCCACCAGCACGCTGGCCAGCACCATGAAGGCCGAGAAGGCACGGTGACGCCACAGAGATGACAGCGGACCCGGACCGGTGTCGTACTCCGCGGCAAGATCGGAATCCTGCACGCGACCCCCAGATAGACGCGTCAACGTTAACACGAGGGCGGTAGACCGTGAACGGGAGGCGGCCAGTGAGCCACCAACGGGCGAGTTTGACCCCGTCACAACCACCAGGTGGCGCGATGTGATGCGGGCGTCGGACCGCCCGTGCCACCGCGCCATTTTGGCGCTTCACAGGGTTGTAGATGCGGTCGGCCGCCGAGGTTCCGGCCGCTCGTCGACGCCGGTCGGCAATGGTCGGGATTCCATCGACGAGATCCTTGGACGCGATGCCGTGGAATGCCTCCGTTGTTGTTTCCGGTGACGTGGTGGACCTACCGCCGCGGATCACTTCTCTAAATTGGGTTTTCGTCGTTCAGGCCGCCTCGTGCGGGCCTGGCCCGGCGCGGTTTCCGCCGATCCGCCGATCCGCCATCGGCCTGGTGCCGGCTGCCGGGTCGGTAGGCTGGACATGGGTACCGTCGGTAGCCACCCACGCTCCGCTCACGGCCGGCCTCGCGCGCGGCCRTTCGCGCACGCGCGGCGAAGCAGCTTGCCGCGGTCGTCCAGGTTGGTCCTGACGGCTGATCGGAAGGCGGGTGCGGTGGCGGCGACGGTCCGGGTTATCACCCACGACGGCGAGAAGGTGCGGGTTCGATGACAGCCGACGGGTCCGGGGCGCCGCTGCCCCGATCCGGGTACCAGACCGACACGGTGGCCCGGGACGTCCAGACCGCTCCAGACGGCACGCCGGCGCGGATCGCCGGGCGGCTGGTGCTGTGGCGCCGGATGGGTGGCCTGGTCTTCGGGCATCTGCAGGACCGCAGCGGTCGGGTGCAGATCTCGCTGGCGCGCAACGACCTCGGCGAGGAGACCTTCAAGGCGTGGCACAGCTCCGCGCGGGTCGGTGACTTCGTCGGCGTCACGGGCACCGTCTTCACCACGCGCAAGGGCGAGCGTACGGTCGCCGCGAGTGACTTCACCGTGCTCAACAAGGCGGTGCGGGCGCTGCCGGACAAGTGGCACGGCGTCGCGGACGTGGAGACCCGCTACCGGCGCCGCTACCTGGACCTGCTGGCGAACCCCGAGTCGCGCGAGCGGTTCCAAGTCCGCTCACGGGTGATCAGCAGGATCCGCCGCTTCCTCGACGAGGCGGACTTCCTCGAGGTCGAGACCCCGATCCTGACCGAGGCCGCCTCGGGAGCCGCCGCGCGCCCGTTCGTCACCCGGCACAACGCCCTCGGTGAGGACTTCTACCTCCGCATCTCGCCGGAGACCTACCTCAAGCGGCTGGTCGCGGGCTCGCTCGACCGCGTGTACGAGATCGGCCGGAACTTCCGCAACGAGGGGATCGACCCCTCGCACCTGCAGGAGTTCACGATGCTGGAGTGGTACGCGGCCTACTGGGACTACCACGACAACATGAGCTTCGTGCGTGAGCTGATCCTCGCCGTCCTCGACGACGTGCTCGGCTCCCGAACGGTCACGTACGAGGGCGTCAAGCTCGACTTCGGCGCCGACTGGCCGGTGGTGGACTACCGCGAGGAGGTGGCCCGGCGCACCGGCGTCGACCTGCGCGTCGTCCGCGACTTCGAGACTCTCCGGGAGAAGTGCGCCGCCCTTGGCCTGGACGTCACCAAGGCGGCCTCGTACGCGGCGCTGGTCGACCTGCTCTACAAGAAGACGGTCCGTCCCGAGCTGGTGGCGCCGTGTTTCCTCGTCGGGCACCCGGTCGAGCTCGTGCCGCTGGCGCGGCGCACGGACGAGGACCCGACCCGGCTCGACATCTTCCAGGTCGTCGTCAACGGCTGGGAGATCGTCAAGGCCTACTCCGAGCTGGTCGACCCGGTCGACCAGCGGGCCCGGCTGGAGGAGCAGGCCGAACTGCGGGCGGCCGGCGACGACGAGACGATGATGCTGGAAGAGGACTTCATCGAGGCGATGGAGTACGGCATGCCGCCGATGTCCGGCCTCGGCCTCGGCATCGACCGGTTCGTCGCCCTGATCACGGACGCGCCGACGCTGCGTGACGTGGTTCTCTTCCCCTCCATGCGAGGCGCCAAGGGAACCGGCGGGGACAACGCGGCCGCTGTGGACAACGCCGCCGCCGCGGACGGTTCCGCCACCGCGGACGGTTCCGGGGCTGTGGACGGTTCCGGGGCCGGCGAATCCGGCCGCTCCGAACCGTCCGGCGTTCCCGACATCTGACCGGCCCACTCGGTCCGCGCGGCCCACTCGGTCCGCGCGGTCGTCGCGGACCGGTCTTCCGCCAGCGGTCTCCACCGCGGGCGGAAGGCCGGTCCGGTCACCGGCCTCTGGCGAAGCACACCTCTCGAACGGTCATCAAGATGATCTTCACGTCGAGCCAGAGTGACCAGTTCTCGATGTAGAAATTGTCGAACCGGGCCCGGTCCTCGATCGACGTATCGCCGCGAAGACCGCTGACCTGCGCCAGGCCGGTCAGGCCCGAGGGCACTCGATGCCGGTGTCGGTAGACGGGAAACTCCGCCGCGAAACGGTCCACGAAGTGCGGGCGCTCGGGCCGCGGGCCGACCAGCGTCATGTCTCCCCGGAGAATGTTCCACAGCTGTGGTAGCTCGTCGAGCGACGTCCGGCGCAGAAAGCGCCCGACGGCGCCGAGGCGGTCGTCGGTGGAGATGTTCCAGCGAGTGGCGGACTCGGCGTCGTCGACCGGCTTGAGACTGCGGAACTTCAGCAGCTCGAAGTGGCTGCCATCCTTGCCGACCCGGATCTGCCGGAACAGCACTCCCGCCGGGTCCTCCAGCCACACGGCAATCGCGGTCACCGCCAGCACGGGCGCGAGGAGGACCAGCGCGGTGGCGCTCAGGACGACGTCCAGCATCCGCTTTATCAGCCAGGACGGGCCGCTGCGCCGTGGATAGCGGATACGGGCGACCGGAATGGCCCCGATATGGTCGCGCAGTCCCCGGGCCGGCTGGATCTCGAAGAGGCGTGGAACGACGAAGATCTCGCAGGGCCGGTCCGCCGTCGCCCGCAGCATCTCCACCACGCGGGCATCGGAGCTCTGGCTGAACCCGACCAGCACGACCTCGACGCCGTAACCGCGCAGAATGATCGGAAGATCGTCGAGGCGGCCCAGGCGTGGTACGAACCGTTCGGCGGGCCGGTCGCCGGAGGCGGCGTCCAGCAGCCCGATCAGCCGCAGCCCGTAGCCCGGATTCGCCGTCAGGGTGGCGGCAAGCTGCGCGCTGACGGATTCCGTTCCGATGAGCAGGGCCGTCCTACTGCCGAAACCCTTCCTTCGGACGCCGCTGATGAAGCGGTACGCCAGGGCGCGCGCGAGGGGCTGCGTCGCGATCGCGGTCAGCGCCAGGGCGGCGAACACCTTCGTGCCCGGGCGCATCCCCAGCAGCTCCACCCCCACGCCGCCCAGGAGGGCCGCCGACAGGCTCCTGGATATCAACGACGGCATCTCGTCCAGGACGGACAGATGCAGGTGCGGACGGTAGAGACGGCCTCCGTGGAAGAAGAGCAGACAGACTACCGTGAAGGCCGCGAGTGGAAGCCGTCCTTCGCGTAGCAGCGCCGCTGGCCAGGCCAGTCCGGCCACATCCGCGACCAGCACCACGAGCCAACTGTGATGACGTCGGATTGTCCTTTTTCCGTCGGAGGCGAGGATCTCCCCGTCGGTGCGCTGTCGCGGGACCGCGAGCTGGTCCATCACGAATCACCGGCGACCGTTGCCGGTACCGGCGGAACGGAGGGACATCTCGTTGGCCCGCGATCTACTGCGGATGAGAGCCACGCGCGCGACGGACCCATGGCGGGCCGTCGATGGCGCAGTGAGCTGCTTCATTTCTTCCCCTTGCGTGACGGTGCGCTACTGCCGCACCTGGCGGGTTGAATCGGTGGGAGAAACTCGTCGGACCACGCGCGTGATCGATCGTGTTGGGTCGGGTTTTGCCGATTTGGTGATCGCCGGCTGACCTGAAAACAGCCGACGACCACCCAGCGGATTCCTGACGACTTCGCGCCGGAATTGGGACCGCGATACGACGTGATATCGCGGGCCGGCCCTTTACGCGGCAGGGCGTCCTGTCCRCGTTCCGGTCGTGGCCAGGCGCTGGCCGGCGCCGGTCCGCCGAAGCATCTCGATCTCACCGCGCAGCCGGTCCGCGATCGTGTTCACGTGTGGTTCACGCCAGATCGAGTGATGATCGCCGGCGACGTTCTCGAAGCGCCATTCGCCGGTGAGGACGCTGCTCCAGTGCAGGTTGTCCGCCTGGGTGGCGTTGTCCGCGGCGACGAAGACCAGGGTGCGGCCGGCCCAGGCCTRCATCCGGTAGCACCTGCTGGCGACCAGGCCCTTGCACAGGAACACGTCATAGTGCGTGGTGCCGGCAAACCGGAAGAGCCCGGCGAACGGCAGCCGGTGCATGTTGCGAAGGATCTTCACAACCGGCCGCTCACTGTGCCGGATCCGGCGGATGACCCGGAACCTCGCCAGCCGTCCGGGCGGCTGGGCGACCGACCGCTGCTGATCACCGCGCTGCCGCGGAATGGCCTCCGCCAAGGCCTGCTCGGTCCCCTTCCGCTGGGGTGGCTTGAGGACGGTACCCGGCAGGACGGTGTCGAACGTCCCGAGAAGGACGACCTCCTCTCCCGCGGCCCGCAGCCGGCGCGCGGTCTCGTAGGCCACCAGGCCGCCGAACGAGTAGCCGAGAAGCGTGTAGGGGCCCCGCGGCTGGATGTGGCGTATCGCCGTCAGGTGCCGGCGCGCGGCCCTGCCCACCGACCAGTCCGGCCAGCCGCGTCCCTCCAGCCCGTACTCCTGCAGGCCCCAGGCGGGCTGGTCGTCGCCCAGCCGGCGCACCAGCGGAAGGAACGTCAGCGCGAGCCCGCCCGCCCCGGCGAAGCAGAAGAGCGGCGGCCGCGAGCCGGTGGGCTTCAGCGGGACCAGGGTGGGAAACCGCGACCACTGCGCGGGCTCGGCGGAATCGCCCGTCGGCCCGGGCCCGCGGCCGGTGGTGATGGCGTGTTCCGCGAACGTGGCGAACTCGGCGATGGTGGGAGCCTGCAGGAGCGCCGCCGACGGAAGCCGTACTCCCAGCTCTCGGTCGATGAGGGCGAGGATCTCCTGGGCGACCAGCGAGTCACCACCGAGCTCGGAGAAGTCGTCGTGGACGCCGATCTCGTCGAGATGCAGCACCCGGGACCAGATCTCCGCCACCGAGGTCTCCCACGGGGTCCGCGGCGCCACGAAACCGGCGACCGGTCCCTTGGGCGGCGCCGGCAGGGCGGAGACGTCGACCTTCCCGCGCTCATTCCGGGGAAGCGCGTCGAGCTGGATGATGATCGAGGGAATCATCCACGTCGGCATCTTCACGCGTAGCTGCATGCGGATGGTCGCCGGGGACAGCCTGGACGCCGGCGGGCAGGCGACGTAGGCGACGAGCCTGGTCGAGGACGACCGCCGTTCTCCGAGGACCACCGCCTCCGTCACGTCGTCGATGTCCATCAGCGCGGACTCGACCTCGATCGGCTCGACCAGATAGCCGTTGATCTTCAAGGCGTGGTCGACCCGGCCCAGCAGCTCGAGCTGCCCGCCGCTCGTCAACCGGCCCAGGTCGCCCATGTGGTACGTGCGCCGGCCGTCCGCCGCCCGGCCGAACTTGGCGGCGGTGCGCTTCTCGTCGTGCCAGTACCCGTCGGCGATGTAGGGCGAGACGACCGTGACCTCGCCCGGCTCACCGGGTCCCCGGGCCGTACCGGTCTCCGACTCGATCAGCACGGCCTTGTCGGGCACCGGAGATCCGCTGTTGATGACGCCTTCCGGCAGCGGATCCACCGACCGCACCAGGTTGAACGCCAGGGTGCCCACCTCGGACGCCCCCGTCCAGTTGACGAAGACGGACGCCGGCGGCAGGTGTTCGCGCAGCGCCGCCACCTCCCTGCCGTGTACCGGCTCGGCGCACGTCATGACCATCCGGAGATCGGGCAGCACCTGGCCGGGCGTCACGTTGGCGAGCAGCGACCGCAGCAGCGACGGGGTCGAGTGGATCGTGGTGATCCGATGCTCGAGCAGCCATTCGAGCATTTCGCTGGTGGACCGTAGCCGAGGGTTGAAGATGTGCAGCGCGGCGCCGCTGCGCAGGGCCCAGGTGACGACGCCCATTCCGGCCGAGAAGGAGAACGGGAGTACCAGGGCCATCCGGTCGGTCGGCCCGAAGCCCAGCGCGTCGACGCCGGACGACGCCTCACAGGTGATCATCCGTTGGCTCCAGGCCACACCCTTCGGCAGGCCGGTGGAGCCGGAGGTGAAGAAGATGAAACCGATGTCCGCTGGCCGCGGTACCGCCCGCGGCCCAGTGGGATCGTCGGCCGTCTCGACCTCGAGGACCGAACCGTCGGCCACCCGGAGGCTGTCCACCACGAGTCGATGCCTCTGGTCGGTCAGGATCGTGGTGGCCCGGCTCAGCTCGTGCATCGTGGCCAGCCGGGCTGTGGGAATGAGCGGGTCCAGCGGAACGACCGGCCGACCRGTCTTCAGCGCGCCCAGAACACCCATCAGGCCGGTGTCGTCGTGCCCGAGCACGGCCGCGATCGGCCCGGTGTGGTCGCCAGCCTGGTTCAGGATGAGGTTGGCGATCATGTTTGTCTGCCGGTCCAGGACCGCGTACGTCGTCACCCGGCCTTCGTGGACGAGAGCCGGGGCGTCCGGCGCGGCGGCCGCCGCCTCGGCTATCCGGGTGACGAGGGCGGGGCCATCATGGTGTCCCGGGACCGTCGACCAGTCGACATCGTTTACAGATGTGTGCGACGGGCTTGACATGTATCTTTCCCCCCAGCGGGACGTTCGGAACGCCCTATTGGACGGTCCGGGCGCCACCAGGGGCGCGCGAACCGTTTTGGCGGAATGGCGTCCGCCGCGGCGTCATCGTTCGACTGGAATCGGGTCCTCTACCGGCGCGGTGGCCATCGGGTGCTGCTGGGCGGGCAGACCCTCGTGAAGCGGGCGGCCGGTTCTTGTCGAAGACCTTCGCCTGCGGTGGAGCGGCGGCTCGTTCAGCACCACTCCATGCGGAGCGACACCGGCGATCGTCAGCTCGAGAAGGGCGTCCCGCACCTCGTCATAGGTGCTCCGGCCAAGCCCCACGACAAGCACGAGGACATCGGCGCCGCGAGCGGCCTGAATTGCCTCGCCCGACGAGCTCAGGACAGGCGAGTCGACGATTTTGACCGTCGGGCGCAGGCGCGGTTCGTTTTCCGGAGTCGACGTGGAATCATCGACGACCTCCGCGCCGCGCCGCGCCGCCGAGGCCATGAACCGCCGGGCGACGAACGTTCCGCCCACTCCCGGAGCGACCGCGAGCACCGCGATCACGAGATCAATCGGGCCATCCAGCCCCGCGCGTTGGTTCAGGTGCAGGCGCACGGCCCGGTCCGCCGCCGCCAGCCTGCGCCGTCGGGTGGCGGGCGATCGCCATCCGGCCAGATTGGGCAGCACCGTCGTTGGCTGGATCGCGAGATCACCCAGGTCGTCCGCGCGGTAGATGACACGTCGCCGGCGGCGCCGCAGCATCGCCAGCCCGAAGCCGGCCAGGGCGCCGAGCATCGCCAGAAGACCCACCATTACCGAGGAAGGGCCGTCCGTCGAGGTGACCGTTCCCCGCTTCACGATCTCCACCAGCCCAGTGGTCTGGTCGGCGGCGAGCCGGAGCTGCTCCTCCTGGCCGAGGAGCTGCTGATACTGGGTGCTGAGCGCCTGGAGCTGTGCCTCCTGACCGGGCCCGGAAGTGGCGGGGAAGTCCCTGAGCTGGACCGCCAGGGTCCCTGCTCTTTGTTCGACTCCGCCGATGGCCGCGGTGTAACGCGCGGCCGAGGTACGCTGCCGGTCGGCCGCGTACAGCGTCGCCGCGGTATCGGCGATCCGGCGCGCCTGATTTTCGTCGTCGGCAGTGACGGAAATCCGCATGACGTCGGTGAGCGCGACCTGCGTGACCTGGAAATCGGTCACGTCAGGTAGACCCAGGCGAGCCGCCACCTCAGCCTGGAACTCGTCGCTGGAAACCACCAGGACCTGATTCTGGACGAATCTTTGAGCGGTTTCGCTGGTGACCTGCTGGCTATCGCCGAGCAACGGCGGATCGGGGGCGACGAGCACCTCCGATGCCGCATGTACTTTTGAGCCGCCGAGATGGCTCAAACCAAGACCGAGGACGCCGCCCAAGAGGGCGCYCACGGTGGCCGTGACGACGACCCTCCTCGGCCAGATGGCGCTTTGATAACGCGAGATGAACGGTTGGTGGATCTCTGCGGAATTGTCGGCCTGCTCAGCTGCTGTGGCTTGCTGAGAAGCACGGTCGAAGGCACTCTCGGCGGCGAACGCCATCCGTCCCCACTCGACAACTCAAGTGGTCCACCCCCCCTGTGGTTTGGACCCTGCTGCTATCATTGTAACGAGGCGCGACGGGTTGTCAATGAGAACGACCCGCACTCATCTGCGCGCTCATCTGCTTCGTCGAGGTTACTGTCGAAGTTACTGTGTACCGACAGCCGGCATCGAGTCGACGACTTCTGGCTAAACGGCCTGATGGTGGGGGCGCTGGATGCCGGCGGACGGGGGACGGGGGATGGCGATGAGGCGTGACTTTGCTTGCGCATACGCAAGCCCGCTGGGCCACGAGTTCCGGCCGGGTTACCGCTGTTGGCGACGCGAAGGCCACACCCTTTCGATTGTGTTTCAGCCAGATGAAATTCCACATACCAATTTCGATGAATTGGTGGCCGGCCTCGGGCCGCCGCCCGCCTTCATCCGCGTACGGGCGTCGCCGGCCCTGGGCGCGGTCCGGTGAAGCCCTCCAACCGGACACTCTGGTTCCTGGTCGCGCAGGCCGCGTCCCGGCTCTCGTCGATCTGGATCTTTGCCGTCGTCGCGCACAACACCTCGTTGCAGGGGCTGGGGGCGCTGTCGGTCGCGACGGCGATGGCGGCCACGGCGCAGGCGATAGCCCCCGCGGTCATCGGCAAGCCGATGGCCACCTTGCCTTCCCGGGAGGCGCGGGTCGCCGAGATACCCATGGCCTACTCGGCCACCGTCCTGCTGGGCCTGGTCGTCGGAGCGCTGCTCGGCGCGGCCTCGCTGGGGCTGCACGGCGCGGCCCAGCTGGCGCTGATCGGCGGGGCGTTCGGGGTGCCGGCGGGCCTGGTCGTCGAGGGCACCTTCTGGCGGCTCGTGTACGTCCGCGGCCCCCGAGCGGCGTCAATGACCTTGAGCGCCTGCTATGTCGCGCAGGCCGCGCTGGTGGCAGTGGCCGCCGGGTGGGTCTCGGCGACGTACCTGGTGGTCGCGCCATACCTCGCCCTCGCCGGTGTGGCGACCGTGTTGCTCCTCGTGAACCGCGGCGCGACCTGGCCCGCCGCGCGCGCCTGGATCGTGGGCCACTACCGGCGGTGGCTGCCCTACGTCGGGGGGGCCGGGGCCAGTCTCGCGCTGGTGCAGGTCATCCCCATCGCCATCGCGGCCACCAGCGGCCTGGCGGCCGCCAGCACCTGGCGAGCGGGCGAGCTCGCGTTCGGGGTAACCAACCTCATTCTTGGGGCGAGCGCGCAGCTGTTGCTCGTGCGCGAGCACGATGGTGACCTTCGGGCCACCTATCGTCGGGGCGCGACCCTGCTCGGCTGTATCGCCCTCTGCAACGCCGCCGCGGTGGCCTTCGCGCCCCGCTCGTTCCTCAGGCTCTTCCTGGGTCCGGCGACCGATGAGCTGGAGTCAGTCCTCGCGCAGTTCACCGTGCAACGGGTGGCCATGTGCGTCGCGTCGGTCGGGACGCTCGTCCTGATCCCGGTTCTGCGCGCGGGGGTGGTGGGCGCGCTGGACCTCGGCTCGGCGCTGCTCAAGCTGGCCCTGCTCGTCGCCGGCGGCTGGATCGCCGGCGTCGCGGGCGGCATCTGGGGCCTCGCGGCCGCCGAGGTGCTGCTCGCCCTGGCCTGCACCGCGTTGCTGCTGGCCCGGACCAGAGCCGCGCCTCTCCCGCCACGCAGGCGCCACCGGCGCCACCGGCGGCGGAACACTCCCGGCGGGGGCGGGCAGACCGTACCCGCCGCCCGGGCGCCGTCCTCGTCCTCGGCCGCCTCCTCTGGCGGTCCTTCGACCACCTCGACCCCGTACCAGGTTCAGGAGAGGCGATGACGGAGATTCGTCTGGGCCTGGTGGTGACCACCGTCGGCCGTCCCCAGCTGCGTCGGCTCCTGCTCTCGGCGGCAGCCGCCTCGCATCCGCCGGACGTCGTCGCCGTCGCCAACCAGTCCGGGCGGCCCCTCGGCCTCGATCTGCCGGACCTCCCGTTCGAGGTACGGGAGATCGCGAGTTCCGGCGGAGCCAGCCGAGGCCGGAACGAGGCGTTCGAACTGGTCGCAAGTGAGACCGACGTCGTCGGTCTGCCGAACGACGACACCTGGTACGAGCCCGGTGCGCTGGCCGCCGTCCGCGCCCTGTTCCGCGAGACCCCGGCACCGGACGCCGTCGCGGCCAGCCTCGTGGACGGCGGCCGACCGCGGCTCACGCTGCCCGCCGACGGGACGCCGCTCGACCGCCGGACCGTGTGGCGGGCGATCGAACCGGGACTCTTCCTCAGGTCCRCGGTCTTCAAGGAGCTCCAGGGATTCCGGGAGGACCTCGGCACCGGCGGGCCATCGCCCTGGCAGTCCGGCGAGGGGACCGATCTCCTGCTGCGCCTGCTCGCCGACGGCGGCCGAGTGGTGAGTGCTCCCTCGGTCCGGGCATTGTGTGACGGCGAGCGCCGGGACCTGACCAGGTCCGAATGGGTTCTCAAGCACCGCAGATATGCTCGGGGAACCGGATACGTATACAGGGTTCATGAATATCCGCTGCGGCGGCGGCTCACCATTGTCGCGGCGCCGTGGATGCGGGCGGTGGCTGCCCGTGGCCCGCTCGGCGAGCGTTTCCTGGTGGCTCGGGCCCGATCTCTCGGGCGGGTCGAAGGCCTGCTCGACCGGCCGCTTCGGACGGTGGCCAGCCCGCACCGGGCCCGCTGACCAGCCAGCCAAGGCTGAGCGAACCCGTCGGTGCCTGAGACGCTGGAAGCGTCTCAGGCACCGACGAAGACCGCGAAAGCCCAGGACGGGAGACGGGCCAGGCCCAGCGGACTCGCTACTGCCGGACGTTGCAGTTCGCCGCCGCGCTGGCGACCGGCAGCGCGCGGCCGTCGCGCTCGATCTGGGTCAGCGAGTAGCCGGCGCTGTCGGAGTTCTTCCAGAAGACCGTGGCGGGGCCACCGGTGATCCGGATGCCGCTGATCCGTACATTGCTGACGCAGCTCGACCTGGTCAGGATGCCGAGCTGGCCAGGCGCCTCCGAACGGGTTCCGGAAATGCTCAGCCCCTGGATCGTGATGTTGGAGCTGACCGCGCCGGCCCGGTCGCTGAAGACCAGGACGGCACCGTGCTCGACCGAACCGTTCTGGTTCGCGTCGACGAGACTGCCGCCGGTCACCGAGATGTCCTGCACCGGGTAGGTGTTGTAGGAGGATTCCGAGGCTATGTAAAGGCCGGCCGCGCTCGAGGCCCTGCTGTAGATGTCGGTGAAGGTGATCCTGCTGCCACCGACGACAGAGAGGCCACGCCCCCAGACGTTGTCGTAGACCCGGGGTGACGAGATCGTGATGTCGTGGCACAGGGCCCCGTCCAGGTACGACACGACCGCCACGCCGTCATCCCCGGAACGCGACACCTGCGGCCGGACGACCTGGCCGGCGCTCGAACCGCCGGTGATGTGGATGCCGTCCGAGCGAGTGTCCGCCACCGTGACGTCCTGTATCAGGAACCTGGTGGCCCCTTCCACCTGGATGCCGGCGGCGGCCGAGCCCGTCACGTGGACCCCGACGAGCCGGGCACCCGAGCCACCATCCAGGACGAGCGCCGACTGCTGCGGCGCGGTCCAGCGCTTGGTCGTTCGGGCGATGCCGAACACCAGGCCCCCGTCCACGACGACGTCGTCCGCCTGCACCATGAACGCCGAGTGGGACTCGTCGGTCGCCTGCAGCGTCGCCGCGCCACTCACATGCGTACCGGCACGCCGGACCTGGAGCACCTGGGAATGCGCGTAGGTGTGCCCCTGCCGGAAAACCAGCGTCTCACCCGGGCGGGCGGCGTCGAGTGCGCGCTGGATCGCGGCCGAGTCGTCCGTGCGCCCGTCGCCGACCGCCCCGAAGGTCTCCACCGCGATCCGCGGGCCCGTCGGCGTGCTGGTCGTCTCCCCGGCCGATGGGCGGGGGCCGGACGGCGCGCTCGGGGCCGCGGTCGGGGAACCGGCGGTGGGGGGAGCGGGAGATCCGCCGCCGCTGGACGGACTGGCTGGCGTCGAGAGTGGGGCGGTCGTGGTCGGCAGCGGCCCGCCGGGCCCCGCCGGCCCGACCTTGCACGCGGACAGACCCGCGGACAGGCCGGCCGACAGGCCGAGCGCGACAGCCATCCGGACAATTCGCGACTTTCTCGCCCGGACCAACCCGACCTGGGTTCGCCTCTGTTCTGGCCGCCGGTGTTCTGCTTGCCGTTCTGCTTGCCCGCTCGCGATACCGGGCCGAATGCGGCTCCTTGACTCCAAGATCCGCGGCCAGCCCGGTGAGCCACACGATGGAACCTGGTCATCCTTCAGCGCGGTACTGCCTGCCCTGATGCGCTGCCGTGATGCGGCGAAATGCGTCATGAGGACGCCTCCAGTTGTCAACCCCCCCRCCGAATGCCAACCCCTCCGCCGACAGCGACAGTGGGTGCATACTACCCGCCGCGGCGTATCCGACAAGCGGCCGTCACGGCCGGTGGGGCGGCAGCAGCCCGAGCGTGCCGTGGAAAACCCGACCGTGCCCTGGGAAAACAGTGGCCTTGTCGGGGACGCCGCCTAGGCAACTGAAACCCAGTACACTACGATTTGCCGGACCCAGGCGAACAGGATACATACGCTCTGGGGTGCGGGTCGGGTGCTGGACGCCGGGCCCGTGGTATCTATCACGTGGACGATCATGGTCCCAAGATGTGGCAGCTCCATCCGTTCTTGTTTCAGACCTGTTTCGTCCTGTTGAATCCGGGGGTCAACATGGCGAATGCGTTGACGCCAGATGAAGACCAGGTGTTGGTCGTCGGTGCGGGCCCAGTGGGCCTTACCGCGGCCCTGGCATTGCGCAGTCGCGGCCTGTCGGTAACCGTGCTCGAGGCGGAGATCGAGGGCCGTGAACGTCCTGGCAGTCGAGCTATTTTCGTGCACCGCGAGACCCTTGAGCACCTGGAGAAGCTGTTCTCCGGGCTTGGCCGGGCGATCGCCGACGAGGGCGTTCATTGGCTCGGTAAGCGCACGTTCTGGGGCGACCGCGAGGTCTTCGCCAGGACTTATCCACCGCCTCGGCCGGGGACGCTCCCGCACTCCACGAACCTGACCCAGGTCCGTACCGAGGAGGTGCTCCTCGCCGCCTGCCGGGCCGTCGGTGTTCGCTTCCGGTGGCGTTTCCGGATCGAAGGCGTCGAGTCCGGGCCCAGGGGAGTGACGCTGCGCACCGACGACGGCCGGGCCTTCTCGGCGCCGTACGCCATCGCGGCGGACGGCGCCAGGTCGACGGTCCGTCAGGCGCTCGGAATCCCGCTCGAGGGCAACCGTTCGGAGTCGTCGTTCGTGATCGTCGACGTCGAGGAGGCCGCCGACGAGCCGCTCCCGCTGGAACGGCGGTACCACTACGCACACCCCGCGGTCGGCAGGCGCAACGTGCTCCTCGTGCCCTTCGCCGGGGGTTGGCGGGCGGACCTGCAGTGCCTCCCCGACGACGATCCGGGCCAGTTCGGCGACGCCGAGGGGGTCCGTCGCTGGATCGCGAAGGTGCTGCCAACGCGGTACGCCGACCAGGTCAGGTGGGTGTCGACCTACCGTTTCCGCCAGGCGGTCGCGCGGGAGTTCGTGGACGAGGCGGGCCGGGTGTTGCTGGTCGGGGAGGCCGCACACCTGTTCGCGCCCTTCGGCGCGCGTGGGATGAACTCGGGGGTCGCCGACGCGGTCGCGGCGGCGGAGGCGATCGCCACCGCGCTTCGCCAGGGCGAAGGCGAGCCGGGCCCCGCGGACTCCATCCGAGCCTTCGACGCGCGGCGGCGCCAGGCCGCCGAGGGCAACCGCCGGGCCGCCGGGCTCGCGCTGGACCACATGCTGGCCCGCGACCGGAGAACCCGGCTGCGGCGTCGGGCGGCCGCGGAGCTCGCCCGCGTATGGGAGCCGGCCGGAGAGTGGCTGGACGCGGCCCCGTACGGCCCGAGGGGACGGGTCAACCCCGCGGGGGGCCGGTACTAGTGGTCGTCGTCCCGAACGCTGCCGGCCACGAGGACGGGCCGTCTGCTCCGTCTGCTCCGTCTGCTCTGCCTGGTCGGCGGCCGGCGTCCTCCCGGCGAACACCGCCGGCCCGGCTGCTCCGGGCGCTGTGGTCCGACGACAGCCGGCCACGGCCGTCGCCGAGTGTCTGGTGGATCTCGCCGGTCGGCGCGACCCTGCTGATCGTTCCGTGGACGTTGCTGCTCACCTGGAACCTGACCGACGTCGGCTTCCGGCTCGGCTGGCGCACGCCGAAGCTGGTCACGAACTCGACGCTCCTGCTCTACGCCGCCGGCGTGACCGTCATGCTGATCGGCGCGACCATTCCCCAGCTCGCCCGGCCGTCCGTGCGTCGTGACGCCGGCTGGCCAGGGTTCGGGCCGGGCAGCGAGCCGTTCATTCGCGGCGCCGCCCGGGTGCTGTTCTGGCTCACCATGGTGGGTTATGCGGCATTTGCGCTGTCCGGGGTCAGGGGCGGTGTCACGCCGACGATGATCGTGGACGCGGTCATTCACCAGAGCACGTTCGGCGGAGACCTGAAACAGCGCTTCTCGTCCGTCGCCGGGATAACGACTCTCACMCAGGTGGGCATCGCCTTCGTCGTGGTCRCCGCGGTCGTCTGCCGCCGCGGCCGCGGGCGTGACCGGGTGTTGCGATGGCAGCTGGGGGTGGTCCTGGCCCTTGGCCTCGCCCGCGCCTACCTCTTCGCCGAGCGGCTCGCCATCCTGGAGCTCGCGGTGCCGTTGGCGACGATCGTGGCGATGCGGCTGTTCGTCGGTGGACGGCGGCGTACCCGGGTGGCGGTGGCCCTGCTGCCGATCGTTCTGCTGCCGGCGATGGTGGCGGTGTTCGGAGCGTTCGAGTACTCCCGGAGCTGGAACTTCTACCGGCAGAGCGAGGGTGGTTCCTTCCCCGTCTTCGCGGCCGAGCGTTTCGCCGGGTACTACGCGACCGCGTACAACAACGGCCAGCTCGCGCTCGACCACGACCGGTACCCCGGACGGCTGCCCTTCGCCACGATCGAGGCGTTCTGGACCGCCCCGGGCATGGACGGTCGATATGTCGCCCTGTCCGGCCGGGCACCCATGGGTTCGGGGCTGGCGGATCCTGTGCTGGCCGCGTACGCCAACCCCGAGTTCAACAACCCAGGTGGAGTCGCCGCGCCCTTCGTCGACTACGGGGAGGTCGGAGGCCTGGTTTTCTTCTTCCTGGCGGGGCTCTGCCTGGGGGCGGCATACCGGGGTTTCGTCCACGGGCGGCCGAGCGGAGTCCTGCTCTACCCGGTACTCGTCACKGGAGTTCTCGAGCTGCCGCGGTACATCTACTGGACCGAGGGGCGGACGGCGCCAGCGCTCGTCGCGCTGGGAGTGGTCGGATGGCTGCTGCGACAGCGGGTCGGGCGGGTCGTCCCGGCTGGGAACGGGCGGCCGGCGGCTGGCGGCATCCGAGAGGTTCTCGGCGTGCGGCCGGTCCACAATGTTCGATAGGTCCATTTTGGAGACGCCGTTGAAGGTCGCGATTGTTCACGAGCGTTTCACCGAGCCCGGCGGGTCCGAAGCGGTGGTCGCGGCGTTGCACGCGATATGGCCGGAGAGCGAGGTCTTCGCGCCGCTCGTGGACGAGAAGGCGGTACCCGGCAGGCTCGACGCCGGGAAGATCCGCGGTAGCTACCTGCAGCACCTCTACCGGGGCGGCCGACCGACGCACCTTCTGCCGTTGTTGCCGGCCGCCATGAGCCGGCTGCCAGTGGGGGCGCCCGACCTCGTCGTAGTCAGCCATCATTCGTTCGCCAACCGGATCCGGGTGGCGCCGGAGATTCCGGTGCTGTCCTATGTCCACACGCCGGCTCGCTGGATCTGGGAGCCGGCGAGCCGATCTGATGAGCTGCGTGGCCGCGCCCGGCGGTCCGCGCTGGCCGCATTCTCCGCGGCCCACCGCCGCGGCGACCGGACGGCCGCCGCTCGACCGAACGTGATCCTGGCGAACAGCGTGGCGGTGCGGGATCGGATCGCCCGCTGGTGGGGGCGGGAGTCCACCGTGGTCCACCCACCGGTGGACACCGAGTTCTTCACCCCCGCCAATGTCGCCGAACGGGAGGACTTCTATCTGCTTGCCGGCCGGCTCGTACCGTACAAGAGCCCGGAGGTGGCGGTGGCCGCGGCGAACCGGCACGGATTCCGGCTGGTCGTCGCCGGTGAGGGCAGGATGCGCCCGGAGCTCGAACGGCTCGCCGGGCCGAACGTCAGTTTCCTCGGCCGAGTCGACCGCGACACCCTGCGCGACCTGTTCCGGCGATGCCGGGCGCTGCTCTTTCCCGGCGAGGAAGATTTCGGCATGGTGCCGGTCGAGGCCGCGGCCTGCGCCGCGCCGGTCATCGCGCTGGGCGTGGGCGGGGCTCCCGACTCGGTGATGGACGGCCGGACGGGCGTTCTCTACCCGCCGACCGGCGACCCCATCGCTGATCTCATCGCCGCCGTTCGGCGTTTCGAGCGGGAAAGCTTCCGCCCGGACGACATACGCGCACAGGCGGAACAGTTCTCCGTGCATCGCTTCAACGAGCGGATGCGCGGCGAGGCCGCGGCGCTGACCGGCTGGTAGCCGCCGTTCCCGACGGCACCGGGACGAGCCCGAGAGTCAGCCGCGCGGTCGCGTCCAACGCGGCGCCGAGCGTGAAGCCGTCCTCGATGCGTCGCCGAGCGGCGACACCCTCCTCATCCGCCAGGTCCCGATCCGCGAGCCGAACCGCGATCGCGGCGGCGAGGTGCGAGACGACGGTCTCGCCCGAGCCGGAAACAACGGCGCCAGCGGCGCCGGCGCCGAGCACCTCACGTACCCCGCCGACGTCGGTGGCGACGATGCTGCGGCCGGTCGCGGCCGCCTCCAGCAACGCCAACGCCAGACCCTCCCACCGGGATGGCAGGACCACGACGTCCGCGGCCGCCAACCAGGTGGCGATCTGGTCCGATTCGCCGACGAGCTGGATTCCAGCCTGATCGGCCGTCGCGACCTCGAGCTCGGCCCGCGCCGGGCCGTCGCCGACCAGCGCGAGGGATGCGCCGGGAACCCGAGAGGACACCGATGGCCAGGCTCGGACGACCAGATCCTGGCCCTTCTGCTCGCACAGCCGACCCACCGTCACCGCCAGCGGCACGGACTGGTCCAGGCCGAGCGAGGTCCGGGCCTTGGCCCTCCCGGTCCGATCCTGGTAGGGCCACCCGGTCACGTCCACGCCGTTGTGGATGACCCTCACGCGCGAGGTCAGCACACCCGCGTCCGCGCCCTCCTGACGCTCGGTCTCGCTGACGCAGAGCAGGACATCCGCCCACCTGGCGGCCAGCCGTTCCCAGCGGAGCACCATCCCGCGCATCCGGCCCGTGGTCGCGTGGAACGACCAGGAATGCGGTTGGCAAATGGTCGGAATGCCGCCGTGGATCACCATCCGGCCGATCATCCCAGCCTTGCTGCTGTGCAGGTGAACTACGTCCGGCCGCAGGTCCCGGACAATGGAGCGAAGCCGCCCCACCTCCCCGAGGGTTCCCCGGCTGGCGGGTGAACGCACCGCGTCCCAGGCGCGGGTCTGTTGGCCGACCTCGCGCAGGCGTTCTGGCAGCCATCCGTCCCTCGGGCAGGCGACCCATACATCCCATCCCCGGGCCCGTTGATCCGCCGCCAGGATTTCCACCCAACGAGCCACGCCTCCGGAAACCGGTTGGCTAACATGCAGAACCTTCAGCGGACGTCCCCCGTCGACCATGTCTCGAATGATAGCGACCGACCAGCTGCTCCCAACAGGTTTGCTGGTTCTTTACCGCCGGTTCGCCGAATGGTCGAAATGATTTATCGTGTCGTAACGCTCGTGACATCGAAGCGTGTCCGTGCCGTGTCTCTCATCCACTTCGATGACCATACGGCCGCAAGCCGGTTGCCGTCATCTACCGATACCGATACCGGTGTCGGATCCGAATTACCTCGGGGACGGCCTTGACCAGCGCGACTCACTACCGCATGATTCTCGCGAGTCGTCCCGCGACGAGCGCGCGAGCCAGCCGGGATACTCGACAAAGGGGGGCGCGAGGCACGCTTCCGACGTGCGAGCGGCGTATTGCCATGCGCGGGCCTGTGAGATTGGCCGCACTGGCGCACTGCCGCTTTTTTGCCCTGCGTCGAAAACGTCATGCGTCAACACTGGTGAGGGTCAGCATCAAGGGGGGTAGTTGACCACCCACTCCGTAGACGGCGTGCCGGCACAGCGCGATCGCGATTCCGCCGGTGTCGCCCGCGCGTCCTGGCTCAGCACCGTCGACCGTTATAGGTCGGCACTGTCGGCGCCGGATGACGACCGTATCTGGAGCCGGCGGCTGGAAACGGCGTCCGCTGCCGAGATCACGGAGATCCAGGCCGTCAAGCTACGCGCCCTGGTGCGCTATCTTCACGCGGCGGTGCCCTTCTACCGACGCCGGTTCGACGCGATCGGCCTCGAGCCCGGCGACATTCGAGGCCTCGAGGATCTGACGGCGATCCCACCCGTGACCAAGCAGGATATGGCGGCTGACCTGGCCGAACACCCTCCGTGGGGTACGTACACGGCCGTGGACGAGCCGACCTGGCTGAGCAAGGGATGGCAGATCTTCGCCAGCTCGGGCACGACCGGCGCGCCGCGCGCGTTCCGCTACACCGGGTTCGACCGCGAGACGTGGGCCTGGAGCACGGCCCGGGCGATGTATGCGATGGGCTTCCGGCGTGKCCGCGACAGCGCCATGCTCGCCTTCGGCTATGGCCCGCACGTATGGCTGTGGGGCGTGCACTACGGACTGAACCTGATGGGGATTCCCATCGTCACCGCCGGCGGTCTGGCCACCACGGCACGGGTCCGCTTCCTGGACATGTACCGGCCGACGATCCTCGCCTGCACGCCGTCCTACGCCCTGTACCTGGCCGATGTCATGAAGGAGATGGGGCTCGACCCGGCTGAGACCTCGGTGCGTCATCTGTTCTGCGCCGGTGAGCCGAGCATGGCCGTGCCGGCCCTGCGGGCCAGGCTGGAGAGCACCTGGCAGGCGACGCTGCACGAGTTCTATGGCTGCACCGAGGCCGCACCCTCGGCCGGTGCGCACAGCTGTGCCGAGGTCTCCGCGGCGCCCGGGGAGGTGAGCCTGCACCTGCCGGGCGACACCCACCTCTGGGAGGTGGTGGACCCGGACACGATGGCACCGGTCCCCGCCGGCGAGCGCGGCGTCTCGGTGGTGACCAACCTCCTGTCCGAGGCGTCCCCGCAGCTGCGTTTCGTCGTCGGCGACTACACGCGGCTAGGCGCGGAGCCCTGCCCATGCGGGCGGAACACTCCCCGCGCGCGGGGCGGATTTCTCGGCCGGGCGGACGACATGCTGAACGTGCGCGGCGTGACGCTGTTCCCCTCGATGATCGAGGACGCCGTGCGCCGGGTTCCGGACGCCGGCGTCGAGTACGAGATCGTGCTGACGGCGCCCCGCGGGCTGGACGAGCTGATGGTGCGGGTCGAGGCGACCGCGGGGTTCCCGGCCGGTGACCACGGCGCGCTACGGGAGGCCCTGGTCCGGGAGATTCGGTCGCGGGCCGAGCTGCGGGCCAGCGTGGAGATCCTCGAGTACGGGGTGCTTCCCCGGACGCAGACGAAGGCGCGCCGGGTTCGGGACCTGCGGGCCGAGACGGCTGCCTGAGCGTGGTCAGATGAACATGAGAGCGGGGACGGGAACACGACCGCCGGTGGGCGCGGCTCCCAGGCTCGGCCGGGTCGAACAGCTCGTCCTTCGCGGCGACGGGCTGACGACCACGTCACTGGAAATCCTGACCGGCCACGAGATCACGGTTCGGGTCCGCCGCCACTGGCGGCTGGCACTGCCCGCACAGGCGGAGCGGGCGTACGACATCTTCGACGGCTACACCGGCCCGGGCGCGGACACACTCGCCGCCTATTCGACCGTCGGCTACCGAGACCTGGGCGGAGTACCGGGCGACGACCTGCTCATCCGCGAGGTGCTGCTCTGCGGCGACGACGGGGTCATCTACGCGACCGCGAGCCTGTTCGCGGTGCTCGACCGGCTGCCGCCGGACGTCGCCCACCGGCTGGCGACCACCGGAGCGCCCATCGGCAAGCTGCTCGTCCGCGCCGGCATCCAGGTCAAACGCGAGATCCGCCGGTGGGGCCACTTTCCGGCCGGCGACTTCGCCGCCCACCTCGGCCCGGCCGTCCAGGCGGACACCCGGGTTCCGGCCCGTACCTACCTGATGCGCAGCATGGTGACGGGCGAACCCCTCACCCTGATCACCGAATGGTTCGCCCCGCGGCTGTTCGACACCGCCTGACCAGGGTCAGCGGGCGGGCACCGCGGGCCCAGGCCGCCCATGGCGGTGACCAGGGGTCAGCTTCTCTGCACGAGCGAGAGGCGATCGCGCGGCGGCCCGGGCATCGACGCCGGAGCGAGACGAGCACCAATCGCGGCGTCAACTCGTCGAACCGTTGAGAACCGACCTCCTCTTCGCGACCGAGTCCTGACGACAGAGCCTGGTGCGGCCGAGGATCTCCAAGACCTCGCCGTGCTCCTTCGGCGCTGACACCGGCGACGGATTCCGTCAGTCCGGGTTCTTCGGGGACGTCGCCGCCGCCGCCGCGCATGTCATGCCCGTAGGCCACGCGGCCCGGCCAGGTGAGTGGCGCCGACGCGATCGTCACCTCCAGCCTCTCGCCACCGACCATCTCAGGTTCGTCGGGTGTTTGTACCGCCGATCTCTCCTTTTCCTCGTGCTCAACAGAATCATACAGGCGATCGGCGCCGACGGTGGATTAGCGCTTTTTTGTATGCATGTGTGGCGGACGTGTCACCAGACCGTTACAGCGGGATCCCGGTTCACTTGTCCGGTGCGTTGTACTCTCCGGGCATGGGCCATTGGCGGCCCCGTTCGTTTAAACGAATCGCTGTCGCTCACGGGGATTTATCATGCGCTTTGCTCCTATTGTGGCCCGAGGGCTTCGAATGCTGTGTGGGTCCTAACGCTCCGGTGGTCCCAGCCGAATCCACTCTGAGCCCCGTCCGCCCTGCGTCGGCAGGCCTGCGGAGCCTTAGCCGTGACTCGCCGTTCCGGAGCCTCCGGACGCCGGCGGGTGGGCTGCTCCGTACTGTTCGCCGACGCCCTCCTGCGGAAGTCCCGACCATGTCAAACACCATCGTCCTGCCTACTCAGCGTGCCGGCGAGCCCGGCGATAGCCGGGCGGTGTCGACCGGCTTTCCGGTACCGAGACGTTTTCGGCCGGACATCCAGGGGCTGCGCACGATCGCCATCGTGACGGTCGCCCTCTATCACGCCGGAGTGCCATTCCTAGCGGGCGGCTACATCGGCGTCGACGTGTTCTTTGTAATTTCCGGATTCCTAATCACCAGGCAGCTCGTCGCGGAGGCGGCGGCTAACGGACGAGTCAGCCTGGTCCGGTTTTACGCTGCTCGTTTCCGTCGCCTCTTGCCGCCTGCGGCGGTGGTCGTCGCCGCCTCCGTCGTCGTCGCACACTATGTTCTGCCGTACCAGCAGATGAAATCCCTGATGACAGACGTCCGGTACGCAGCGTTTTACGGTGTCAACTACCACTTCGCGCACGAGGGAGTGCGGTACCAGAACGCCTCCGAGCCACCGTCCGCCATTCAGCATTTCTGGTCGCTCGCCGTCGAGGAGCAGTTCTATGCCGTCTGGCCAGTGCTGATCCTGCTCTGCTGTCTGCTCGGCCGACACCGCCTGCGGTACCGGCTGGTCATCTCAGCCATCGCTGCCATCACGGTCGCGACGCTGGCCTATTCTGTCGCGATCTCTGCCGGCCAGGCCCCACTCGCATACTTCTCGCTGCAGACGAGAGCATGGGAACTCGGTTTTGGGGCACTAGTCGCGCTGACGGCCGATCAGTGGGCTCGCCTATCGTCCGGCATCTGCCAGATCCTCGGCTGGGTCGGTCTCGGTGCCGTCCTCGCTGCGGCGGTCCTTTACGACGAACACACGGTCTACCCGGGTGTAGCGGCCGTCGTGCCGGTTGCGGGCGCGGCGATGCTGATCGGGGCGGGGATGCTGCGGCACGACCGGACTCCGGAGACCTTTCTCCTGGAGCGGCCGTCTATGCAGTATGCCGGCAAGGTCTCCTATGCCTGGTATCTCTGGCACTGGCCGATGCTGATCCTGCTACCGGCGTGGGTGGGTCATCCGCTCAGCGTCTGGGAGCAGGTCGAGATTGTCTGCCTGGCGTTCTGGTTCGCGGTCCTGACCTATTTCCTTGAGGATGCCGCACGGCGGGCTCGTCGGACGGCGTTCGGCTGGATATGGGCCGGTGCGCTGCTCTCGACCTTCGTCGCCCTTTGCTCAGTCGTTGGAACCTTCACGTTGCCATCRCTCACGACCTCGGGCGTCGCGCGCACCGCGCTTGCCCTCAATGCTCCGGACGTCACGGCGGTCCAGGCGGCGCTGGTGCGAAGCATTCCCATTGAAAAACTACCGCGGAACCTGACGCCGCCGCTCGCCGAGGCGCCCCAGGACGCGCCGCCCGGCTGGCGCACCTGCGGGTTCGCGGATCTAAATCAGACCGAGATCAGACCGTGTATCGCGGGTGATGCCTCCGCGGATAAGGTTGCGGTCGTTCTCGGCGACTCGCACGCCCATCAGTGGATGACCGCGCTGGACCAGGAGGCGAAGCGGACGGGGTGGAAGCTGGTCGAGATTACCAAGGGTGCCTGTCCGATCGCGAATGTTCAGTTCTTCCAGAACGACCTGAAGCGCGAGTACCGTGAATGCGACGTGTTTCGACGGTGGGCGGCGGCCGAGGTGGCCCGCCTACAGCCCGATCTCGTCATCGCGAGTCAATCCAACATCGCGCCTTGGGACAACATCACCGATGAGGAATGGGCGCGCAGGTCAGTCGCGGCCCTGGTCGAGTTGGCCGGATCGACCGCCTCGATCGCTTACATCGGCGACACGCCGACCTTCCTCACCGATCCGGTCACCTGTCTCCAGCGGAACCTGAACGAGGCGCAGCGGTGCCTGGTCCCGCGCGCCGATGCGTTCGGGCATTTTCCGGACCGGTACTTCGTCATCGCCGACGCGATGCGGCGGGCTGGTATCGGTTTCATCGATTCGCTGCCCTTCTTCTGTACTCCACAGCTCTGTCCATCGGCGGTCGACAACATGGCCGTATACCGCGACCAGGGCCACATCACCGATACCTATGCCACATGGCTCGCACCCATGCTCGAACCGATATTCCTAGGGGTCCCCCAGTGACCATAAATGTCACGGTTCCCAGTTCGGCCGGGCGGCACAGAACCGGACGGCCGGTGGCCGAYGACCTGCCGCGTGCGCCCACTGACGCCGAGAAGTACGTCTACTTCGGTCGGCAGCACCGCTGGTACATTTGGCTACGCAGCCTCGCGACACTCTCAGCTGCAACGTCGCTCTTTCTGTTCGCCAACACCACGGTCATGACCTGGTGGTTCTGGATACCGTTCAGCATCTTCACGGCCTACATGGTCCTCACGCACATCTGTACGACCGCGAAACGCAGGATCTCCCGCGTCGACCATGAGGCCATCACCGAGCTCTGGAACCCAACGCGATACCCGTCGGTAGACATCTTCCTTCCATGTGTCGGCGAGGATCTCCGGGTCATCCAGAACACGTATGAACACGTCGCGCGGCTCCATTACCCGGGGGCGGTTGCCGTGTATGTGCTGGATGACGGCGCCCGGGCCGAGGTGCGCCAGCTCGCCGAGGACTACGGGTTCCGGTATCTCAGCAGGCCGGACCGCGGACGCCTGAAGAAGGCCGGAAACCTGAAGTTCGGCTTCGAGCACTCCGACGGCGATCTGATCGTGATCTTCGACGCGGACTTCTGTCCCCGGCCGGACTTCATCCTGGAGCTCGCGCCCTACTTCGACGCGTATGAGGATGTCGGGATCGTCCAGTCGCCGCAGTTTTTCGACACCCACCGATCAATGCCGTGGCTGCAGCGCTGCGCGGGCACGGTCCAGGAGTCGTTCTACCGCTGGGCCCAGGTCTCACGTGACCGACTTGGCGCACCGATCTGCGTCGGCACCTGCGCGATTTACCGGCGCAGCGCGCTAGTGAAGTCCGGCGGGTTTGCCCAGATAGGCCACAGCGAAGACGTGCACACTGGGGTCAACCTGCTCAAGGTGGGCTACCGGACGATCTACGTGCCGGTGATCCTCGCGAAGGGTGTCTGCCCCGACCGGCTTGCGAGCTTCATCTCCCAGCAGTATCGCTGGTGCGCTGGCTCGATGAGTTTGCTGCGAGACCAGGCCTTCCACGACTCACCGCTCAGCTATCGGCAGCGCATGTGCTTCTTCACCGGATTCGGCTACTACATCTCGACGGCAGTCGGGATCATCACCCTTCCACTGCCCACGATCATCATGGTGTGGTTTCTGCCAGACCGGGTGCACCTGTCCAATTTCTTCTGGCTGATGCCTACGTTCTTCATGTACCCGCTGATCCGGGTAGTGCACCGGACGGGCTGGACGCCGGCTACGATCCGTGTCTACACGATATCGTCGTACTCCCACGCAGCCGCAATCCTCGACACTCTACGGAACCGCACCTCCGAGTGGGTGCCGACCGGTGAGACGAAGCGGACCACCATGACGTCTAAGGTCACCGTGGCTCTGATCCTCTGGACCGGCACGACCAACGTCGTCATGTTCGTCGGTGCCGTGCATTTCTGGATGACCCGGCACGATCCTGTCTCGGTCGCACCCGTTCTGTTCATGGCGTCGCTTGCCTCGTTCGTCTGGGTACCGATAGCGTCGGTGGCGTGGCAGGAGCGACGTGTTCGGCGGCAGAAGGTCGAGAACACCACGTTGACCGCCTGACGGAACCAGTTACCGAAACCCGCCGAAAAGTGCTCAGAGCTGCGACGACGGTATTGGGCAGCAGCGTTGTCGTCGCGGGGCTCGCCGCCCTGGGATGCACAGCTGGGTGGGGCGGAGTCCCAGTCAGGATCGGTATCGTCCACCCTCCGAGTAACTTGCGGTCCAGGGAGAACCTGCTGGGATACCGGGCTCCGGTCGTCGGCGGCCTTTACTACACGTTCGACACCTCGTGGGCGCGGTATCCCGCCGATCGCGTCCCGGCGGCCGGCCGCGAGCTCGTCGTCTGCTGGATGCCGAAGATCGCGACCGGGGTCCTCGCTCTGGCGGACATACCGGCGGGCAGACACGATCGACACATTGACGCGATGCTGACCGGAATGCGCTCGTTCGACGGACCGGTCGTCTGTCGATGGGGTCACGAGCCCAACGGCGACTGGTACCCCTGGTGCGCGGCCTACCCGCGTGGCAGGTCGGCGCCTGAGCAATACGTCACCGCCTGGCGCTACATCGTCGCCCGCGAGCGGCGTATGCCCGGTCCGTCCAACATTCGATGGTTCTGGTGTCCGACCGGGCGAGACGTAGGTGGCGTGGCGATGGAGCGTTACTGGCCTGGAGAGGACTGGGTTGACATCGTCGGTTGTGACGTCTTCAACGAGCCGCAGGAGTGGAAATCTTTCAACGAGATCGTTGCCGACCCTTACCGCAGGATTACTTCGCTGTCGGACAAACAGTTCTGGATCGGCGAGACGGGCTGCCACGAGCCATTGCAGTGGCAGCGCGGCACCAAGGCCCAGTGGATCGCTGACATGGCCGAGACCCGGTCGTTCCCTCGGATGCGCACCATCTGCTATTTTGACTATGATGCGAGGCCGGCGGGCCGCGCAGACTGGCGGTTCGACTCGACACGGGAGACGCTGGCGGCCGTGCGAGAGATCCTTGGCCGGGCTAAGGGCGTATAGGGCGCCTCAACCGATGCTCGCGTTTGCGTGACGTTTCTTGGGAGATGGCTAGCCTGAGCCTGGTCGAGTGACGCGCGTGAACGCGAGGAAGCGATTGGTACGGTAAGGACCGTCTTTACCAGCCGGCCGTACAGAGCACACGCCCGTAGCCGACGCCTGGTCAGGCGTTCGGACGGCCAAGCGCATGAAATTTCCAACCGGCGGCGCGCCAGCGTTCGACGTCCAGCGTGTTGCGGCCGTCGATGAGGATCGGGTTGCGCACCAATGACCTCAGGAGGACCGGGTCGACCTCGCGGAACTCGGCCCACTCGGTCAGGTGCAGCACGATGTCGGCGTCGCGGACGGCTTCGAGGGCGTTCGGCGCGTACAGCAGTTCCGGATGACGACGCATGGCGTTGGGGACTGCGGCCGGGTCGCAGACGGTGACTCGTGCGCCGGCGCCACGCAGGAGCTCCGCGACGTCGAGCGCGGGTGAGTCGCGGATGTCGTCGCTGTTCGGTTTGAAGGCCGCACCGAGTACCGCGACCGCCCGCCCCCGGACGTCGCCCCCGGACAACTCGGTCGCGAGTTCGGCGACCCGTGCCCTGCGGCGCAGATTGATGGCATCGACCTCGCCGAGGAAGCCGACTGCCCGGCCGACCCCGAGCTCCTCGGCGCGGGCTTGGAACGCACGGATGTCCTTGGGCAGACAGCCGCCGCCGAATCCGACCCCTGCCCCAAGAAAACGACCTCCGATCCGGGAGTCGTACGACAGCGCCGACGCGAGCCGCTTGACATCGGCCCCGACGACCTCGCATATCTCGGCCATCGCGTTGATGAACGAGATCTTGGTGGCGAGGAAGGCGTTCGCAGCGACCTTGACCAGCTCGGCCGTGGCGAAGTCACAGACGATGGCCGGAGCACCCTCCGAGATCGGATAGGCGTAGACGACACGGAGCAGGTCCTCGACCAGCTGGGTGTCCTCGGCGGGCACCCCGAAGACGAGCCGGTCGGGTCGCAGAGTGTCTTCGACGGCGAAGCCCTCGCGCAAGAACTCGGGGTTCCAGCCCAGGTGGACGCCGGGGGCCTCGGCGGCGAGCCGGACCTGTAGCCGGGCCGCGGTGCCCGTCGGCACGGTCGACTTGCCGACGACGAGGGAGCCAGTCTTCGGGCCGACGGCCAGCAGCCGGTCCACGGCGGCGTCGAGATGGCTGAGGTCGGCCGTCCTTGAGCCAGGCCGTTGCGGCGTGCCGACGCAGAGGAAGTGCACATCGGCGTCGGCCACTGCCTCGAAGGAAGTGGCGAACGTCAGTCTGCCCGTGTCGATGTTCTTGCGGAGCAGCTCCTCAAGGCCGGGCTCGAAGAACGGGACCACACCCGCTCTCAGACTGTCCACCTTGGCCGCGTCGACATCGATCCCGACCACCGAGAAGCCGAGCTCACTCATGCACACCGCGTGAGTGGCACCGAGATAGCCCGTGCCGATCACACTGATGCGACTGATCTTCGGCTTTCCGCCCTGATCCATTTCTTGCCGCCCCTCAATCCGTTCACGTATTACGCGGCCGGTCAGGATCTTCCGACTGTGCTGCGCAGTCTAACGGCGAAGAGCGCTACTGATATTCATTTATGGCGGGACGGCGGCTGTTTCATGAATTCTCTATTCAATTGCCTCATGCTGATATGTTGGCCGGATCCGCGGATTGGGTACCGCGCGCTCGCGGCCCGCGCGGGGCATTGGCTGCGTTGTTCGGCGACGGCCTTGTGAAGGGCGGCGGCGCCGAGCGCCACCGCGCCGAGGCTCGTAGCGCCGCCGGCGCGGACGTCTCGTCCCTCTGAGCCTGGGGCATTGGCGACGGCGGGCGACAGGGCAGCCGGGTTCGGCTACTTGCTCTTGGAGATGTAGGCGTGGACGGCGTCGGCGATCGCGCGCTGGCCGGAGGCGTTGGGGTGGCCGCTCGCCTCCAGGCCGGCGCCGGTCAGGCCGACCGGGTAAACCCAGGGGTCCTTCGTGCACAGCTTGTGGTCATCGAACACCCGGTTGATGGAGAGGAAGTCGACGTCGGACTGGCTGGCGGCGCGGCGGATCACCCGGTTGAGATCGTTGTTCAGGCCGGCGAGCTGGACGCGCTCGTTGTTGTCCAGCCACTTGCAGATATTGGCGGTGCTGCTGGGGAACAGGTCCGGATAGCCGACGACGACGACCCGGGCGCCGCCCGCCGCGGCCTTCACCTGGGAATAGGCCGTCTTCAGCAGCGAGGGGAGCTGCTTGGTGACGTACTTGCGCTTGTTGTCGTCGTGACCGGTCCAGAAGCAGCGCCAGACGACACAGCTGACGATCGTGGACCCGAAGCCGGCGTCGTTGCCGCCAATCGTGATCGTCACGATGTCCGGCTTCACACCGCTGGCGACCAGCGCGCGCAGCGCCTCGACCTGCGGTGGCTGGCCGTGGAACGAGGTGGTGAACGCGGTGGTCTTCGCACCCGAGCAGGCGAGCAGGCGGACGGTCGAGCCGGCGATCTCCTGGCCGAGCAGCCGAGGCCAGGCATTGGCGCCCCGGCCGCAGCTCGCGGCGTCCAGGTCGAAGGGGGCGTTGCCCTCGCCGGACGAGTAGGAATCGCCGAGAGCGACGATCGTGAGAGGTTTGTCCGCGAGGGGTTTGTTGGTGCCGACCGCGTTTACGCTGGTCTGCCCCCTGGAAACGTCACTGTCGACCTGTTCCAGCTGGGTACGCGGCTGGCATCCGGAAAGCAGGATGGCAAGCGTCGCGAACAGGCTGACAACGCCCAGGCTGACGAGGCGAGGCRCCCGCGTCGGCGCTGGCGAGCGGAGCTGCATGGTTCCGGAGCGTAACTGAGCAACCGTCCCTTGGYTGGCGGATAGCGGTCGGCGGCCATGGGGGAATGTGTCGCTTCTCCGACGGGCCAGCACTCCGGCTGCTCAACCGCGCTGGTGGCGCTGGCCGCGTCGGCGGCGCTCGAGTCCCGCCATGCGCCCAGCTCGGCTACGGYCTACGCCGTCGCCCGGTTTCGGCTACCGCCGCCGGGCGTCCGGTCGTCGCGCGCGGGTGAGAACAGCGCAATGAATGTCGGCGACCAGGCGTGCCCGATCACCAGGGTATCCGGCGGAACGAGGCGTCGGAACTCCCGTAGCGACAGGAGGCGGGTGAACTCGGCGCGAGACTCCCGCCAGGTGGGCGAGAAGTGCCTCAGGACGGTCGATGTGTGCGGCTCGACCGGAAACCATCTGTTTGGCGTGGTAATTACCCAGGAGCGGGCCACCCGGCCATGCTCACGTACGAAATCCCGCTGGTCGTTCTCGTCGCCGACATGCTCGATCACCGCATTGGACACGGCGATATCCACGGAACCGGTTCGGAACGGCAGGCGCCGACCGTCGCCCCGGACGTAGGGCCAGTCGATGGACGTGGGACGGTAAAGGTCGCAGGCCGCCATGATTCGGCCGGCCGCGGCAACTTCGCGTTCCACCACGAGCTTGTTTGGATTGCCCGCGTCTCCCGCCCCGACCAGCAGCACGGTGCGCAGCCGGTGGTCCGCCATGAAGCGGGTGATGACGGCCGCCTTCCGGGCCCGGTTCCGGGTGCTGAAGGCCAGGACCAGGCGCTGGAGCCACGACCACTCTTCGCCTACGGGCACGCTGCCCTCCGCCGGCACGCTGCCCTCGGTCGGCCCGTCGCCGTCCGCTGGCCTGTCGCTGTCCGCCGGCCTGTCGCTCACCGCGCGAGCAGGCGCTGCAGGTACTCGCCGTAGCCGCTCTTCGCGAGCGGATGGGCCAGCGCCGCGAGCTCGTCGTCCGTGAGGTAGCCCTCCCGCCAGGCGATCTCCTCGACGCAGCCGATCTTCAGTCCCTGCCGTTCCTCGATGACCTGCACGAACTGGGCCGCCTGCATGAGCGAGGCGAAGGTGCCGGTGTCGAGCCAGGCGGTACCGCGGTCGAGCAGGTGTACGCCGAGCCGGCCTCGGTCGAGGTACTCCTGGTTGACGGCGGTGATCTCCAGCTCGCCCCGGGCGCTGGGCTTCGTCTCGCGCGCGATCTCCAGCACGTCGTTGTCGTAGAAGTAGAGGCCGGTCACCGCGTAGCTGGACTTCGGCCGGGTGGGCTTCTCCTCGATGGAGACCGCGCGGTGGTCCCCGTCGAACTCGACGACGCCGTAGCGCTCCGGGTCGGAGACGTGGTACGCGAAGATGATGCCGCCGGCGGGGTCGGTGTACTGCTTCAGCGTGTTGCCCAGCCCGGCGCCGTAGAAGATGTTGTCGCCCAGAACCAGGCAGACCTTGTCGGCGTCGACGAAATYCGCGCCGACGATGAAGGCGTCCGCGAGCCCGCGCGGTTCCGGCTGGACGGCGTACTCGAACCGGCAGCCCAACCGGCTGCCGTCGCCGAGGAGCTGGCGGAAGCGGTCCTGGTCCTCCGGGGTGGTGATGATCAGAATCTCGCGGATTCCCGCGGACATCAGGGTTGACAGCGGATAGTAGATCATCGGCTTGTCGTAGACCGGCATCAGCTGTTTCGAGACAGCCTGAGTGATCGGGTAGAGGCGTGAGCCGGTGCCACCGGCCAGGATGATGCCCTTCATACCGCCCTTCCGGTCCAGAGGAGCCTGCGCGGCGTCGAGTACCGCGCTTTTAGCAATGCTGCCCGGCGCAGGCCCGATGGCGCGTCCAAGCTGGCCGCGCATGCCGACCAGCTTCCGCGTCAAGCCTAGCCACGTGAGACGCCCGGGCCTTGGACATGGGTGCGGGTACTGGTACGGCGCGGTCGGGCCGGTGGCCGATCGTTCGACGGTCGCCGAGCGTCGACCCACCGGCGACCAGGGATCTCGCGGCGCGGTCTCACGCGGGAGACGTCGAGGTCGCCGCGGCCCTCGGCGCGGAGGTGGTCGGGCTCGAGGTGACGCTCGTCGGCGCGGGCGCGGCGGCCGCCGAGGCCGGACTGGAGCTCGGCGCGGCCGGCGCGGTGGTCGGCGCGGCCGTGGGCGTCGCGCTGGGCGTCGGTGACGAACTCGGCGATGAGCTGGGCGGCGGGCTCGGTGACGAACTGGGCGGCGCGCTGAGAGCCGCCGACGTCGGGGCCGGGGTGGTGGCGGGGATGCCGGTGACCACCACCGTGGTCAGCGTCCGCACGGTACAGCCGGCCGGGGTCGTGGTGAGGGTGACCGTGACCGAGCCGCCGGTGATCGGCGCGAGGCCCAGGCGTGCCAGCGGTACGGAGCCCGTGGCGGGCCGGGCCGGCACGTTGGTGTCCGCCTGCGCGAGCAGGGCGCCGGCGCTGGACGCGCGGGCCTCGGCATGGATCGAGACGTTGCCGGTGGCGGTCGCGCTCGCGGCGGTGTAAGTGCCGGTGACCTCCAGGGTGGAACCGCTCGCGGTCGGGCTGACAGTGGCGGCCAGGCTGCCGGCGGTCACGGCGATGGTGGCGCAGGCGGCGCTGGTCGGGCTCGCGCTCGCGCTCGGGACGGCCGCGCCGGCGGCAAGGGTCACGACCGGGACCGGGGCCACGGCCGGGGACGGCGCACCGCTGGAGCCGGCCGCCGGCGTGAGGGCGACGACCGGGATCGGCACCGTGGTCGGGCTGGTGCCGTCGTAGCCGGTCATCCACGCCAGCACCGCGCGCACGTAGGCGTCGGACGGGTTGTAGGAGAAGATGGCCGCCCGCAGCTGCGCCGGATTGGTGAGATCCCGGCCATGTGCGCACAGGTAGCCGCCGGCGGCGAGGGCCGCGTCATTGATGTTGCTCGGGTCCTTGCGGCCGTCGGAGCTGGCGTCGCGGCCGGAGGTCTTCCACGTGCTCGGGATGAACTGCATCGGGCCGACGGCGCGGTCGTAGACCTTGTCGTTGTCGAGCGCGCCGTCGTCGGTGTCGCGCAGCAGCGCGCGGCCGCCCTTCCCGTCCAGCGCGACGCCGACGATCGTCGGTGTGACGGTGCCGTCGGCGGTGATGGAGCGTCCGGTCGCGTTGTTCGACTCGACCCGGCCGATGCTGGCGAGCAGCTGCCAGCGCAGATGGCAGCCGGGCAGCTCGCTGGCCATCATGGTGACGGCTCGCTGGTAGGCGGCGAGGATCCTGTCAGGGATCTGCGTGTTGGCGCCGGCGAGGCGGACCAGCGCGCCGTCGCCGTCGCCGTCGCCGGCGGCGGCCGCCGCCAGCGTGTCCGTGCCGACCTCGTCCCCGGGGCCGGGGCTCTCGGTGACGAGGACCGCCCCGTCGCCGCCGTCGTCACTGATCTCGCCGTCCGGCGTCAGCGGCGGCATGGGGTAGGTGTCGCCGCGTACGGGCTGGGTGCTGGGTGAGCTGGCCGCGGCCTCGTCATCACGGGGGCTGGCGGGCCCCCCACCGAGCATGAGCAGCAGTCCGACCGCGGGCACCGCGACGACGCGGGTGAGGCTGAGGGCGCGGCCGCGCCGCCGTCCGGCCGACCGCTTTGGCTTGCGGTGACGATGGCGTTGCGTGGGCCGCGCGGGCACCGCGGGAGTCGACGCCCCCGGAGTCGCCGACGCGGACGGCGCGGAACTCGGCGGCGCGGAAGGCGGCGATGGCGCGATCATGGCGCGACCACCGCGTCCGTCTGCCCGTCGCTCGTCGCCACGCCTGTCCGGTTCGCCACTTTCTCCCCGTCCCGGTCGTCCCCCCGGCCGCGGAACCCAGGCGCTCGACGGCTGGCCTCGACGGCCAGCCGCACCCACCGAGCCGTCCCGGCCGCCGCCGGCGGGCCCGTGGTGCCGCGTCAACCCGGCGAATGTACCGGACCTCCTTTGCCGGAAACGACCCCTAAACGCACGGAGGATGGAAACCGGATGAACTAGCGGCCGAGTCGGGCTACCGAGTCGGCGGCGTCCGGGCTCCTGGACGCCACGGCTACAGCCACCGCCACCGTCGGCGGTGGCTGGGCCGGCGGTGGCTAGTAGGCGCCTTCGCGCTTGAGGACGGCGAAGACGGTGCGCCAGAGGATGATCAGGTCCATGGCGAGCGACCAGTTCTCGACGTAGCGCAGGTCGAGCCGGACCGCTTCCTCCCAGTCGAGGTCGCTGCGGCCACTGATCTGCCACAGGCCGGTCAGGCCCGGCTTGACCATCAGCCGGCGGTGCACGTCGCGCTCGTACTGGGCGACCTCGCTCGGCAGCGGCGGGCGCGGGCCGACCAGCGACATGGTGCCGTTCAGGACGTTGAGCAGCTGCGGCAGCTCGTCGAGGGACCACTTGCGCAGGAAGCCGCCGACCCGGGTGATCCGCGGGTCCTTCTCCATCTTGAACAGCACGCCCTTGCCCTCGTTGCGGGCCTCGAGCTTCGCCTTGAGCGCCTCGGCGTTCACCACCATCGAGCGGAACTTGAACATCGTGAACTCTTTGCCGCCCTGGCCGACCCGGGTCTGCCGGAAGAACGCCGGGCCCTTGCTGGTCAGCCGGATCGCCAGCACCAACGCCACGAAGAGCGGCAGCAGGGCCAGCATGCCGGCCAGCGCGAGGCTCCGGTCGAGCATGCCCTTCATCAGCCGGCGAGCGCCGGAGAGCTCGGGCTCCTCGATGTGCAGCAGCGGCAGCCCGGCGACCGGACGCAGGTGGATGCGGGGCCCGGTGACGTCCGTGATCGCGGACGACACCATGACGTCGACGTCGGAGCCCTCCAGTGCCCACAGCGCCCGACGCAGCCGCTCGCCGTCGATCTGCGGGCTGATCGCGACGGCGGTCGCCCGGGTGCGCCGGATCGCCTCCTCCAGCGCCTCGGACGTCCCCACGATCGGCACGCCGGCCAGGTCGAAGCCGGCGCGGTCCGGCCGTTCGGAGCTGTGCAGGCCGGGCGCCCGGTCGAGACACACGCCGACGACGTTCCAGCCAGCGGTGGAGTCGCGCCGGGCGATCCGAACCAGCGAGGCGGCCGACTCGCCGGCGCCCACCACCAGCACCCGATGCTGGCACTGACCGGCCCGGCGCATCCGGTGCAGCCGCGCGCGGGCCACCGCTCGGCCGACGAGCGTCAGCAGCGTGGCCGTCGGGAAGGCCACCAACAGGTACGAGCGGGCGAACTCCGCCTTGGTCGCGTACGAGGCGACCGCGACCAGGGCGGTCAGCCGGATGGCCGCGTTCAGGACGCGGCGGAACTCCTCCGACCCGCCGCCGAGGAACCGGTACTCGTAGCCCCGGTTGAGCGCTACCGCGGCGATCCAGATGAGCGGCAGGCCAAGGGTGAAGAACAGGTAGGGCCGCGACGACGACGGCGCCTGGCTGAACGTGAAGATCCCGCCGAAGCGGATCAGGTAGGCGAGGCCGGTCCCGGCCAGGCAGGCGGCGAGGTCGGCGAACATCGCCGCCCGCGCGTAGTCGCGCTCCCACCTCAGCTGCGCTCGGTACGGCTCGCGCACCCCTTCGTACGGGGTGTTCGACAGGATCGCGAGCTCGGCGGCGCTGCGGGTGGTGGCGTTCGGATGGTTCCGTCGCTCCGGCGGCCGGCCCGCCAGGCGCGCCCGGAAGTTGCGCATCGAGACGCGCAGCGTCGCCTCGCCGTCGCCGTTGCCATTCCCGTCGCCGGGGTTGGCGTTCCCGGCCTGTCCGCGGGTCGTCGTCGCGGTCACCGGCGCGTCCTTCCTGGGCCGTCTACGCCTGCCCGCCAGCCAGCGGCGACCGACCGCGGGTCGGCGCGTGGGATGACCCGCTTCGCACCCATGCGCACCCCTCCGCCGAACCAGCCTGCGGGCAGCAGCCCACGCGCACCTCGCCGGGCAGTCCGTGGGCGGCCGACGTGACTCGCGTTGAAAATACCAACGTCTGACCCATCCCCGGCGTTGAGGCATCCTTCTCGGATTTCGGCGGGCGGCGGACAAATGGTCCACTTCCGGACATTGGGCGTCGGCCCGCGCCCGGCCGCCGCTGGGCGAGCGGGCGAGCGAGCGGGGCCGGCGGCTTCCCGCCGTGGGCATATGTGCCAGGCATCCCCGCCGAAAGACCGGGAGCCGCGCCGAGGCGCGGGCGGACACCGGGCCAGTCCCGTCCCGCCGGCCCGGAGCCGGACGACCTCCCGGGCAGTGGGCAGGACCACATCTGACGGGTGGCCCAGGGCCCCACCAATCGGCCGGCCTGGGCCCTGACCAGGCCAAACCCCGCGGATCGGTGGGGGAGGGTCAGTAGGCGCCCTCGCGCTTGAGGACGGCGAAGACGGTGCGCCAGAGGATCATGAGGTCCATGGCGAGCGACCAGTTCTCGACGTAGCGCAGGTCGAGCCGGACCGCCTCGTCCGTCGGCAGGTCGCTGCGGCCGCTCACCTGCCACAGGCCGGTCAGGCCCGGCTTGACCATCAGCCGGCGGTGCACGTCGCGCTCGTACTTCGCGACCTCCCGCGGCAGCGGCGGGCGCGGGCCGACCAGCGACATGCTGCCGTTCAGGACGTTGAGCAACTGCGGCAGCTCGTCGAGGGACCACTTGCGCAGGAACCTGCCGATCCAGGTGATCCGCGGGTCGTCCTTGGACTTGTACATGTAGTCGTCCTCGCGGTCGTTGAGGGTGAGGACCTCGGCGAGCCGCGCCTCCGCGTCGACGAACATCGAGCGGAACTTGAACATCGTGAACTGCTGGCCGAGCCGGCCGACCCGGGTCTGCTTGAAGACCGCCGGGCCCCTGCTGGTGAGCCGGACGGCCAGGGCGAGCCCGAGCAGGAGCGGCGAGAGCAGCGTCAGCGACACGAACGCCACCCCGCGGTCGAGCAGCGCCTTCATCAGCCGRCGGGCACCGGTGAGCTCGGGCTCCTCGATATGAAGAAGTGGCAGACCCGCGACCGGACGCAGGTGGATCCGGGGGCCCGTCACGTCGGTCACCGCGGAGGACACCAGCACGTCGACGTTGGAGCCCTCCAGTGCCCACAGCGCCCGGCGCAGCCGCTCGCCGTCGATCTGCGGGCTGATCGCGACCATGGTCGCGTCGGTGACCCGGATCGCGTCCTCCAGCGCGTCCGACGTCCCGACGATCGGGATACCGAACAGGTCGAAGCCCGCTCGCTCCATCCGGTCGTGGCTGTGGCGGCCGGGCGCTCGGTCCAGGCAGATGCCGACGACCGACCAGCCGGCGCTCGGGTCGCGGCGAGCCAGCCGCACCAGCGACGCCGCGGACTCCCCGGCGCCGACGACGAGCACCCGGTGCTGGCAGCGGCCCGCCCGGCGCATCCGGTGCAGCAGCGAGCGAGCGGTGGCCCGGCCCGCGAGCGTGAGGACCGTGGCCACCGGGAAGACGATCAGCAGGTAGGCCCGGGCGACCTCGGCCTTGGTCGCGTACGAGCCGACCGCCACCAGCGCGATCAACCGCACGGCGGCGTTGACGACCCGGCGGAACTCCTCGGACCCGCCACCGAGGAAGCGGTCCTCGTAGGCCCGGTTCAACGACATCGCGGCGAGCCACGCGATCGGGAACACCACGCTGATGATCAGGTACGGCATCGGCGACGGCGGCATCAGGTCGAAGTCGACGATGCCGCCGAACCGCAGGACATAGGCGAGCGCCGCCGCGAACGCCCCCGCCGCCAGGTCCGCGCCGATCACCAGCCGGGTGTACTTGCCCTCCCACGCGATCTTGGCGCGGTATGGCTGGCGCCCGACGGGCTTCTCCAGCCCGCCCTGCGCGTCGTCGGCCGGCGTCTCCGCAGGCGCCGTCTCCCTGGGAGAGGGGACGGAGACGCCCGGTGCTGCCGCCGGTGCCGCCGCCGGTGCTGGCGCCGCGGTGAGTCCGAGGCTCTCGAGGCCGCCGGGTGGCAGCGGGAGCAGCGTCGGCCCGGTGACCGCGCCGAACGGGGTGCTCTCGACGCCTTCCGCCGAGGAGTCCGCCGCGGCGTGGTCCGTCCCGGCCCCGCCGGGCGCCAGGACCTTGTCGGTGACGTCGTTCCCGGCGACGGCGTTCTCGGGAGCGGCGTTCCCGACGCCGCCGACGCCGCCCCTGACGAAGAGGCCTCCGGTGACGATGCGCTGGGTGACGTCCGCGTCGGCCTCGGCGGGGCTGGCCGCGGCGGCGCCGGGTGTGACCGGGCTGGGCATGACCGGGTTGGGCATGGCGAGGCTGGGTGTCGCCGGCCCGCTCGCGGGCGGGCCGGCGGAGCGCGCGCCGCGGGAACCAGTGACGCGTGGACCGGCCGGGCGCGGCGAGATCCGCTGCCTCGGGACCCGAACCGTCGTCTCCGGGTCGGTGCCGGTGGCCTCGGTGATGTCGTTGTCTACGGCGTTCTCGTCCATGGCGCTGGGCTCCGCGGGACTCCGGTCGGCGGCGTTGACCGCTGCGACGGCGATCGACGCGACGGCGTTCGACGCGGCGGGCTCCACGGCCGCGCGGTGGTCCGCGCCGCTGGCGTGCAGGGTGCCGGACCCGCCGGGTGACGGGCCAGAGCCGTCCTGACGCGGTTCGTCCGCCCTGGGGGCGGCGTGCTCCGTGTGGACGTGCTCCGTGTCAGGGCCACCCGGGTCAGGATGCTCCGTGTCCGGGGTTTCTGTGCGCAGACTCGCGGTGGCCGGGGCCGTTGTCCTCGGGCGAGCTGTGTCCCCGCGCGGTACGCGCGGTTGCTCCGCGCCCGGGGGCTCTGTCCGAACATGTGTGCCTATACCGTCGATCGTCTCCGTCACCGGTGGCCCCCGCCCCTACGTCCCCCGACGTTTCGGCCCGTCCGGCCGACGGCGTCAGCCGTCGAGCGTGGCCACCCCCGGTCGCCCCGGGTGTGGGCCTTCGGCTGGACGATCGGAGAGCGATCGGACAGCTCTTGGCCTGCCTGCGGCCGATACAACGGGTCGGCCCGAAGTCTAACGGCACGTCATAGTGTCTTTGGTCTTCTTGCGAGTAATCCACGGCACCGGGCGGGCTGCTCTACGTGGGTCCCTTGGTCTTGAAGTGGTCCATCTGAACGCTTGTGGGTGTGCCGTAGTGGTGTTACGCACGCTCCATGCGGATTCGATCGCGCAGTGTGACTCGGATGGCCATAAATGTCAACGATGTTAATTCGATGGAATCGTGACCATCGTCATATGTCGGGAAGGCGACGCCCCGACCAGGGTGTTTGCCGAGACCAGGTCGGGTCGGGGTGCCTCCGACCGGCCGCCACCGCGTTCCGCCGGCCGCCCGCCCGGCCGTGACCGAACTGGTTAGGCGACCTGCCGGCCTCGGACTGGCGAGCTATGTCGGAAAAGGTGCGATATGGATTTCCGACGTGTTTCGGAGCGGCATCAGATGTTCTTGGTGAACACCAGCCGGAGGCCGATCAGCGTGAGGTGTGGTTCGTGTACCTGGAGGGTCTCGCTCTCCTTGATGACGAGCGGAGCGAGGCCACCGGTCGCGATGGCGGTCRCCTCCGTGCCCAGCTCGGCGCGGATGCGCCGCACCAGGCCGTCCACCTGCCCGGCCGCTCCGTAGATCATGCCGGACTGCAGGGCCTCGACCGTCCCCTTGCCGATCACCGAGCGGGGCGGCACCAGCTCGACCTTGCGCAGCTGGGCGGCCCGGGAGGCGAGCGCGTCCAGCGCGATCTCGATGCCCGGGGCAAGCGCGCCGCCGAGGAACTCCCCGCGCGCGGACACCACGTCGATGTTGGTCGACGTGCCGAAGTCGACCACGATCGTCGGCCCGCCGTACAGGTGGTGCGCGGCCAGCGTGTTCATGATCCGGTCGGCGCCCGCCTCCTTGGGGTTGTCGATGAGGATCGGCACTCCCGTACGGGTCCCGGGTTCGACCACCACCACCGGCACGTGCCGGAAGATCCGCGCCGTCATCCGGCGGATCTCCCGCAGCGCCGCCGGCACCGTCGAACACACCGACACGCCGTCGATCTCGAAGTCGCCGAGCAGCCCGCGGTAGATCAGGGTCAGCTCGTCCGCCGTCGCGTTCGGCTGGGTGYGCACCCGCCACGAGTCGGCCAACGTCTCACCGTCGAACACGCCGAGGACGGTGTTGGTGTTGCCGATGTCGATCGTCAGCAGCATGGGTGGGACTGTTTCCTACTCGTCGCCGGTGTCGAGGGTGAGGTCCAGGCCCAGGTCGAGCGCGGTGACCGAGTGGGTGAGGGCACCGACGGCGAGATAGTCGACGCCGGTGGCCGCCACCTCGGCGGCGACCGCGAGAGTAAGGCCGCCGCTGGCCTCCAGCCGGACACCGGCCGGCCTGGCCAGCGCCACCGCCGCCCGCAGCTCGTTGGTGCTCATGTTGTCGCACAGGATCAGGTCCGCGCCAGCCTCGACCGCCTCGGCGACCTGCTCGACGGTGTCGCACTCGACCTCGACCGGCAGATCCGGGAAGGCGCGGCGCACGGCGGCGAACGCGGCCGGCACCCCGCCGGCGGCGACCACGTGGTTGTCCTTGACCAGCGCCGCGTCCACCAGCGACATCCGGTGGTTCACACCGCCGCCGGCCCGCACCGCGTACTTCTCCAGCGCGCGCAGCCCCGGCAGGGTCTTGCGGGTGTCCCGCACGGCGGCCCCCGTCCCCGCGACCGCGTCGACCCAGGTCCTCGTCGCCGTCGCCACCCCGGACAGGTGGCACAGCAGGTTCAGCGCGGTGCGTTCGGCCGTGAGCAGGCCGCGCACCGGACCGCGCACCCGCAGCACCTCGCCCCCGGGCTCGACCCGGTCGCCGTCCGCCGCGGTCAGCGTGACCTCGACGCCCTCACCGACGACGGCCTCGAACACGGCCGCGGCCACGGGGAGTCCCGCCACCACGCCACGCGCGCGAGAGACGATTCGGCCGGTGGCCACCAGGTCCGCGGGCACGGTGGCGGCCGACGTGACGTCCACGCCCAGCCCGCTCGCGGCCGGCAGGTCCTCGGCGAGCGCCCGGGACAGCACGTCGGCGACGGCCGCGGGCTCGAGGCCCGCGGCGGTCAGGGCCGACGCGGACGCGCCCGACAGCCCGAGGGCGAGCCGGAGCGCCGCGCTGGGGGTGGTGGGGGCGTGGGTCGCGGCCGTGCTGGGGCTCACGGTGCCACCTCTCCTTCGGCTCCGTCGGCGGGGCTCGCCTCTCCGGCGAGGTTGCCAGCGCCGGCCGCAGCCGGCTCGAACGCGACGCCGAGCGCCCCGTCCGGGTCCAGCCGGACCAGCAGATGCCCGCGCCAGTCGTCGTCCGCGTCGGCGAAGTCCTCGCGCCAGTGCGAACCGCGGGTCTCCGTGCGTGCCGTCGCCGCGGCGACCAGCGCCGTCGCCACGGTCCGCAGGTTGCTCATCTCCCACGCGTCCGGGCCCGCGGTGACGGTCGAGCCGGTCACCCGCACGTCGCCGATGGCGGCGAGCGCCTTCGTGGCGGCCAGCAGGCTCGGCGCGGAACGCAGCACCCCGGCGCCGTCGGTCATCACCCGGGCGAGGTCGCCCCGCTCGGCGGGGTCCGCGAGCCCGGCGGAGCCGCGCTCGACCACCGCCAGCGCCGGCTCGCCCGGGGAGGGCAGCCCGCCGGCCAGGTCGTCGGCTATCCGCGCCGCGAAGACCAGGCCCTCGAGCAGGCTGTTCGACGCCAGCCGGTTCGCGCCGTGCACGCCCGTGCAGGCCACCTCGCCGCAGGCGTAGAGGCCGGGCACGCTGGTGCGGCCCCAGGTGTCGGTGCGCACCCCGCCACTGGCGTAGTGGGCCGCCGGCGCCACCGGGATCGGCTGGGTGACCGGGTCCACACCCTGGGCGCGGCACTGGGCGGTGATGGTCGGGAACCGGCGCAGGATCGTCTCCTCGCCGAGATGCCGGGCGTCCAGGTAGAGGTGGTCGACGCCCTGGGCGGCCATCACCCGCGACATCTGCTTCGCGACCACGTCCCGCGGCGCGAGGTCGGCCAGCGGGTGCACGCCGGGCATCACCCGCTCGCCGGCCGCGTCCACGAGGACGGCGCCCTCGCCGCGCATCGCCTCGCTCACCAGCGGCCGCTGGCCGACGGCGTGCGGCCCCGTGCCGGGAGCCCAGAACGCCGTGGGGTGGAACTGGACGAACTCCAGGTCGGTGACCACCGCGCCCGCGCGCAGCGCGAGCGCCACCCCGTCGCCGGTGGAGACCGGCGGGTTCGTCGTCGACGCGAAGATCTGGCCCATGCCGCCGGTCGCGAGGATCACCGCGTGCGCGATGACGGCTCCGACCCCGTCGCGGCTACCCTCGCCCAGGACGTGCAGGGTCGCGCCGGCGGCCCGGCCGTCCGCGTCGGTGAGCAGGTCGAGGACGAGGGCGTGCTCGATGACCTCGACGGCCTCGTCGGCGCGCAGCGCCGCGATCAGCGCGCGCTCCACCTCCAGCCCGGTGGCGTCACCGCCCGCGTGCACGATCCGGTCGCGCAGGTGGCCACCCTCCCGCGTGAGCGAGAGCTCGCCGGTGGACGTGCGGTCGAACTGGGCGCCGAGCGCGGCCAGCTCGCGGACCCTGGCCGGGCCCTCGTCGACCAGCACCCGCACCGCCGCCGGGTCGCACAGGCCGACGCCCGCGACCAGCGTGTCGCGCAGGTGGTCGTCGGGCGAGTCCTCGGCGGCGAGGGCGGCGGCGATCCCGCCCTGCGCCCAGCGGGTGGAGCCCATGTCCAGCAGGGCCTTGGTGACCAGCAGCACCCGGCTGGCCGGCAGCGCCGCGCGCACCCTCAGCACCGCGGACAGGCCCGCCACACCCGAGCCGATCACCACCACGTCGGCGTGCCTGGTCCAGCCGGCCCGCGGCGCGCCGAGCCGCGCGGGCAGCACCGGCAGCGGGGGCAGGCCGGCCGGTGACGCCAGGGACAAGGGCCGCCGGGTGCGCGAAGGAGAAACATTTTCGCGCACCCTTTGGCCCGCCTGGGTGTGCGGCGCCGACGCCGCGGGCGAACGGGTGCTGGTCATGGTCAGGCCTCTGGTTCGGCGGCGGGTGGGAGGGTGAGCTCGACGTTGTCGATCAGGCGGGTGGCGCCCACCCTGGCCGCCACGAGCAGCAGGGCGGGCCCGGTCGTGGCCTGGCCGAGGTCGTCGGGACTGGCGAGGACGAGGTAGTCGACCTCGATGCCTGGCTCGGCCGCGAGCACCGCGCGCGCGGCGGCGACGACCGCGTCCGGGCCGGCGGCGGCGGCCGCGAGGCCGGCCGCCAGCGCCCGGGAGAGCGCGAGCGCCGAGGACCGCTGGGCGGTGGTCAGGTAGGCGTTGCGGCTGGACAGCGCGAGCCCGTCCGGCTCGCGGACGGTCGGCACGCCGACGATCCGCACTCCGAAGGCCAGGTCCGCTGCCATCCGGCGGATGCAGACCAGCTGCTGGGCGTCCTTGCGGCCGAAGAACGCCAGGTCCGGCCGGACGAGGTGCAGCAGCGTCGCGACGACCGTGAGGACGCCGTCGAAGTGCCCCGGCCGGCTCGCCCCCTCCAGCATGTCGCCGAGCGGCCCGGCACCCACGGTCACCAGCGGTGCCGGGTCGTGCACCACCGACGGCGCGAACACGACGTCCACACCCTCCCGGGCGCACACCTCGAGGTCGGCCGCCAGGGTGCGCGGGTAACGGTCGAGGTCCTCGTGCGGCCCGAACTGCAGCGGGTTGACGAAGATCGTGACGACGACCTGCTCGGCCTCCCGGCGGGCCGCGCGGATGAGGGTGGCATGCCCCTCGTGCAGCGCGCCCATGGTCATCACCACCGCCCGGCGCCCGGCCGGCGGGGCGAGCAGCGCGGCCAGCTCCGCGCGGGTGCTGGCGAGGGCGGGCCGAGTCCTTGCGTCGGGATCGGCGAGCGGGGTACGGGGCATCTGGCCGTTCCAGTCCTCGAGTGCGGTACCGGACGTCGCGGACGACTGTAACCCCTGCGCAACCCCCATGGGGGTCCGCTGTGACCCACGCAGGAAGGGGCCAGGCCGGTGAGGTGGCGTCGTGTCCCGCCTTGATGTCGCTCGGACTTCGCGGTCGGCGGCTGCGGCGTCGCGTCGTCTACGTACGGTGACAAAGTGCGTACGGCCGAGCGGGCCGGTGACTGCTCTATCCAGCCGGCCGGATAGATGGCCCGGGGCGTGYCGTAAGCAGTCCAGCGTCGCCGTCGCCGGGCGCCCGTACCCGAGTGGAAATCGGGTCAGCTCACCGAGCCTATGGGCTCGGCCATGTAACACACCTCCGGGGCGCTGTCGTGAGGTGTGTCAGCTCACCGAGCCCATGGGCTCGGTGAGCTGACACGGTTCGGGTGATGGTGGAGCTGGAGGCGGTGTCGGGGCAGGGGATGCGGCCGCGGATCGAGCAGGCGAGGCCGACATGCTGTTCACCCGCTCCGCTCCGAAGGCTTGATCAGGAGCCAGGTGGCGCGGATCTCGCGCGCGGGACACAGCTGTGCCCACCCTGCCGCGGGGGACGGCAGGGCGGGCACAGGATCGGTGTGGCTAGCCAAGTGTGGCTAGCTGGGCGCGGTTAGCTGGTGTGCGAGTGGGCTCGGAGGCTCCTTGGCTGCTGGGTGGGGAGAACCGTCGCGGGGGTCTCGCCCGCGTCGGGGCCGGCCGCGGGGGTGGAGCCGGCCTTGGGGCGCCAGACGCGGTCGCCGAGCAGGGTGAGCATGGCGGGCATCAGCAGGACCCGGATGACGGTCGCGTCGATGAGGATCGCCGAGCCGAGGCCGATGCCCAGCTGCTTCATGCTGACCTGGGACAGCGTCGCGAAGATCGAGAAGACCGCGACCATGATGACCGCCGCGCTGGTGACCACGCCGGCGCTGCGGCGCAGGCCGGCGAGCGCCGCCGACCGCATGTCCAGCCCCGCCTCGCGGGCCTCGCGGACCCGGGAGAGCAGGAACACCTGGTAGTCCATCGACAGGCCGAACAGGATCACGAACAGCATCAGCGGCATCCAGTTGGCGATGCTGCCGGTGGCCGTGAAGTTCAGCAGGCTGTCCGCCCAGTGGTGCTGGAAGATCAGCACCAGCAGGCCGTAGGCCGCGCCGACGGAGAGCAGGTTCAGGCCCACCGCGAGGGCCGCGACCGTGGCGCTGCGGAACGCCGTCAGCAGCAGCCCGAAGGCCAGCAGCAGCACGAACCCGATCACCAGCGGGGTACGCCCGCCGAGCTGGTCGTTGAAGTCCAGCGAGCCGGCGGCCAGGCCGCTGACGTCGGCGCGCGCGCCGGGGATCTTCTCGATCGTCGAGGGCACCAGGTCGTCGCGCAGCGTGTGGACCGCGTCCATCGACGCGTCGTCGGTGCCGCCGCCGGCGATCGGCATGAGCACGCGGGCGACGGTCTTGTCGGCGCTGATGTCGACGACGACGGGCTCGAAGCCGACCTTGGCCGCGACGGCCTTGGACCGCAGGTCGTCGATCGCGGCGGTGACGGGCGCCGAGGTGACGTCGGGTGCGGACACCACGATCACCGCGGGCGTGGGCCCGCCGGGGAAGGCGGCGGTCAGCCGCTGGTAGGTCTTCATGACCGGGATGTCCTTGGGCAGGTCGTCGAGCCCCTGCTCGGCGGTGTGCATGCCCAGCGTCGGGAGGGCGAGCAGGATCAGCAGGCCGCCGGTCACGGTCGCGACGATGCCGGGGTGGCGCATCAGCCGGTCGAGCAGGCGGACCCGGCCGTTCTTCCCGGCCGCCTCGAGGAGCGCGGCCCGCTCGGCCCGCTCCACGCGCTCGGCGTGCTCGGCGGCGACGGCCGCGCCGAGGACCTCGGTCATGGCCGCGTCCGCGATCTCGCCGGCCTGGCGCTTCGAGTGCCGCGCGGTGCGGCGCGCCGCCCGCCGGGCCCGCCGGGAGCGGGGCGCGTCCGGCGCCGCCGGGCGCTTCCACGGCAGCCGGCCGAGCTCGACCCGGTCACCGAGCAGGGACAGCAGCGCGGGCAGCACGGTGACCGAGCCGAGCAGCGCGACCAGGACGACGATCATCGTGCCGACCGCGATCCCGGTGAAGACGCTCATCCCGGTGATCATCAGGCCGGCCAGCGACACGGCGACGGTCAGGCCGGAGACCAGCACGGTGTGGCCGGAGGTCTCGGACGCGATCGCCAGCGCCCGCTCGGGGCCGTGGCCCTTGGCGCGCTCCTCGCGCTCGCGGCGGATGTAGAACAGCGCGTAGTCGACGCCGACGGCGAGGCCGATCAGCAGCATGACCGATGTCGCGATCTCGTTGGTCGGCATCAGGTGGCTGACGAACGCGACGACGCCGAGCGTGCCGATGAACGCGGTCATCGCCAGCGCCACCGGGATCAGCGCGGCGATCAGCGCGCCGAACACGATCAGCAGGATGGCGATGGTCACCGGGATCGCGGACCACTCGGCCCGCTGGAAGTCGTTGCCCATCGTCTCGTCGAGGGCCTTGTCGGCGCTCGCCTGGCCGAACTGCTCGACCGTGAGCCCGCTGTGGGCGGCGGCGACCGAGGCGACGGTGTCCATGACCGGCTCGATCCGGTCGGCCGCGGTGTCGGGGTCCCCGGTGAGCTCGAAGGTCACCAGCACGGACCGGCCGTCCGCGGAGACCAGACCGCTGTCCTCGGTGGCACCCTGCGCGGGGATCGGGGCGCGCACGTCGGTCACCTCACCGGTGGCCGCGATCCGCGCGATGACATCGGCGACCGTCGCGCGGACCTGCGGGTCGGCCAGCTGGCCGCCGGCCGGCGCGGTAGGAAGCTGGATGAGGACGTTCTCGCTGTCGCGGTCGACGAAGCCGGCGTCGCGCAGCGTCTGCTCCGCGCGGCCGCTCTCGCCGAGGCTCATGTCCTCGTCCTTGAGGGTCTTCGTGCCGATCATGTTGCCAATCATGATCACGGCGACGACGGCGAGCAGCCAGCCGGCGACGGCGAACTTGCGGTGCCGCACGCTCCAGCGCGCGGCCCTGGCGGCGAGGTGGTTGGCGTGACCGTCGGCGGTGACGCGGCCCGCGTTGCCGTTCGGCCGGCGGGCGGCCCCGGCGGCGGAGCGCGCCGGGGCCTGGGCGGAGTGATCGGCCCGATGGCCGTCGGGGTGGTGGGGAGCGCGACTGGGCATGGGTCAACGGTCCCGGAACGGGCGGGCAAGGTCACTGGAGTGAACCGCCGGCCCTGGGGTCAGGCCAGCCTGTGGGCCATGGTGGGTCACCACCGCCGGCCGGGGTGGGGCCAGCCCCACCCTGACGCGGTGCGGCGCGGGTGCCGCCGTCCTTTGCCGGGCCCGTGACCAGGACTTCCACCCGTGCCCGCGGCGTTCCCGCGGCAGGCGCGAAAACTGGCGTCCGCGGGGCACGCCGGCCGTCATCCGCTGGCGCCAGGCGTCCCGGGTGGATGTCGGAACGCCGACAGGCGGCCGACGGTCTCGTCTCCGTAACGGCCGAGCCGCGCGGGTCGATCCCTGCGAAGATCGACCCTTGTGGAGGCTGCCGAGTAGTCGCCGAGCAAAGCTCCTGTCCGGCAATGCACGGGCCGGGCCTAAAGTGCCTCTCCGGCGGCGATAAACCAGGCCCGGAGCCGGTGGGGCGGTGAACGCGACTGGTCCGACGGTAGGTACAGTTACGTAAGGTACAATTTCTGTACTTGTCAGGTGGGGGTGCCTGGGAATCCGTGACAAAAACCGCGACTGTCTTCCGCTGGAACGACTTCCCGCGGCGCGACCGCCTCTGGCTCGGCATCGAGAGCACATTCGCGGTCGCGACCGGCCCGGCCGAGATGCCGTCGGTCGAGGCCGCCCGAACCGTGATCCGGCAACTCGCGACGATCGACCCGTCCAGCCGGTTCACGCGTCGCATCGATGCCGCCAGGGGGGCCCGTGTTCCTGTTCCGCTCAGGCAGCGCGAACGGTTCCTGTCGGCCGTCGTCGTCGACCTCGACGACAGCCCGGCCGCCATTGGCGAGCCCGTCGAGGATTCCGGCCCACTGCTGGCCCGTCTGGCCGAGCTCTGCGAGGAGGGTCTCGGTGACCTTCCGTTCCGGATCTTCGTCGGCCAGCGCTGCTCGTTCCTCATGTTCTCCCACCTCCTCGGCGACTACACCTGCCTGAAGTTCTGGGCCGGCGTGCTGCGCCACGCGCTGGAGGGCAGCCGTCCGACCGACCTGGTGGGTGGCGGGACGCGGTACCCGCTACCCCGTGCCCTGCGTGAGACCTACGGCCGCCGGCCGGCCCTGCTCAGGGATCTCGCGGCGTCGATGCGTGAACGGCACGAGGTCCCCGCCGGCCGGCTTGGTTTCCTGGGTGGCGAGCTCCCGGGTGGCAAGCAGCTCGAGCTCGGCGAGTTCCCGGGTGGCGAGCAGCTCGAGCTCGGTAAGCGGCTGCCAGCCCAGGCCGCGGCGGGGCCGCGCCCGGCGGCGGGCGGCGTGGGCAGGCTGCTCCAGCGTTCCCGGCCGGGTTACCTGGCCACGCTGCGCGCGTGGCGGGACCTGCACGCCCCTGGCGTGTCCGTGAACAGCGTGCTGTTCGCGGCGACCATGGCCGCGATGGACGCGGCTGGGCTCGGCAGCGCCGACGACGGCATCCACCTGCCCTGCGACCTGCGGCGCTATCTGCGGGTCGGCGCTCCGACGTTCGGCAACTTCGTGGAACGCCTGACCATCTGGCCGGACGATCCGACGTCACCGGAGTCGTTCGGAGCGGAGCTACGCCGGGCGACCGAGCTGGGCCAGCCGCTGGCCAGGCAGGCCTTCCAGATCGCGAAGTCCTGGCTGCCTCGACCGCGCCCCCAGGCCGCCGCGCCGCCGGCCGCACCCGACGTGCGGCCGTGGCTGGTCAGCTGGGGCCGGGAGCCCGAGCTGGAACGTCTGCGGTGGCTCGCCCCGCCGGAGGAGCGCTTCTTCGCCAACGCGCGCTCCGGGGGCAAGGACGAAGGCATCTCCTTCATCTACCTGGAACTCGCGGGCGTGCTGCACGTGCGGGCGCAGTTCGACGAGCGCCGCTACGACCCGGTGCTGGTGAACGAGGCGTTGAACCTCCTGTGCACCGACCCGATCAAGGTGCTGAACGGCCAATCCGGCCAGCGGGCCTGACCGGGTCGGTGACGGTCCTTCGCCCAGGAGGACGACGGCTGGCTCAGGACGTCGACAGGTAGTCGTCGAACGAGATGCCGGTGAGGCGCTCGTACGCCTCGACGTAGCGCGCCCTCGTCGACACGACGACGTCGGCCGGCAGCTCGGGGGCCGGAGTGTCACGGTCCCAGCCTGAGTTGACCAGGTAGTCCCGGATGAACTGCTTGTCGAACGACGGCTGGGCCCCGCCCGGCGACCACAGGTCCGCCGGCCAGAAGCGGGACGAGTCCGGGGTGAGCACCTCGTCGCCGAGCCGCAGCACGCCGGCCGAGTCGTGGCCGAACTCGAACTTCGTGTCGGCGAGCAGGATCCCGCGCTCCGCGGCGAGGTCGCTCGCCCGGCCGAAGATCTGCAGGGTGAGCTTCTCCAGCTCGGTGGCGAGCTCGCCACCGACCCGGTCCGCCGCGTCGGCCCGGCTGATGTTCTCGTCGTGCTCGCCGATGGGCGCCTTCGTCGACGGGGTGTAGATCGGGTGCGGCAGCTTCGAGCCGTCGACGAGGCCCTCGGGCAGCGGGTGGCCGCTGACGGCGCCGGTGCGCTGGTAGTCCTTGAGCCCGCTGCCGGTCAGGTAGCCGCGAGCGACACATTCGATCATGGCCATGTCCAGCCGATGGCACAGCATCGACCGGCCGCGCAGCTGCTCCCGGTAGGGAGTGAGCTCGGCCGGGTACTCGTCGACGTTCGAGCTGATGACGTGCGACGGAACGAGATCGGCGAGCTGGTCGAACCACCACAGCGTCAGGCCAGTCAGCACCGCGCCCTTGTCGGGGATCTCGGTCGGCAGGATGACGTCGAACGCGGAGATCCGGTCGCTCGCGACCAGCAGGACCGCGTCATCTCCCACGGCGAACAGCTCGCGGACCTTACCCGAGCCCAGGTGCGTCAGCCCGGCGAACTCCTCGTGCGTAAGCGGCATGATTTCTCCAGGTTCCTAGCTCAACGCCGTCAGCTCAGCGCCGCGAGTCGGTCAAAAACAGGTCCCAGCCGCTCGACATAGCGTTCGGGCCGGCTGACCTCGTCGAGACGGCTCTCGTCGAGGGGCAGGCCGCGATCGGCGGCATGCTTGCGCAGCGTCTCCCGGAACGGGACGCCGGTCTGCCAGGTCTCCATCGCGGCGGCCTGGGTGATGACGTAGGCGTCCTCCCGGGACAGGCCGGTCTCGACCAGTTCCAGCAGGACGGCGGAGGTGTAGACCAGCCCGCCGGTGGCGTCGAGGTTCCCGCGCATCCGGTCAACGTCGACGACCAGGCCGGTCACCAGCCGGGTCGTCAGGTTCAGCAGGTAGTCGGCGCCGGCGGCCGCGTCCGGCAGCGCGATCCGTTCCGTCGAGGAGTGCGAGATGTCCCGCTCGTGCCACAGCGGCACGCCCTCGAGGACGGGGACGTACTGGGCCCGCACGATCCGGGCGAGCCCCGCGATCCGTTCGGACATGATCGGGTTCTTCTTGTGGGGCATCGCGGACGAGCCCTTCTGGCCCTTGCCGAAGGGCTCGGACAGCTCGCGCACCTCGGTGCGCTGCCCGTGCCGGACCTCCAGCGCCACCGCCTCGCACAGTGTGGCGATACCGGCCAGCGCCGCCACCCAGCTCGCGATGCCGTCGCGCAGCACGACCTGGGTCGCGACCGGCGCGGGGGCCAGGCCCAGCCTCTCGGCGACGTGGCGCTCCACGTCCGGGTCGATGTTCGAGTACGTCCCCACCGCCCCGGAGATCTTGGCGATGGCGACGTCGGCGCGGGCGGCACGCAGCCGGTCGCGGCAGCGCGCGACGCCGAACGCCAGGTCCGCGACCCGGTGGCCGAAGACCGTCGGCTCGCCGTGGATGCCGTGGGTGCGCCCGACCCGCAGCGTGGACCGATGGGCGAGCCCCAGGTCGCGCAGCGCCGCGACCAGGGTGTCCGCCTTGGCGAGCAGGAGGTCGGTCGCCTCGACCAGCTGAAGCGCGAGCGCCGTGTCGAGCAGGTCGGACGACGTCATTCCGAAGTGGACGTAGGCGGCCGCCGAGCGCGGCTCGGTCTGGTCGGCCCAGGCGGTGAGAAACGCGATCACGTCGTGCTGGGTGACGGCCTCGATCTCGGCGACCGCCGCCGGCGTCGGTGCCGGCGCCGCGCGCACCGGCTCGACCGCGTCGGCGGGGATGCGCCCGGCGGCGGCGTGCGCCTCCATGGCGAGCACCTCGACCTTGCACCACAGCTCGTACTTGTACGCCTCCGACCAGACCCGGCCCATCTCGGGCAGGGTGTAACGCTCGATCATGCCGACACGCCGGCGGGCGCCGCGGCGGCCGCCGTCACGCGGGCGAGCCCGTCCGCCGCCGCGCGCTCGAAGTCGTCCTTGTAGGTGGCGAGCTTGCCGGCGAGCTCCTGGTCGGCCAGGGCCAGGATCTGGACGGCGAGCACGGCCGCGTTGGTGGCGTTGTTCAGGCCGACGGTGGCCACCGCGACGCCCGGCGGCATCTGGGCGATGGCGAGCATCGAGTCCATCCCGTCGAGCGCGCCCCCGGAGATCGGGACGCCGATCACCGGCAGCGTGGTGAGCGCGGCGACGGTGCCCGGCAGCGCGGCGGCGAGCCCGGCGCCGGCGATGACCACCTGGATGCCTCGGCCGCGCAGGCCCTCCACCCAGTCGGCCAGCGTGCGGGGCGCGCGATGGGCCGAGAGCACGGCCTCCTCGTGGGCGACGCCGAACCGCGCGAGGGTCGCGCCGGCCTTGCTCATCGTCTGCGCGTCCGACGCCGACCCGTACACAACCGCGACCCGCGGGCGGGCGGAGGGGGACTCGGGGGTGTTGTTGCTGCTCACTTCGCTCCTCGTCGTCGGGGAGGACTCCGGCTCTACCACCGGCAGGTGCTCCTGGGGCGCCCCTACTGCTCGGGGCGGTGACCGCCTGGCCAGCCTCGCTGGACGCTAGCCAGCCTCGCCAGACCCGCCGGCCGAGCCGGCGCGGCGGACGTCCGCGGCGTGGCGCAGCCGCGACGGGTCACCGATGTCGGTGCGGTACTGGGCGCCGGCCAGCGAGATCCGGCTGACGGCCTCGTACGCCGATCCTCGCGCGGACTCGAGGTTGGAACCGATCGCCGTGACGGACAACACTCGGCCGCCGGCCGAGACCACTCGTCCGTCCGCGTCGCGTCTCGTCCCGGCGTGCAGGACGTCCACCCCGGTGAGCTTCCCGGCGGCTTCGAGGCCGCGGATCGGGTCGCCGAGCCGGGGGGTGCCCGGGTAACCGGCGGCGGCCACCACCACGGTGACCGCCGCACCCGACCGCCAGACCGGCGGGCGGCGGCCCGTCAGCACGTCGGTCAGCGGCGTGCTGAGCAGCGCGAGGATCGCCTGCGTCTCCGGGTCGCCGAACCGGGCGTTGAACTCGACGACGCGCGGCCCGCGGGCGGTGAGCGCCAGACCCACGTAGAGCAGACCGGTGAACGGGGTGCCGCGCCGGGCCATCTCGGCGACCGTCGGGCGGACGACGGTGGTGACCACCTGGCCGGCGAGCCCGCGCGAGGCCCAGGGCAGCGGGGCGTAGGCGCCCATCCCGCCGGTGTTCGGACCGGTGTCACCGTCGCCGATCCGCTTGTGGTCCTGGGCCGGCAACAGCGGTGCCACGGCGCCGTCCTCGGTGACGACCGCGAACAGCGACACCTCCGGGCCGTCGAGGTACTCCTCGAGCACCACGCGGTCGTCCGGTCCGCGCAGGCAGTCGCGGACGGCCGCGACGGCGGCGTCGCGGTCCTCGGTGACCGTCACCCCCTTGCCGGCGGCCAGCCCGTCGTACTTGACGACGTACGGCGGGCCGAAGGTGTCCAGGTCGGCGAGCGCCGGCTCGATCTCGGCGTGGTCCCGGGCCGCGGCCGTCGGCACGCCCGCGGCCCGCATCACCTCCTTGGCGAACGTCTTGCTGCCCTCGAGGCGCGCCGCGGCGGCGGACGGTCCGAAGCACGGCAGGCCGCGGGCGCGCAGCTCGTCGGCGGCGCCGGCGACCAGGGGGACCTCCGGGCCGATGATCGTCAACTCGGCGCCGACGGACTCGGCGACGGCGGCCACCGCGTCCGGGTCGGCCACGTCGAGCGGGCGGCCCTCGGCGAGGTCGGCGATGCCGGCGTTGCCCGGCGCGCAGACGATCGAGCCGACGCGGGGGTCGCGGGCGAGCGCCCGGCACAGCGCGTGCTCCCGGCCGCCCGAGCCGATCACAAGGACCTTCATGCTCACGCAGCCACCTCTGGAGACACCCGGCCAGGCGGTCGTGGGCGTCGTACGCCGTGCGTCATCGGTCCGTCGGTCCTTTGCCTGTCGGGGGGCCGCTGCGGGCCGTCACCCCCGGAACCGGCGACACCGGTCGGCGGGGACCTTGGGCCCGGGCCGCACCATACCCGGAAACCGACCTGTCACCCGATTCCCCGACGCGCGCCTAAAGCCCGAGCCGGGCTCGGTGTGATTCAGAGCCCAACGCCGGCTCGCCACAGCAGCCTGGCCATGCCGTCTACCAGGTGGAGGGCGCAGCGGCGTGCGTCGACCTCGGCCATGCCCTCGACGATCGACGGCACGTCGACCGGCCAGACCCGGACCTGCCGGCCGAGCACGGTCAGCGGGGCCGGCAGGTCCCGGCCCTCGAACGTCCGGCCGCCCGGCTCGACGAACAGGTGCAGCGACCGGCCGGCCGACGGGAAGCTCTCACAGCGCCAGTAGAGCACCGGCCATGCCGCCGGCCGGTTCCTGCCGTGCCAGCGGCCGGGCGACCCGCCGCCCCGGGCGTGCTGGTCGCGGCGTTCGGTCCCCTGCGGAAGGTCCGCCGTCGAGTCGTCGGCCGCGCGCAGCGCCGCGCGCGGCCGGCCCTCGGCCCGGTGCCGAGCCCGCGCCAGCCGTGGCGCGTCCCGCACCACCCGCATCGTCACGGGCGCTACCAGCTCCRCCTCGGCACACAGCTTGAGGAACGCGGCCAGCTGCGCCTCGACGTGGGCGGCGACGGCCGCCGAGCGCTCCCTGCGCTCCGCCTCAGCCAGCCGGGCGCTGCGCACCCAGTGACTGCCGCGCAGCAGGACGTCGGTGAGGGCGTCGGGCAGCGCCTCGCCCGTCGGAGAGAACCCGACCGGCCAGGCGTCGGCGTCCACGTCCGCGCGGTAGCCCCCCGCCCGGACCTGCCAGAGCGGCTCCGCGGGGCCGGCGAGCACGGCGGCGCGGCGCCACAGGGCCTCGTCCCCACCGGGTGCCACCACCAGCGGGCCACCGGGACCGTCCTCGCCAGGCTGACCGTCGGCGGGCGCGGGCGGCACCATCGATGCGGGCCCGAAGCTGTTCTCCCTTCGCGCCTCCGGCGGTCCTGGAGTGGGCTGCGGTTCCTCGGACGGGCGGGCGACCACGTGATCAACCTCCCGGCGGCTGCGGGGCGTGACCAAGAAAGCGTCGCTCGTCACTGTCCGTAGCGCAAGTTGGTGGCCGCCGGGGGCCGGTGAACGTCCGAGGTTCGTGACCGTCAGAGGTACGTCAACGTCAGAGGAGGTCGCGCAGGACGAGTGTCTGGTCGCGGCCGGGGCCGACGCCGATCGCCGAGATCGGCGCGCCGGACATCTCCTCGAGCGCCTTGACGTAGTCACGCGCCTCGGGCGGGAGCTGGTCGAACGACGTGGCCCCCGAGATGTCCTCGTTCCAGCCGGGCAGCTCCTCGTAGATCGGCTTGGCGTGGTGGAACTCGGTCTGGGTCATCGGCATCTCGGACATCCGGGTGCCGCCGACGTCATACGCCACGCACACCGGCACCGTGTCGAAGCCGGACAGGACGTCCAGCTTGGTCAGGAACAGGTCGGTGAGCCCGTTGACCCGGACCGCGTAGCGGGCGATGACCGCGTCGTACCAGCCGGTGCGGCGGGCGCGGCCGGTCGTCACCCCGAACTCGCCGCCGACGCGGCGCAGCTCGTCGCCGACCTTGTCGTCCAGCTCGGTCGGGAACGGTCCCGATCCGACCCGGGTGGTGTAGGCCTTGATGATGCCGATCACCCGAGTGATCCGGGTCGGGCCGATGCCCGCGCCGGTGGCCGCGCCGCCCGCGGTCGGGTTCGACGAGGTGACGAACGGATAGGTGCCGTGGTCGACGTCGAGCAGGGTGCCCTGGGAACCCTCCAGCAGGACGACCTTGCCTGCGCGCAGCGCCGAGTCCAGCACGAGGCCGGTGTCCGCGATGTGCGGGCCGAGCTGCGCGGCGTACTCCAGGTACTCCTCGACCACCGCGTCGACCTCGATCTTGCGGCGGTTGTAGACCTTGGCGAGCACCTGGTTCTTCTCGCGCAGCGCCAGCTCCAGCTTCTGGCACAGGATGCCCGGGTCGAGCAGGTCCTGCACCCGGATGCCGGTGCGCGCGACCTTGTCGCCGTAGGCCGGGCCGATGCCGCGGCCGGTCGTGCCGATCCGGGCCTTGCCGAGGTAACGCTCGGTCACCCGGTCGAGGGCCCGGTGGTGCGGCATGATCAGATGGGCGTTCGCGCTGATCATCAGCCTGGAGGTGTCGATGCCGCGGGCGCGCAGACCGGCCATCTCCGCGAGCAGCACCCCCGGGTCGATCACCACACCATTCCCGATCACCGGGATGCAGTCCGCACGCAGGATCCCGCTGGGGATCAGGTGCAGGGCGTACTTCTCGTCGCCGATGACCACCGTATGRCCGGCATTGTTGCCGCCCTGGTAGCGCACGACGTAGTCGACGGCGCCGCCCAGAAGGTCGGTCGCCTTTCCCTTACCCTCGTCGCCCCACTGGGCTCCGATCAGGACAAGCGCAGGCACGGGGTGAGACTGTACCTAAGAACGAAGCCCCGCCTACCCCACCGATTGGCTGAGTGACGGCTCGGTGCCTGACTGTGCCTTCGACCCCGTGAGCCGATGATCAGTCGGCCTGGGTGAGCTGGCCAGGGGCGGTCGGGTCGCTGTCGAACAGGAACTTCCCGATCCGCTCGACCTCGGCGGTCTCGCCGATCGCGGCGGCGGCCTGCCCGAGGGCGGCCAGGGCGCGCAGGAATCCCTGGTTCGGTTCGTGCGACCAGGGGACCGGTCCGTGCCCGCGCCAGCCCGAGCGGCGCAGCGCGTCGAGGCCGCGGTGGTAGCCGGTGCGCGCGTAGGCGTACGCCTCGACTGGGCGCCCGCCGCCGAGGGCCTCCTCGGCCAACGCAGCCCACGCCGCGCTGGAGGTGGGGAACCGGGCGGCCACGCGGCTTGCGGCCTCACCCGCGGCGAGCGCCGCCGATGCGGGGTCGACCGGCAGCAGGGTGGCTGGTGGTCCGCCCATGAGATCGGGCCGTCCGGACGGAGTCGTCATGCCCCAACCGTAGACGGCGCGGCCCCCCGGCCACGGACCGGCCCGCGCGCGGCGTCCGAGCCGTGCGTCAGCCCTGGACGGTCGCCTTCCAGAGGTTCTCGCCGACGACGCCGGGCTCGCCGTCGCTGACCCCGGTCAGGTACGAGTAGAGCGCGGCGACGCCCTGCGACTGCGGGCCGAACTTGCCGTCGACGGTGAGCGAGAAGCTCTGGTCGCGCATCTGCTGCTGCCAGACGTAGGCGTCGGCGCGCACCTTGCCGCCGTCGGCCGTGGAGATCGTGCCGTGGAAGCCCGACTGCTGGACCTCGGAGCGGGCCCGGTCGAGCGTCATCGGAGGCTCGGCTGGCTGGACCGCCTGTTGGACCGAGCCGCTGGACGCGGACGACGAGACGCCGCCGACCGGCCCGTTGTTGGTCAGGCCAAGCTTCTTGGAGCAGGCCGGCCAGGGGGACCAGCCGCGGGAGTTGTAAAGCCGGTATGCCGCTTCGTCCTGAACGGCCGGGGCCGCCTCGCTCGGCAGGCCGGAGTAGCCGAGGCCCTGCCAGGTGCGCTTGTCGAACTGGTAGGCGCCGTAGAAGCCGTTGCCGGTGTTGATCGAGTAATTGCCGCCGGACTCGCACTGACGCAACCGGGCGAAGTCGTCCGGGGTGGCGGCGCCGGCCGGTATCGCGGTGACCGCGAGGCCGCTGCCCACGAGCGCCGTGACCGCGCCGGTGGTACGCAGCAGGCGGGCGGTCGACGACGGGCCCTGCGGGGCACGGTGCCGGCCTCCCGTCCTGGAGGCGGACCGGGCGTCACCGGACTGCTCAGACGGCATGTCGATCCCTTCCCTGCGCCTGCGGGGTGAGCTGTCGGGTTCGGGCTGGGAATGCCCGGCCGGTGTCACCTCGCGCGTCGCCCGCGGCGTCGCGCCCAGCTGACCGGCTTCACCCCGAGGACGTGACTGTCGTCCCGTCCGGAAGTGGGTCCCCCGCTCCTGCCCGAGCGGATCGTGCCCCGCGGCAGCGGGGCCATCTCCACACGCGGGTGGGGGCAGGACTCGGCGTCCGCCCGCGCGACTCACCCAGGTCGGATGAGTAGCACCGGACTGTAGCGAGTCGTCATCCTTCGCCGCAAACCGGGGTCACCCCAACGAAAGGGACGACCCCGGTTCGCGACTGTTCCGGCGGTGGCGCCAGCCACTCGCTGACGCCGCCCGACCGGCACGCCGGCCGGCGGCCACGCGATCATGATGAGGCTCGCGCGGCCTTCGACTCTGTGGCCGGCGCGACGGCACGGCGGCGAGGCAGCGACCGTCGTCGCCGCCAGATCCCCTCGCCCCACCGACCAACCGGCGGGCCAAGGCCGCACGCCTCCGACTGGCGGCCGGAGACGGGGTGGGAAAGGGGTCCCGTCGCCAGCGTGGGCAGCGGTCGGTGGGGGCCGATCGCGGCGAGGTTCCAGTGGCGGCGGGTCGACTGACCTCGCGGGGCCGGCCCGGGAGGGAGGATCCGGGCGGGTGGCCCAGGCCGAGGCTCCTGCCCGGGATCGGTGTCAGCCGATCCCCGGGAGTTCCGTCAACGACGGGCAATGGCAAAGCCCCGCGTGACGGGAGGCCTCGGCGAGAAGGTCAGCCGGGCGGTGACGCCTGACGGCTCAGGCGAAGGTGGCGGCCCAGGTCCTCTGGCCGACGACGCCGTCGACGGCCAGGCCCTTGGCCCGCTGCAGCGCGCGGGCGGCCTCGGCCGAACGCGGCCCGTAGTGCCCGTCGGCGGCGAGGGAATAGCCGATCTTGTTCATCTGGGCCTGCCAGGACTGGACGTCGGCGCGGTACTGGCCGGCCAGTGCCGTCGTGAAGGGCAGGTGCGCCGTGGTCGAGGAGATCGGCTGGGCCACGAGAGGCGCTCTGGGGGCCGACCGGGAGGCCTGGCCGGCGCCGGCGGAGCTCGCGCCCGGGGCGAGCTGGTCCGGACCCATCCCGCGGCCGCATTCCGGCCACTGGCCAAAGCCGGAGCGCTGCGCCAGCCGCAGCGCCGCCTCGTCCTGAACCGCCGGTGGCGCGGCACTCGGCAGCCCCGAATATCCGAGGCTCTGCCACGTCCTCACGGAGAACTGGTACGCGCCGTAGTATCCGTTGCCGGTATTGATGGAATAGTTTCCGCCCGACTCGCACTGGCGCAGTTCTGCCCAGGTGGAAGAGGCGTTCGCGGGTGTCGCGACGGCGAGTGTGCCGCCCACGGCCGCGGCGATGACGGGAACTGCCGCGAGGGACTTGCGTAGCCGGCGTGCCGGGGACGTGACGGCTCGCCGGGGTTCCCGGGAATTCCGGGGAGAAACCTGGCGGATCGGCCCCGCCGATTCGCCAGCTCGGGGGCTGACGGAGACGCGCACGCTCGTGGTGCCGTCTGGCGGACATTCGGCCACCGGCGGAACGAAACGACCGCCGGGCATGCGATGTCGACCAGGGGTACTTGATTCGGACATGCGTGATTGCCCTTCCCCACGCCTGCGAGGTGAGCTGTCGGGTTCGGGCTGGAAAGAGATTGCCCGGCCACGCGACATTTTCGGCTGTTGGGTTGACGCGCTCGGTTCGGCGCGTCAACGAGCACAGCGAAAGTCGGTCGGCTTCACCCCTAGGACGCCTGTTGAGGGCGAGGCTGGCGTGGCGCGCTTTTTGGCCACGCAGGCCGTCGCACTATTGAGCCTTTTCCGTCACCACTTCGGCTCCACGGGTCTCGTCGGTCCGATCAGGTTGGTGGAAAAGGCCGCTGCCCAGGATCTCTGGATCAGGCGTCCGGATTCGGTTCCCCCGTTCCTGCCGCTGGTTCAAAACTCGCCGGGCGGGGGCAGGATTCGGCGTGCCGCCCGTTGGGTGCCTGTCCTGTCGCCAGGCACGGCGAAGACCATAACCACATTCCTCGGCGTGGCGGCAAGCATTGAAATAGGCACGTGAAGAAGGCCACACCGGCGTGTCGCTGCTTGAAATGTGCCCGAAACGATGTTATCGCGCGCGTACGCGCGCTCATCTTTCCTACCCGGCTCCGCGGGCGGCGTTTTCTTGCTCTGCGTCGAGGATCTGCTAGCTGGCGGTTTCGTCCCACAAGGGGCCGGACCGTCCGAGCAGAGGGCCACACGCGGGTCTGGTTCCGTCCGCGTGTCGCGTCGAAAAATAAATCTACCATTCTGCCGTCCGAAGGGCACCTTCGATGCTTGCTCGGGCGAAATGCGATCCTCGCTACACCCGCCCCGAATCACCCGGTTCGTGCGCAGATGGTAGTCGAATGAGTGCTCATGGTTGACCATCGACAGATTCGACCCCTGTGGCGCACTGGCCAGGCGTGTCCGGTCGTGGTCCGCTTTCGGTGGCGCTAAGTAGTCCACTGTGCAACGGCGAGTAGTCAGTAGTGATGCTGACCGCTTTGCCCACCCACGGGTGGACCCGCCGCTCTGGTGGACCTGCCCGTCCGGTAGGCCCGCCCGTCCGGGTGGACCCGCCCGAACGGGCGATGGACCGGCCGGGGACAGCAAACGACCCGGGGCCGCCAAGTTGGCGACCCCGGGCCGAAGATCCGACGCCGAGCTAAATCTGGCTGGTGCCCCGGATCGGATGGATCTTGGTTTGGTGACGTTCAGCGGCAGGTGACCGCGCGGCGCGGAGGCGCGCCTCGCGGAGGCCCGGCCCACGAGCGAAGCGAAGTGGGCCGGGCCGCAGCGAGGTCGCCGGAGCGCCGTGCCCGGACGGAGCGAACCAAACTAAAGAGCCTGGCCGGCGCTGCGCAGGTCCTCGCAGGCCTGCGCGACCCGCTTGGCCATGTTCGCCTCGGCGGCCTTGCCCCAGGTGCGGGGGTCGTAGGACTTCTTGACGCCGACCTCGCCGTCGATCTTCAGGACGCCGTCGTAGTTCTTGAACATGTGGTCCGCCACCGGCCGGGTGAACGCGTACTGGGCGTCGGTGTCCACGTTCATCTTGACGACGCCGTAGTCCAGCGCCTCGCGGATCTCGGAGAGCTCCGAGCCGCTGCCGCCGTGGAAGACCAGGTTGAACGGCTTCGCGTCGGCGCYGAGCCCCAGCTTGGCGGCCACGTACTGCTGGCCGTCGCGCAGGATCGTCGGGCGTAGCTTGACGTTGCCCGGCTTGTAGACGCCGTGCACGTTGCCGAAGGTGGCCGCCAGCATGTACCGGCCCTTGTCGCCGGTGCCGAGCACCTCGGCGGTGCGCCACATGTCCTCGGGCGTGGTGTAGAGCTTCTCGTCGATCGCGCCGACGACCCCGTCCTCCTCGCCGCCGACGACGCCGATCTCCACCTCGAGCACGATGTTCGCGGCCTTGCAGTCGGCGAGCAGCTCCTCGGCGAGCTTGAGGTTCTCCTCCAGCGGCACCGCGGAACCGTCCCACATGTGCGACTGGAACAGCGGGTCGCGGCCGGCCTTCACCCGCTCCCTGGAGATGGCGACGAGCGGGCGCATGTAGGTGTCGAGCTTGTCCGCCGGGCAGTGGTCGGTGTGCAGGGCGATCTGCACCGGGTAGGCCTTGGCGACGTGGTGCGCGAACTCGGCCAGGGCCTCCGCGCCGAGCACCATGTTCTTGACGGTCGACCCGGACAGGTACTCGGCTCCCCCCGTGGACACCTGGAGGATTCCGTCGCTGCCCGCCTCGGCGAAGCCGCGCAGCGCGGCGTTCAGCGTCTGTGACGAGGTGACGTTGATGGCTGGGTAGGCGAAGGCGTTCGCCTTCGCCCGGTCGAGCATCTCGGCGTAGACGTCTGGGGTCGCGATGGGCATCGAAAGCTCCTGTCAAAGGCGTCGGGCCACCGAGCGGGCGGACGCGGCCGGGTTCGCCCGCCGGCGGCCGTCGCCCGCCGGCGGACCGGGCAGGGGTGGACGGCGCGCGCCGGGGTGTGCCGGGACCGCGCGTTGTGGGCTGTGTTGCGCGAAGGGTATGACGCGAGGCGGCTGTGAGGGAGCCCGTTGCCGCCGACATCGCCCGCGCCACTGGGACTCGTGACTACTTACCCTTCGATCCGTCATCTTCGCAGCGGCCGCGCCGATCGGGTATCACGGCGCGCGCCGCGAAGCGTCCGGCGACGGGTGCGCTCGGCGCCCCGTCAGACTGATGGCATGGATGTCGACCGTCTATCCGGCCTGACCCTGTATCTGACCGTCTTCGCGATCGTCTTCCTTGAGAGCGGCGTGCCGATCGGGTTCTGGCTGCCGGGAGACGCGATGTTGCTGGCGGCCGGGCTGCTGGCGGCGGATCCGACACACCGGGTGTCGCTGCCGCTACTTGCTGCCGGCGTGACCGTGATGGCGGTCGTGGGGGTCTGCGTGGGCTATGTGACCGGGTGGCGGCTCGGCCGGCCCTGGCTGGAACGTCGACACAAAAAGCTGCTTGACCGCACCGAGGAGTTCTACGGACGTTTCGGCCCGGTGACGCTGGTAGCGGCCCGATTCGTGCCTTGGGCGCGCACCTTCGCCCCGATCCTGGCGGGCGCGGTGCGGATGCCGTGGTCGCGCTTCCTGCTGGCGGCCGTGGTCGGCGCGGTGATCTGGGGTACCGGGCTGACCGCGCTGGGCTACGCGGCGGCGTCGGTGCCCGGGCTGAAGGAGTCGACTCCGTGGCTCGCGCCGTCCGTCGTGGTCGTCTCGGTCCTGGCCGGCCTGTTCGGTGAGCTGCTGCGGCGCCAGGTGGCCCGGCGCCGCGCGACGGTGGCCGGAAGCCCAGAGGAAGAGGAGACCGGGGGCGAGGGCGGGGGCCTCGTGAAGGAGAAAAGGAAAGAGAAGGAAGAGGAGAGGAAAGAGGAGCCGGTCGGGCTCGCGCCCGTCGAGGGCGGCGGCCTGTCGTAGGCCCGGGAGGCAGTCGTAGGTTCTGGAGGCGGCAGGTGGGTGGCCGTCGTCCATGTGGTGTGCCGGGCGCCGTGCGTGCTGAGATCCGGGTGTGCTGTCATGCTGCATGCTGGGACGTGATCTGGACTCCGGCCGTGAGGACCGCGTGCCAGCAGGATCAGAACGGTCTCGTCCGCGAGGTCACGGTCAGGAGGGCTGACGTTGGCTCGGGTGGTGGTCACCGGCGCCGCCGGGTTCGTCGGCGGGGCGATTGCCCATGCCCTGCGTGGTCGCGGGGATGAGGTGGTCGCGCTCGACGTGGCCCGCGGCCCTGGCGTGCGCACCGCGGACGTGAGCCGGCCAGGCGACTGGGAGAAGGAGTTCGCCGGCGCGGACCTGGTGGTCCACGCCGCGGCGGCCGGCATGGGCGGGGTCGGCGAGCTGCCGCCGATCCGCGGTGGCCGACCGCTCGGCAGCGCGCGCATTCCGCTGGCCCGGATGCGCCAGGTCCTGCTCGGCGGGACGGCCACGGTGCTCGACGCCGCCGCCCGCGCCGAGGTGCGCCGGGTCGTGCACCTGTCCTGCGTGTCGGCGCTCGGCCCGGACATCGCCGACGGCATCGACGAGACCGCGCCCGTCGGGCTGACCGGCGACCCGCGGGCCGACACCCTGGCCGCCGCGGAGCAGTCGGTGAGCGCGGCGACGGCGTCCGGCCTGTCGGCCACCGTGCTGCGCCTCGGGGACGCCTATGGCCCGCGGGCCGGCCGGTGGACGGTCTGGCCGGTGCTGCTGCTGCGTTCGGGCCGGTTCGTCCTCCTCGACGGTGGCACCGGGTGGCTCAACCCCGTCCACATCGACGACGTGGTGGCGGCCGTGATCTCGGCCGCGGACTCGCCGCGGGCGGCCGGCGAGATTCTGCACGTGACCGGGCCGGGGCCGTGCACGGTCGCCGAGTTCGTCGGCTACTACAGCCGGATGCTGGATCTGCCCGCACCGCGCTCAGTGCCCGCCCGGATGTACGGCGCGCTGGATGAGGCCACCGTGGCCGTCGGGCGTCTGCGCGGCCGGGTCGAGTCGCACCGCGTCCCGCGGCCGGGCTCCGCCGCCGCGCTCGCCGAGGCTGGCCGAGGCAGCCAGCCCGCCGGCGTCGCTGGGGAGCCCACCGGGGACGCCGGCGGCGGCCAGGCGTCCGTCCCGTCGGCCGGCTCCGCGGCCCTGGGGATCGTGCGCGGTCTCGGCGCCCGGCTGGTCGCCGGGGTCGACCCGCGCGGCCGGATGGACCTGGGTCCGCTCAGCGTGGCGGACGTGACCAGGACCGGGAGGTGCTCGGGCGAGCGGATCACCGCGTTGACCGGCTGGGGCCCGCGGGTCGAGCTGGCCGACGGTATGAGCCGCACCGAGGCCTGGCTGCGTGACCGCGGCCTGCTGGGCGTCCGCGAGCCTTCCCGGCGCGGGTGAGCGTGGGTGGCGACGGGCCGACGCTGACGACGCCGCGGCTGCAGGCGTTGCCGGTGACGGTGTGGAACGCGGGCTATGTCGCCGAGGAGCTGGCGCGCAAGGTCGCGCTCGCGGCGCGCCCGGCTCCGGGGCTCGGAGTCGGAGGGCTGTTCGCCGGCCCGGACGCGCGCGGGACGACCGAGCCGGCGGCGTTGCGCCGCGAGCTGCGCCACCGGACGGGTGCCGGCCGCGCCGCGCTGACCTGGGTGGTCCGCGACCACGGCGGCGTCGCCGTCGGGCTGCTCGGCGCCGACACCCGGGCGCACCGTGCGGCGGTCGCGGTGGTGATCGGCCCGGACGAACGCCGGCGCGGATACGGCGCCGAGATCGTCCGGGCGTTGGCGACCTGGCTGGAGGCGTCTCTTCTCGCTCTGGTGGAGACCCGAGTGCGCGCCGACGACGCGGCATCCGAACGACTGGCGATGGCAACGTCCTTTCAGCCCACCAGGGTCGTGCTCACCACCGGCTGGCGACTGTGGTGCCGCCCGCCGTCCCGCTGATCGGGCCGAGCCGCCATTACGGGGCGTAGCGGCGTGCCGGACGCTCGCGGCCCGCTCGTACCCCTCGTTCCCGGGGTGTGCCGCACCGCGAGAAGCCCGGTTCCCTGCGTCATTGCCGCAGCTCAACGCGGCGTTTCCGGATTGTTCTTTGGCCTGCACATCGGCGGCATGCGCTGCTAGGTTGTCGGCTACCCGACAACGTTTGAGGTCTTGTTTCGTCGCCGATGCGTAGCTTCTGGCCACCTGTAGGGTGTCCCGGCTGTTCAGGCGGTGACGGCCTGAGGCACCATGGCAATGATGTCGCGACCGGACAAGGCTTCCACCGTCCGGATCGGGTATCCGCGTCGGCCAACACGGCGGCGTGTGTCCGGGAGGGGGAGCTCGACGGTCGGCGCGATGCGCCGGGGAGGTGCACCATGAGCGTGGATTCCCCACACCCGATCTCGTCGCAGATCCCACCAGCCGAGGTCACGTACGACCATCTGATCATTCCGCCGCACTGGCGGCGGCCGGACGAGTCCGTCCCCGGCGCGCCGAACTCACTCTTTCCGACTGTCGACGCGCCCCCGGCGCAGGCACAGCCGGCGAGTGGCCCGCACCTGACCGGCCCGCACACGGGGGCGATGACCGGTCCGCTGCTGGTCGGCACGACGGCGCGCGCGTTCGCCAAGCTCGACGACATGATCCGGCTGAGCTCCGAGGACAAGGCGGTGATCGACGCCCGCAGGGACGAGGCCGAGCGGGCCCTGCGCGCGATCTTCCCGCCACGCTGCGCGCTGCCGCTCGTCGGTGTCGCCACCATCGGCTCGGCCGGCCGGGACACGATGATCCGCCCGCTGGACGAGGTCGACATCTTCGCGGTGTTCAGCGCCGCGGGCGGCGCCTGGAAGCGGTTCCGCTGGGACTCGCGCGACCTGCTGCTGTGCGTGCGGGGCGCGATCGGCGGCGACCGGGTGCAGACCATCGGCACCCGCGGCCAGGCGCTGCGCGTCGTCTACGACACGCCGCCGGACGTGCACCTCGTTCCCGCGTTCGACCATCCGCGGGCCGGCTACGTGATGCCGGACCGGGTCGGCGGCTGGCTGCCGACCCGGCCCGAGCGGCACGCCAGCTGGACCGAGGACCTGGGCCCTCGGGTGATCTCCGCCGTGCGCCTGCTGAAGGCGTGGAACCGGGTCTGCGGCAGTCACCTGCGCTCGTTCCACATCGAGGCGCTGGCCGGGACCGTGCTCGCCGGGCGCGGCCTGAACACCCGCCAGGCGCTCACCACCGTCTTCCGGCACATGGAGGAGGTCGGCCTTTCGATGGCCGACCCGGCGGACGTCGGCGGCGACCTGTCGACCTACCTGCGGCCGGACGACCTCGGCGCGCTTGAAGAGTCGATCCGGTTGGCGCGCTCCTACTCGGAGAAGGCGATCCTTGCCGAAGCCGACGGCCGGCACGAGGAGGCCGTCGCGTTCTGGGCCGCCATCTTCGGGCCGGAGTTCCCGACCTTCGGGTAGGAACTGTATTTCTGGTTCGCTCCGGCAACCTCCGCCGCGGCCCCCTACTTCGCTTCGCTCGTAGGAGGGCCTCCGCGGAGGCGCGCCTCCGCGCCGCACGGTCACCCGACGCTGAACGTCACCACCCTGCCCGGCCCCCGCGGGGGCCACTTCGCTTGAACGTCTGGCGGCCCTATCCGTGGTGGGTGGGGCGCGGTGTTCGGTTGTCGGAGGTGGTGATGGGGGGCAGGGCGCTCGTGGTGGTGGTGGGTGGGCGACGGCCTAGGCGGCTGGGCCACCACATGGCGGCTCCGATGTCCAGGGYGAGCGCGGGGACCAGGATCGAGCGCACCACCAGGGTGTCGAGCAGGACCCCGAAGGCGACCAGGAAGCCGATCTCGGCGAGCTGCACCAGCGGGAAGATGAACAGCACCGAGAACGTGGCCGCGAGYACCACCCCGGCCGAGGTGATGACTCCGCCGGTGACGGCGAGCCCGCGCCGCACCCCGGTTCGGGCATCGGTCCGCGCGGCCTCCTCGCGGACCCGCGTCATCAGGAAGATGTTGTAGTCGACCCCGAGCGCCACCAGAAAGATGAACCCGAACAGCTCCAGCGAGGGATCGGAGCCGGGGAAGCCGAAGACGTGCGTGAACGCCAGCGCCGCCACCCCGAGCGCGGCCAGGAACGACAGCACCACCGTCGCGATCAGCAGCGGTGGCGCGACCACGGATCGCAGCAGCATCGCGAGGATCACCAGCACGACGGCGAGCACGAGCGGGATGATCAGTTGACGGTCGCGCACCGAGGCGTCGCGGACGTCGAGGTTCACCGCCGTGTTCCCGCCGACCAGCGCGTGCGCGCCCGGCACGGCGTGGACCCGGTCCCGCAGCCGCTCGATCGTCGCGAACGAGGCGGCGCTGTTGGGTGAGTCCGTGAGCACCACCAGGAACTGCGTGACCTCGCCGTCGCTGCTGCTCTCCGTCGAGGCGGCGACGCCAGGGGTCGCGTTGATCACACTGGCCAGCTGGTCGTCGACGCTGGCGGCGCCGACGACATAGGTCGGCTCGCTCGCGCCGGGCGGGAAGTGCTTCTCGACGATCCGCTGGCCGACGATCGAGTCGGTGGACTTGCGGAACGCGTCCTGCTGGCGAAGCCCGGTGTCGAGCGTGACGATGCCGACCGCGAGTCCCGCGAGCACCGCGGCCGTGACCAGCCAGACCAGCCGGGGGCGGCGGGCGATCGCGGCCCCGATCCGCGCCCAGGTGCCCGTCATGGCCATGTCCACCGTGTCGGTCCCGGCCACGGCCACCGCCACGGGCACCCCACCGACCACCTCGGTGGGCACGGCGGCGAACTTCGGGACGAACGGCCAGAACAGCCGGCGCCCGCAGATCACCATCGCGGCCGGCAGCAGCGTCATGATCGTGACGAACGCGGTCGCGATCCCGATAGCGCCGACCGGGCCGAGGCCCCGGTCCGAGTTCAGCTCGGCGAGCAGCAGGCAGAGCAGGCTGATGACGACGGTGCCGGCCGAGGCCAGGATCGCCGGGCCCGCGCGCCGCACGGCGACGCGCATCGCGTCGGCGGGCGCGGCATACCTGGACAGCTCCTCGCGGTAGCGGGCGATCAGCAGCAGGGCATAGTCGGTCCCCGCGCCGAACACCAGCACGCGCAGGATGCCGGCGCTCTGCCCGTTGACGGTCAGGCCCCCATGGCGCGCGAGTAGATAGGTGGCCGCGCTGGCGGTCTGGTCGGCGGCGCCGACGGCGAGCAGCGGTACCAGCCAGAGGAACGGGCCGCGATAGACGATCAGCAGGATCGCCGCGACCACGCCGGCCGTGACGAACAGGAGCGTGCCCTCGACATCGCTGAACAGCGTGTAGGTGTCGACGATCACGCCCGCGGGGCCGGTGACGGATGTCGTGAGGCCCGGTGGGGCGAGCCCGCGCACGGTCGAGCGCATCTCGTCGATCTGGTCGGCGAACCTGTTCGCGTCCGCCAACTGCTCCATCGGCACGATCAGCAGCGCGGCCCGCCCGTCCGGGGAGGGAACCGGCGGGGGGAGCTGGGTCGTCCCGAACGGCGCGAGCCGGGCAGCCGCGGTCTGGACGGCGGTCTGGTCCTGCGCCGTGAGCGGTCCGCCCGCCCGGGCGAACACCACCACCGCGGGGATCGCGTCCCCGCCGGGCAGGCTCCGCTGGGCGACGAGCACCTTGGTGGACTCGGCGTTCGGCGGCAGGAAGGCCGCGGCGTCGTTGGTCTGCGCGTCGTCGAGCCGCGCGGCCAGCGGTGTGGCCACCAGCGCGAGCGCCAGCCACAGCAGGACGACACCCCAGCGAGCCCACCGCCCGGTCATACATCCGGCCAGGCGCTCCCCGCGCTTCAGGCGCTCCCCGCACTCCGCCGGCGTCTCGTCGGTCGCCGGCGAGCCCTCGGAGCGAGCCGAGCCCCCCGACTGGCGCATTCCAAGACCCCCCACTCGAAGCGCCCCACCGAGCCGTCGCCGGCCACGCGGCGACACACCGCTCCGAGGGAGGATCGTCGCAGCACTGAGCCGTCCGCGCCGCCTGATGTTGCCGCGATCGCGGCAGTGGGAACCCGGGCGAGCCCGAGCTGGGACGGCTCCCTACGCTTCGGCCGGGGCCGCTTTGTTGGGGAACGGGCGGTCCTGACGGAGCGGCTGGTCTCGCCGGCCGGGGCATGGGGATGGGGAACGCGGATGCGGGCGGGTCGGGAACGGGTGCGGGCGCGGGTCATGGCGGCCATGGCGGCGGCGGGCCTGGTGCTGGTGTTGGCGGGTTGCGGGCTGCTGGGCTCGGGCTCCGAGGATGACGCGGCGACGACGGGCCAGCCGTCCGCCCCGGCGACGAGCGAGGCGCCGGTGGCGGCGGCCACGGCGGCGACCGCCGCGCCGCTTCGCGCGGCGGATTTCATCCTCACCAACGACTCGGGGTTCACGGGGTTCACGCCCGCGAGCGGCGCGACCGGCGCCGATGCCGGGGCCACGCCGTTCGCCGAGTTGGCGTCCTGCCTCGGGGTGTCGGCCGCCGACGTGGCGGACGAGTCGACCGACCGTGCCCAGAGCAGCCACCTGACCAACAGCGGCACCGGTACCACCATCTGGTCGGACGCCCAGGTAGTGCCGGCCGGCCAGCTCGACCGGGACACCGGCCTGCTGCGTCACCCCCGCTTCGCCGACTGCGTGGCCGCCCAGACCAAGAAGGACGCCGTCGCCACGCTTTCGGCCAAGTACGGTGCGGGCGGCGTCTTCGACACGGAGGCGGTGACCCGCGACGGCGCGCCCCTGCCCGCGGGCGCGCTGGCTCGTACCTCGGTGGTCGTGCTCGCCGGTACCGCCAATGGTGGCCAGGCCCAGCTGTTCTACGACACCATCTACCTGGGGTCGGGTCAGGTAGAGGCGCAGCTGCACCTGGTCGGCTCGATAGATCCGCCGAGCGAGGATCTGGTCAGCGTGGCCGCGGCCCAGCTGGCGGCCAAGCTCGGCCAGAGGTAGGCAGGGGAGGGCGCCGTGGTTGGAACGGCGGGGACGCGGCCATCGGGACGTGCCCGGCGCGTCGGCGCCCTCATCGGCGCGTTGATCGTTCCGCTCGTCCTGATCGGATGCACGGACGGGAGCCCGTCCGGTGGCGTCTCCACCCGCGAGGCCGGCGACACCGCGCCGCCGCTGTCGCCGACCGCGTCGCCGAGCGCGAGCGCATCGGCGGCCACCGGGTCCGGCTCGCGCCTCGACCTGCGTGCCGTCAACTTCGTGCTCACCGCCGGGCCGGACACCCCTGGCTTCGCCTCGAAGCCCAGCTCGAAGGACGACTACCGGGAGACTCCGGACGACGACTTCGCCAAGTGCCTCGGGATCACGGCCGCCGACCTCCAGGACACGTCCACCGACACGGCCTACGGTCCCGAGCTCACGGACGCCGCCACCGGCCTGTCGGTCAGCTCGGTCGCCTCGATCGTCCCGGCCGGCACCCTCGACCGGGACGTGAAGATCCTGCGCAACCCGCGCTATCCCCGATGCACCGCCGAGTCGTTCCTGGCACAGCAGCGCGCCGACCTCCCCTCCATGGAGATCGTCTCGGCGGGCCCCGGGCCCGTGCTGCCCGGCGTCCTGGGCAGCACCTCGCTGGTCTTCCGGGTGAAGGTCGACGACCTGGCGCGCGCCGGGGGCGGGGCTGGAGGCGGCGTCGTCACCGCCTCCTGGCCCGGCGCCGCCGAGCGCGCACCGCTGACCATCGAGATCTACTACGACGTGTACTACGCCGGTAAGAGCAGGGTGGAGACGATGGTCCACGTGGTGGGCTACGTCCACCGACCGGACCAGAACCGGATCGCTGCCGCCGTCGCCCAGGTCGTCGGCAAGATCGCCCGGCAGGGCTGACCCGGCCGGAGCCGCCGATCCCGCCAGCGGGCTGATCTTGACGGTCGCGGTGCTAGGCCACGCGCCCGCGCGCTGTGGCCCAGGCCGTCGCGATCTCGGTGGCGACCCTGACGTTGCCGCGGACCACGGCGAGGTTGACCTCGAGGCTGCGGCCCGCGGTCTCGCGGTGGAACGCGGCCAGCAGGAACGGGGTGACGGCCTTGCCGCGCAGCCCGGCGCGTCCCGCCGCGGCGAGCGCGTCGGCCAGCACCCGGTCGTGCAGCTCCCGGTCCAGCGCCTCGGGCTCGGCGACCGGGTTCGCGACCACGACCGCGCTAGACGTGCCGAGCCGGTCGGCGGCGGTCATCACGGCGCTCACCTGTTCCGCGTCGTCTACCCGCCAGTCCAGCCGGTGACCGGTGCTCGGCAGGTAGAAGCCGGGAAAGTCGGCCGTCCGCCAGCCGAGCACGGTGACGCCGAGCGTCTCCAGCCGCTCCAGGGTCGCGCCGACGTCCAGGATGGACTTCACCCCGGCGCAGACGACGGTGATCGGGGTCGCGGCCAGCGTCGGCAGGTCCGCTGACTCGTCGTAGCTGACGGAGCCGGATCCCGCGGCCGGGTCGCCGGCCCCGGTCCCAGCCGCGGCCCCGGCCTCGTCTCCGGCGGCGCGGTGCACGCCGCCGAGGCCGCCGGTCGCGAACACCCTGATCCCGGCCCGGGCCGCGAGCCAGGCCGTCGAGGCGACCGTGGTGGCGCCGGTGCGTCCGAGCGCCCCCGCCGGGGCGAGGTCGCGCACCGATAGCTTCAGCACCTCGGACCCGTCGGCGGTGATCCGTTCCAGGTCGGCGGCGTCGAGCCCGACCGTCGGTACGCCGTCGAGGACGGCCACGGTCGCCGGTACCGCCCCGCCCGCGCGGACCAGCTGCTCCAGCTCGCCGCCGACCTCCCGGTTCCGCGGTGCCGGCAGCCCGTGCGCGAGCAGCGTCGACTCCAGCGCCACCACCGCCCGCCCGTCGGCGAGCGCGTCCTGTACTTCGGCGGACACCTTGATATCGGGCATGACTCGACCATAGTGGCTGGGTTGCGGTGGAAGCGCCCTTGACAGCGGATCTCGGCTGGGGGACCGCGCCGAACCGTGGTGGCCGGTGCCGGAAATTCATGGTGGCCGGTGCCGGAAATTCATGGTGGCCGGTGCCGGGAATTCGTGGTAGCACCATTGTCGGGTCGTCGAGTTCCTTCTCGATATTTCTTCTGGGTGTCGATGGAAGGTCGCCACCTGCGTCCTGACCTGCCGAGTGTCGACGGTCACAGGATTCATCGCCAAAGGAGGGCGTGACATGTCCGCGTGCTGACGGATGCGTCGGACGGGTGACAGCGGAAAACCGTTCCCTTTCGCGCCGGCGCCATTAGCCTGAATTACATGAACACAGCGGTTATGAGTGGCCGCCACCGTAAGGGGCGGCGTTTTCTCCCGGTCGCGCTGACCGCCGCCGCGGCGGTGCTCGCGACCACGCTGGCCGCGTGCCAGAGCGACGGCGCATCCGTCGTCACCCCGGCCAGCGCCATCCCGTCCGCCAGTGCGGCGCCGACGACCCCCGTCACCCCGTCGCGGGCTCCGCTGCGCGCGGCCGACTTCGCGCTCGACGCGGGCCCGGAGACCAGTCGTTACTCGATGGAGCCGGACCCCGACCAGGGCGAGAACTCGATCCTCGGCGGACCGGTCGCCGACTGCCTGCACCTGACGCAGGCCGACCTGGGCCCGGTCGCCACCGATCACGCCAACGGCCCGGTCTTCACCGACGACGAGGTCGGCACGAACATCCGGTCGTTCGCCTCGGTGTTCGCGTCGGTCGACACCGTCGCCGCGCACCGCGGCCTCGTCCGCGACGACCTGTTCCCCGGCTGCTGGGGCAAGGCGCTCGTCGACGAGACGGACTCGGACGACTTCGCCGCGACCCTGACCCACACGCAGACCGCCACGCCTCCGCCCGGGGCGACCGACCGTATCCAGATCGAGCTGGACACGTACTCGGACGGTCAGGAGATCATGATGTACTGCGACATGGTGATCATCTTTACCGGCCGGGTGGAGACCGCGATCTTCGTCGTGAACCCGTTCGAGCCGATCGACGAGGCCACCCTGACCAGCCTGACGTCCCAGGTCGAACACAAGGTCGCCCAGCAATAACACAGGCGATGGGCGGACTCGCGTCGGCAGCGGCGCCGACGCGCACGGGCCGGTGGGACAGTGTCGTCCCACCGGCCCGTGGCCGTCTCGGGGTGTGCCGTGCATCGGGTGGGCCCGTGCCCGGGGGGCACCCGCGCTCGGGCCCGCCGGGTCACAGCGTCTTCTGGGCGGCTCCCGTCGGCACCGCCGGGTGCACCGTCAGGCCGCGGCCGTCGGTGGCCAGGTCGACGATGACCTCGTCGCCGTCGTGCACCTGGCCGCCCAGCAGCTCGCGCGCGAGCTGGTCGCCGATCGCGGTCTGCACCAGCCGGCGCAGCGGACGGGCGCCGTAGACCGGGTCGTTGCCCTCGTCCGCGAGCCAGCCCTTGGCCGCGTCCCTGACCGTCAGGGTGATCCGCCGGTCGGTCAGCCGCCCGCGCAGCCGGTCGAGCTGCAGGTCGACGATCCTGGTCAGGTTCTCCTTGTCGAGCTGGTCGAAGATGAGCACCGCGTCGAGCCGGTTGACGAACTCCGGCTTGAACGCCTCGCGCACCGCGACCTGGACCATGCTCGCCCTGGCCTCCGGCGACAGCATCGGGTCGGCGATGTACTGCGAGCCCAGGTTGGACGTCAGCACCAGGATCGTGTTGCGGAAGTCGACGGTCCGTCCCTGGCCGTCGGTCAGCCGGCCGTCGTCGAGCACCTGCAGCAGCACGTCGAAGACATCCGGGTGGGCCTTCTCGACCTCGTCGAGCAGGATGACGCTGTACGGCCGGCGCCGGATCGCCTCGGTCAGCTGGCCGCCGGACTCGAAGCCGATGTAGCCGGGCGGAGCGCCGATCAGCCGGGCCACGGAGTGCTTCTCGGCGTACTCCGACATGTCGATGCGCACGACCGCGCGGTCGTCGTCGAACAGGAAGTCCGCGAGCGCCTTCGCGAGCTCGGTCTTGCCGACGCCCGTCGGGCCGAGGAACAGGAACGAGCCGGTCGGCCGGTCCGGGTCGGAGATGCCGGCGCGGGCCCGGCGCACCGCGTCCGAGACGGCTCGCACGGCGGCATCCTGCCCGATCACCCGGGCGTGCAGCTCGTCCTCCATCCGCAGCAGCTTGGCCGTCTCGCCCTCGAGCATCCGGCCGGCGGGGATTCCGGTCCAGCTCGCGACCACCTCCGCGACGTCGTCCGGCCCGACCTCCTCGTTGAGCATCGGCTCGCTGCCCGCCGCGCCGGCCCCAGCGCCGTCCGCCTTTCCACCCAGCGCCCCGGTGGCCTCGGCGAGCCGCTTCTCCAGCGCCGGGATGGTGCCGTACCGCAGCTCGCCGGCGCGCGCGAGGTCGAGGTCACGCTCGGCGATCTCGGTCTCCCGGCGGGCGTTCTCCAGCTCCTCCTTGACCTTCTGCACCTCGCCAATGGCGTTCTTCTCCCGCTGCCAGCGGGAGGTCAACGCGGAAAGCTCCTCCTTCTTGCCGGACAGCTCGCGGCGTAGCCGGTCGAGCCGGGCCTTGGAGGCGTCGTCGCTCTCCTTGGTCAGCGCGAGTTCCTCGATCTCCAGGCGGCGTACCGCCCGCTCGAGCTCGTCGATGGCGACCGGCCGACTGTCGAGCTCCATCCGCAGCCGGGACGCGGCCTCGTCGACCAGGTCGATGGCCTTGTCCGGCAGGAACCGGGCGGTGACATAGCGGTCGGAGAGGGTGGCGGCGGCGACGATGGCGGCGTCCGTGATCCGCACGCCGTGATGAACCTCGTAGCGCTCCTTGAGGCCGCGCAGGATGCCGATGGTGTCCTCAACCGACGGCTCACCCACCAGGACCGGCTGGAAGCGGCGCTCCAGCGCCGGGTCCTTCTCGATCCGGGTGCGGTACTCGTCGAGCGTGGTCGCGCCGATCATGCGCAGCTCGCCGCGGGCAAGCATGGGCTTGAGCATGTTGCCGGCGTCCATCGCGCCCTCGGCGGCGCCGGCGCCCACGACGGTGTGCAGCTCGTCGATGAAGGTGATGATCTGGCCCTCGGCCTCGCGGATCTCGTTGAGGACCGCCGTCAGCCGCTCCTCGAACTCGCCGCGCAGCTTGGAGCCGGCCACCATCGAACCCAGGTCGAGCGAGACGATCCGCCGGCCGCGCAGCGACTCGGGCACGTCGCCGTCGACGACACGCAGCGCGAGGCCCTCGACGATCGCGGTCTTGCCGACGCCCGGCTCGCCGATGAGCACCGGGTTGTTCTTGGTCCGCCGCGAGAGCACCTGGATGACCCGGCGGATCTCGGCGTCCCGGCCGACGACCGGGTCGAGCTTGCCGGCGCGGGCGCGCTCGGTGAGGTCCAGGGAGTACTTCTCCAGGGCCTGGTAGGAGCCCTCCGGGTCGCGGCTGGTCACCCGACGGGCGCCGCCGCGGACCTTCTCGATCGCGCCGCGCAGCGTGTCGGCCGTGGCGCCGGCGGAGACGAGGGTGCGGCCCGCCTCGCCGCCCTCCTCGGCCAGCGCGATCACCAGGTGCTCGACCGAGGTGTACTCGTCGCCCAGCCGGCCGGCCTGGCGCTCGGCGTTGTCGAGGACGGTGATCAGCTGACGGGACAGCTGTGGGGGCGAGACGCTCGCGCCGGTCGCGTGCGGCAGCCGGCTGACCGCGCTCTCGGCCCGCTGGCGGACCGCGTCGACCGACGCCCCGGCCGCGGCGACCAGCGCGCTCGCGACGCCGTCCTGCTGCGCCAGCAGAGCGGTGAGCAGATGCAGCGGGTCGACGAGCGGCGAACCGTCGCCGGTGGCGCGGGAGATGGCGGAGGACAGCGCCTCATGGGAGCGGGCGGTCAGCCGGTCAGCGTTCATCTGGTTCCCCACGGTCGTCGAACGGGCTGAGCAATCCTGAGTCTATCTCACTCAACTTTCGTTGAAGCTCGGATGTTCCCATGGCCAAAGGGGTGGAACGTCGCCTCGCGACGTCCACCCCTTTGTCTCAGCGGCGCGGGCCGGGACGCCAGACGACGATCGCGCCGCGGTCGACCGGGACCAGGTCGCGTCGATGGCTGGCGTGCGCCTCCGCGACGCGGCGGTCGGCCTCGTGCCGGGTCCTCACCAGCTCCTCGTGCAGCTGGCGAACCTCGGCCTGCAGCGCGAGCACCTGGGCGCCGAGCCGGAGGATCTGGCGGATGCCCTCCAGGTTGACGCCCTCCTCCTGGGAGAGGCGCTGGACTTCGCGCAGCAGCGCGACATCGCGCGCGGAGTACCGCCGGCCGCGCCCGGCGGTCCGCCCCGGCGTGACCAGGCCGAGCCGGTCGTAGGACCGCAGCGTCTGCGGGTGCATGCCGGCGAGCTCGGCCGCGATCGAGATCACGTACACCGGCGCGTCGTCGTCATGCGCCGGCCCCGGAAGGCCCGGCAGCGGGTATGCGGGCCGCGCAGTGCCCCCGCTGGCGGTCGGTGTGTCACCGGGCTCCGCCCGGCCGCCCCGGCGGCCGGCCGCGCCAGGGCCGTCCATACCGGTGGCATCCCCGCCGGGGGCTCGGTGCCCGGTGGCACCCGGCGTCGGCGGGTCGGAGACACGGTGCGCTCGTGGGTTCATCTGCCTGCCTCATTCCCCCTGGGCCGACGGACGCCGCCGACCAAGTGCCTCCCCCGAGACTGGCGAAAGTCGCCGCGGATCGTGCCCGCCATGGCGGGCACCACCCGTGAGCCGCGGCCCTGCTGGGCCGCCGTTGGTCAGATCTGCCCGAACTGCTCCAGGAGCGCCTCGCGCGGGTCACCGGGATGTGCCAGCGCGAACTCCTGCAGAGCGGTCCTGGCCTTCGGGGACAGGTCGGTGGGCTTCGGGACCGCCACCTCGACGGTGACGATCAGGTCGCCGTGGCCGCCGTCCGTCTTCGGCACGCCGCGCCCCTTGGCCCGCAGCCGCCGCCCGCTGGAGGTGCCAGGTGGAACCTTCACGGTCAGCGGCGCGCCGTCCAGAGTGGGCACCCGCACCGACGCGCCCAGCGTCGCCTCGGTGAAGGTGATCGGCACCGTGATGGTCAGGTTCGGGCCCTCGCGGCCGAACACCGGATGCGGCTGGACGTGCACGGTGACCTCGAGGTCGCCCGGGCTGCCGCCGCGCTCGCCGGGGCTGCCGCGCCCGCGGACCTTCAGTCGCTGGCCGTCGGCGACCCCCGCCGGGATCCGGATCCGCTGCTCGCGGGCACGGCGTCCACTGCCCTGGCAGTCCGGGCACGGGTGCTCGATGATCTGACCGACGCCCCGGCACTCCCGGCACGGCTCGGACAGCGCGAACCCACCCTGCGAGCGGGAGATGACCCCGAGCCCGCGGCAGACCGGGCAGGTCCGCGGCATCGTCCCCGGCCGGGAGCCGACGCCGTTGCAGGTCGCGCAGGTCGCGGCGCCCGGGATGCGGACCGTCGCCTCCAGGCCGGTCAGCGACTTCTCGAACGGAATCGTGACCTCGGCCTCGATGTCGCCGCCGCGGCGCGGTCCCCGACCCTGCGAGGACCGCTGGAAGATGTCACCGAAGCCGCCGAGCAGGTCGTCGAGGTTGACCCCGCCCTGGTTGCCGAAGCCGCCGTAGCCCCCGGGACCGCCGTAGCCGGCGCCCGGGGCGCCGTGCCCGGGGGCGCCTGGGCCCCCGGGGAAACGGCCGGACTGGAACGAGGCCCTGGCTTCGTCGTACTCGCGTCGGCGGCGCTCGTCGGAGAGGACGTCGTACGCCTCGGAGATCTCCTTGAACCGGGCCTCGGCCTTGGCATCCCCGGGATTCTTGTCCGGGTGCAGCTCGCGGGCCAGCTTGCGGTACGCCTTCTTGATATCCGCGGCCGGCGCGTCCTTGGGAACGCCGAGAGCGGCGTAGTAGTCCTTCTCGACCATGTCGCGAACACTCACGGCGCCCCTCCTTTCTTCATGAGACGGGGCTCACCTGTCAACGCTGGGGCCGCCGCCCCCCGGGCCGGGAACACTGCCCGTGTCGTCGGGAACCGACCCGTCCGCGCCGTTCTCGTCCGCGGGCTCGGCCGGTGCCTCCGGCTCGTCGACCGGCTCGGCCACCGCGACCTGCGCCACCCRCAGGACCCGGCCGCCGTACGAGTAGCCGGCCCGGAAGACCTCGACGCAGGTCGTCGAGCTGACGTCGCCGCGGTACGAGTGCATCAGCGCCTCGTGCAGCAGCGGGTCGAACTCGTCGCCGGCGGTGCCGAACCGCTCCAGCCCGACCCCCTCCAGGGCGGTCTCGAGCGACTCGGCGACCGCCTTGAAGGGGCCTTCCAGATCGCCGTGGTCACGGGCGCGACCGATGTCGTCGAGGGTGGGCAGCACCGCGCCGAGGACCCGGCCGGTCGCCTGCTCGGCGATCAGCTGGCGGTCCCGCTCGACACGGCGGCGGTAGTTGTCGTATTCCGCCTTCAGCCGCTGCAGGTCGGCGGTGCGCTCCTGCACCGCCGCGTTCAGCGACTCGATCAGCGCCAGTGTCTCGGCGTCCGGGCCGGCGCCCCCGGCGGCGGAGGCCGCCGCCGGAGAACCGGTGCCCGCGCCCGTGTGGGCGCGGACCTCCCCGCTGGTGGGGTCGATGCGTCGACGGTCCCGGACCACGACAGGAGGCTCCTCGTCTCGGCCTGACGCCCGGCCCGCGTCGTGGGCAGAGCTCACTGCTTGCCCTCCTCGTCGACGATCTCGGCGTCCACCACGTCGTCGTCGGCCGGGTTGCCGGCCGCCGGGCCGCCAGCCGCGCCGCTCGCCTGTGCCTGCTCGTACATCGACTGGCCCATCGCGGTGCTGGCCTTGCCGAGCTCCTCGGTGGCGGTCCGGATGGCGGCGATGTCGGTGCCGGCCACAGCGCCTCGCAGCGTCGCCAGCTTCTCCTCGACGTCGGTCTTGATGGTGGCGTCGATCTTGTCACCGTTCTCGGCGAGGAACCGCTCGGTCGAGTAGACCAGCGACTCGCCCTGGTTGCGGGTCTCGGCCTCCTCGCGGCGGGTGCGGTCCTCCTCCGCGTACTGCTCGGCGTCGCGGATCATCGTCTCGATGTCGTCCTTCGGCAGCGCGGAGCCGCCGGTGATCGTCATCGACTGCTCCTTGCCGGTGCCGAGGTCCTTCGCCGAGACGTGCACGATGCCGTTCGCGTCGATGTCGAAGGTGACCTCGATCTGCGGCACGTTGCGCGGCGCCGGCGGCAGGCCCGTGAGCTCGAACATGCCGAGCTTCTTGTTGTAGACCGCCATCTCGCGCTCGCCTTGGAAGACCTGGATCTGCACGGACGGCTGGCTGTCCTCGGCCGTCGTGAAGATCTCCGAGCGCTTCGTCGGGATCGTGGTGTTGCGCTCGATCAGCTTGGTCATGATGCCGCCCTTGGTCTCGATGCCAAGCGACAGCGGGGTGACGTCGAGCAGCAGGACGTCCTTGACCTCGCCCTTGAGCACGCCGGCCTGCAGGCTGGCGCCGACGGCGACGACCTCGTCCGGGTTGACGCCCTTGTTCGGCTCCTTGCCGCCGGTCAGCTCGCGGACCACGTCGACGACGGCCGGCATCCGGGTGGAACCGCCTACGAGCACGACGTGGTCGATCTGGCTGACCTTGATCCCGGCGTCCTTGACGGCCTGCTGGAACGGGATCTTGCAGCGGTCGATCAGGTCCTGCGTCATCCGCTGGAACTCGGCCCGCGTCAGCGTCACGTCCAGGTGCAGCGGGCCCTCGGCCGAGGCGGTGATGTAGGGCAGGTTGATCGAGGTCTGGCTCGACTGCGACAGCTCGATCTTGGCCTTCTCGGCGGCCTCCCGCAGCCGCTGCAGGGCCATCTTGTCCTTGCCGAGGTCGACCCCGTGCTGACCCTGGAAGGTCTTGATCAGGTGGTCGGTGACCCGCTGGTCCCAGTCGTCACCACCGAGGTGGGTGTCGCCGTGGGTGGCCTTGACCTCCACCACGCCGTCGCCGATCTCCAGCAGGGACACGTCGAACGTGCCACCGCCGAGGTCGAAGACCAGGATCGTCTGCTCCTTCTCGCCCTTGTCCAGGCCGTAGGCGAGCGCGGCCGCGGTCGGCTCGTTCACGATCCGCATGACGTTGAGGCCGGCGATCTCGCCCGCCTCCTTGGTCGCCTGCCGCTGGGCGTCGTCGAAGTACGCCGGAACGGTGATGACCGCGTCGGTGATGGTGTCACCGAGGTACGCCTCGGCGTCCCGCTTGAGCTTCTGCAGGATGAAGGCGCTGATCTGCTGGGGCGTGAAGTCCTTGGTGTCGACCTTCATCTTCCAGCTGGTGCCCATGTGGCGCTTGACCGACCGGATGGTGCGCTCAACGTTCGTGACCGCCTGCCGCTTGGCGACCTCGCCGACCAGGACCTCGCCGTTCTTCGCGAAGGCCACGACCGACGGGGTCGTGCGCGAGCCCTCGGCGTTCGCGATGACCGTTGGCTCACCACCCTCAAGCACGCTCACGACGGAGTTCGTGGTGCCGAGGTCGATGCCGACCGCTCGTGCCATGTCTGTGTGCCTCTCGATCTGATGGCACCGCCGCACGGAGTCCCGTCGGATCAGCGACCGGATCCCTGTCGGATCGGCCAGGCCAACCCGGGAGGTCGTCGATCTGGAGGCACGCCGTGTGCGGAGCCGCCGTTAAATGTGCTGTTGTACTCGCCCGTACTCGCCAACCGCCGAGCGAGGCCCGCGGGCCGCCGAGTCCCTGGCCGAGCGGAGCTCGACGCCGGGGCCTGGGCGGTCGGGCCGCTCCGCGGCGAGGCCCGGAGCCGCGCCCGGTGGGAGTCGCGGCCATCGGAAGCCGACTGGGTGCCAGCTAACACGGTGAGCCGCTCGGGTCGGGTAGGTTGAGTGCGGATGGCTCAGGATCGTCGTAGCCAGGATAGCTCGTCGAACCTGAGTCGTGTTGGCTCAACCTATCGGAGTCGACTTCTCTTCCCGGCAGCTACCCGGCACAGCGGGCACGCCAAACACCCGGCGCGGCCCGAGAGGTGGCCGGCCGGCCGAGGCGGGAGTGTCGTGCCTCAGGCCTTCTTGGGACCGTCTGAGCCCTTCGGGGGAGCGGGCGGCTCCTGCTCGGGACGGACAGCGGCGAGGCTCGGCCGGCCGCCGCTCGACCGGCGGCCACGGGGGCGCCCCGCGGACCGCAGTGACGAGATGTTCCCGCCGGTGGACTCGGGGGGCTCGGTGGCGCGGGGCAGCGGTGGCCCGGCGGCGTCACCGCCGTGGATACCGGTGTCGTCGGCATCGAGGCCCAGGCCGACGTCGTCGAGCAGGCCCAGATCGGCGTCGATCTCGTCCACCCCACCGGGGATGCCGGTCCTGGTGAAGCCGTCTGCCTGGCGGGACAGCTGAGCCTCCAACGACGCCAGCCGGTCGAGCAGGTCGGAGGCGTCGCCGTCGCGTTCCCGGATGGTGTGCAGCGTTTCCATCAGCATCAGCCACTGGTCGCGGTGCAGCGTGACCTGCTCGATGGACCGGTTGTCGACGAACGCGGGGAACAACGTGTGCGCCGCCGCCACGACCTGCTTGACCTCGGCCGGGTTGAGCCGGCGAGGCCGGCCACGCGCCCAGTCGACGATCCCGCGGATGCTGATGATCGTGACCCCGTTGACGGCGCCGTCCTTCCACAGGACGTCCGCCTCGACCATGACCAGGACCGGGCTCACCGGAATCTTCACCAGCGGGACCTCGGCACGCAGCTCGGTCTTGATCTGCTCGGCGAGGAAGGCGGCCCGCTCGATCGCGCCCGTGAGCGGCTCGCCGTCGATGCTGGCGACCTTCTTGGTGTACCGGACGACGCCCTTGCCCGGCTCGCTGCTGAGGATCAGTACGCCGGCCGGGCCGACGAGCAGGTGGCCGACGACCGCGTCGGCGCTCGGCAGCCGCATGTCGTGCATGACCACCCAGCCATGCCGGCGCAGGCGGGCGAGGGCGCGGGCCGTCTTGCGTTCCGCCTCGGCGCCTATGCGCAGGGTCTCGATCTCTGTGTCGCCGCCGAACGCGGACACGACGATGACGCCGCTCCAGCCAGCGACGATCAGTACGAATATGCCGACCGCGAAGCCACCGGGCAGGCCGACGCCGAACGCCAGCACCAGGCTGACGAGCAGGGCGACCGGCACGGATTTGGCCAGCGAGCGTGGCAGCACCCGGCCGAGCCGGTCGCGCCGCACCAGTGCCCGATGTTCACGGGCACGCCGATATTCGGAGTAGAGGTACTGACCGGGGCGCCCGGTCTTGTTCGCCGTCGCCGCCCTGGTGATCGTCGCCATCGTGCCCACCGTGGTTCGCAGGGGTGTTCAACGGAGGTCGGAGCCCGCGTCGGCGCGGCACCGCGCGGCCGGACCCGGACAGCACGCCGCTGGCGTGGTTCATCTTGCGGCCCGTGGAAGCGTGCGCACAAGCCTCGACTGACCAGGAACAGGCTGCGCCAGGAGCTGGGGCGTTGTCGCGCCGAAGGCCATCGTCGGGCGGGCCAGTGGTCGCGCCGGCTGGTAGCCGGCAGGCAGGCGCCGGTCAGCGGCCATAGCCCCGTTCCCTCCCTGTATCGCAGCCGCTCCCTGGATCGCTGCCGCCCTGGGGGGCGCGGCGTTGCGCGTGCCGGAACCGCCGGCGACTGGCCTCGGCTCACGGCGGACCACGACCTGGCGGCCCGCGCGTGCCGACGGCCCGGTGCCGCTGGCGGTCGGACGCGCCACGTGGCCAGGGTGGGGCGGACGGTGCGGAGAGTGCTGATTTCGGGACTTCTGTGCCACCGAGCGTAGCAGCGCGCCGAGGGATGGTGTGGGCGAACTGGTGATCCGTCCTCCMCGAGGCCACGCCCCCGCGAGTGCCGGCCCGCGGCCCGCTGACCTGGCCGCCAACGAGATCAGGAACGGGTCGGGCGGGTGCGTCATCCTCTCGGATCGCCGCCGGACGGATGCCCGGGGTGGCGGGGTGCGTGCGGCCGGGCGGCGGGCGATGTGTCTGAGTCGGTCTCGATTGGGGAGAAGGAATTCGTGCCGGACGGACCACGCCGTGGCAGGGTCGGGGATGCGGCGGTCGTCGAGGAGGGCGCCAGGGCCTGGGCGCCCTGACGGACCTCCTGACGGGGTAGCCGTGGATGATCGAGGCCGGGCCCGACTCGCGGTCGGGATCCTGGCGGAGTTTGGTCCGGCGTCGTGCGGTGCTGGTGGCGCGGGACACTCTGGACCACAAGTTACCGAGCAGTACGAGTAGGCTACGGCCCGTTCGCGGAGCCATAGGAGGAGCTAGTGAGAATCGCGATCGGTGGGGCGATCACGCTGATCGCCCTTGCGGTGGCCGGAAGGCGATTCTTCTGGCTGTTCACGCTGATCCGGACCGGACAGCCGGCCCAAGGGCGCCTCGACGACCTCCCGACCCGGGTCTGGAGCGAGATCTCCGAGGTCGGCGGGCAGCGCAAGCTCCTCAAATGGTCGGTGCCCGGCATCGCGCACGCGCTGACGTTCTGGGGCTTCACGGTCCTGATCCTGACGATCATCGAGACCTTCGGTGGCCTGTTCGACGACGACTTCCACATCCCGCTGTTCGGGCACTGGGCCGCCATCGGGTTCCTCGAGGACTTCTTCGCCGTCGGCGTGCTGGTGGGCCTCGCGACGTTCACCGTCATCCGTATCCAGCGGGCGCCGGCGCGCCTCGAGCGCAAGTCGCGCTTCTATGGCTCACACCTCGGCCCGGCCTGGGTCATCCTGGGCATGATCACGTCCGTCATCGTGACGCTGCTGATCACCCGGGGCGCCCAGTGGAACACCGGCAACCTGCCGCAGGGCCAGACGAAGTGGGCCTTCGCCTCCTACGGCGTCAGCAGGATCTTCTCCGGCCTCTCGCACGACGCCAACGAGGCGATCGAGACCGCCTTCCTGCTGCTCAACCTGGCCATCGTCATGGGCTTCCTGGTGCTGGTGGCCTACTCCAAGCACCTGCACATCTTCCTGGCGCCGATCAACGTCATCCTCAAGCGGGAGCCGAAGGCGCTCGGCGCGCTGGGCACCACGCCTGACATCGAGACGCTGATGGAGGAGGACGAGCCGATCATCGGCGCGGGCAAGGTCGAGGACTTCTCCTGGAAGGCGATGCTCGACTTCTCCACCTGCACCGAGTGCGGCCGCTGCCAGAGCCAGTGCCCGGCCTGGAACACCGGGAAGCCGCTGTCCCCGAAGCTGATCATCATGGACCTGCGCGACCACCTGTTCGCGAAGGCCCCGTACCTGCTGGCCGGGAGCACCGCCGAGGAGCGCGACGCGGCCGCGGAGAAGCTGGCGAAGAAGAAGGCCGTCACCGGCGTTTCCGAGGACGGCTCGGAGGAGCACACCGTCCACCACGTGCCCGAGTCCGGCTTCGGCCGCGTTCCCGAGCCGGGCAAGGCCCAGGCGGAGCGCCCGCTCGTCGGCACGGCGGAAGAGGGCGGGGTCATCGACCCCGACGTGCTGTGGTCGTGCACGAACTGCGGCGCCTGCGTCGAGCAGTGCCCGGTGGACATCGAGCACGTCGACCACATCGTCGACATGCGCCGCTACCAGGTGATGATCGAGTCGGCGTTCCCCTCGGAAGCCGGCGTGATGCTGCGCAACCTGGAGAACAACGGCAACCCGTGGGGCGTCTCGCCGCGCAGCCGCACCGAGTGGACCGATGGCCTGCCCTTCGAGGTCAAGATCATCGGCGAGGGCGAGCAGATCCCGGACGACGTCGAGTACCTCTTCTGGGTCGGCTGCGCCGGTGCCATCGAGGACCGGGCGAAGAAGGTCTCCCGTGCCTTCGTCGAGCTGCTGGACATGGCCGGCGTCTCGTTCGCCATCCTCGGCTCGCAGGAGTCCTGCACCGGCGACCCGGCGCGCCGCCTCGGCAACGAGTACCTGTTCCAGGAGATGGCCAAGGCCAACATCGAGCTGCTGAACTCCACGGGCGTCAAGAAGATCGTCGCGACCTGCCCGCACTGCTTCAACAGCCTGTCGAAGGAGTACTCGGCGCTCGGCGGCACCTGGGAGGTCATCCACCACACCCAGCTGCTCGGCAGGCTCGTCGAGGAGAAGAAGCTGGTGCCGCTCACGCCGATCGAGTCGTCGGTGACCTACCACGACCCGTGCTTCCTCGGCCGGCACAACAAGGTCTACACCCCGCCGCGCGAGATCCTCGAGGCCATTCCGGGCCTCCGTGGCCAGGAGATGCACCGGTGCAAGGAGCGCGGCTTCTGCTGCGGCGCCGGCGGCGCGCGGATGTGGATGGAGGAGAAGATCGGCACCCGGGTCAACACGAACCGGGTGGAGGAGGCCCTCGGCCTCGACCCGGACGTCGTGTCGACCGCGTGCCCGTTCTGCATCGTCATGCTGTCCGACGCGGTGACGGAGCAGAAGCTCGCGGGCAAGGCGAAGGAGACCGTCGAGGTCCTCGACGTCTCCCAGCTCCTCGCCCGTTCCCTCGCGCCGTCCACCGACGGCGCCGGAGCCCAGGCGGCCACCACCGGCTGACCGGCTGACCGGCGGCCGGTGAACCCGGCGGCGAAACCGAACGGACGGGCCCGGCGCGAGCTTCTCGCGCCGGGCCCGTCCGCGTTCGGCGGGTGAGCCACTCGCTCCCCGCCCAGTCCCGGACCGCTCGCGAACTTTCATACAGGGGTTGATGTGAGTGGATGATCGGCTTACAGTCGGTTCAGCATTCTGACCAGGCGGTCGAAGTACTGAACCGACGGTTCAAGTCAGTGAACGGATCGTCTGGCCGCCACGCTGACAGGGCGGTGTTCCATGACTGTTCAAGCGTCGTCGGAGGCGGGTGGGCCTGCCTTAGCCGGCCTGGGCCCGCGACCAAAGATCCGGGCCGTCGGCACGGAGCGGAAGTTCGGCCGCGGGGCCAGGACGGTCCATGCGCTCGGCCCGCTCGACCTGGCGGTCGGTGACGGCGAGTTCGTCTGCGTCGTCGGGCCCTCCGGCTGCGGGAAGTCGACCTTCCTGCGGATCGTCGCCGGCCTGGTCCGCCCGACCGGGGGAACCGTCGAGGTGCGGGCCAGCTCCCCGAACCCGGCCGCGATGATCTTCCAGGACTACGGCATCTACCCGTGGAAGACGGTCGAGGCGAACGTCCGGTTCGGTCTCGACGTGCGCGGCGTGCCGCGCGGGGAAGCCCGGGATCGGGCGCGAACCTGGCTCGAGCGGATGGGGCTCGCGGAGTTCGCGTACGCCTACCCACACCAGCTCTCGGGCGGCATGCGCCAGCGGGTGTCGATTGCCCGGGCCCTCGCCGTCGAGCCCGAGATCCTGCTGATGGACGAGCCGTTCGCGGCGCTGGACGCACAGCTGCGCACCATCCTGCAGGACGAGCTGCTCGCCATCTGCCAGGCGGAACGGCGCACGGTGCTCTTCGTGACCCACAGCCTGGAAGAAGCGATCGTGCTGGGCGACCGGGTCGTCGTCATGAGCGCGCGGCCGGGCCGGATCCTCGCCGAACGGGTACCGCCGTTCCCGCGGCCGAGGTCCGCCGAGGTCCGCGAGTCCGCCGAGTTCGCCGCGTTCCGCGGCGAGCTGTGGACGTTGCTGCGCGGCGAGGTGGAAACCGGTGCGCCCGCGGCCATCGCCGCCACCGCCACCACCGCCGCCACCTCGTGGGCCGGCGTGGCCGGGCCACCGGCCACGCCGAAGGGAGCCTGACGATGGCGGGGACGCGGGCCTTCGCGGCCGAAGAGGTACTCATCCGGGCACCGGGACGGGCCGAGCGGGACCCGAGCGGCACGGCCCACCGCCGCGCAGTCCTCGAGATCGGCCTCGCCGTCGGCGTGCCGGTGGTCCTGCTTGGCCTCTGGCAGGCGGCCAGCGGCCTTGGCTGGATCGACTCGCGGCTCTATCCGTCGCCCACCGACATCGTCCGGACCGGCGGCCGAATGCTCGGCCACGGCCAGCTGTGGGACGACATCTGGCACACCACCTTTCGCGTGCTCGCCGGCTTCGCCCTCGGCACGCTGGCCGGCGTGCTGTTCGGGCTGGCCATGGGCTCGGTCCGGCTCATCCAGGTCGCGCTCGAGCCCACCCTGGACGCGTTGTACGTCGTGCCAAAGCTCGCGCTGCTGCCCATCTTCCTGACGATGTTCGGCCTCGGTGAGGGCCCGAAGATCGCGCTCGTGGCGGTGACGGTCTTCTTCTTCGTCTGGATCTCGACGATGTCGGCGATCATCGCCGTGGAGGACGGCTATCGCGAGGCGGGCCGCTGTTTCGGCGCGAACAGGTGGCAGATGTTCCGCCATGTGCTGGTCCCGGCCGCGCTGCCGCAGATGTTCGTCGCGATGCGCGTCGCGGCGGGCGTGGCGTTCCTCGTCATCATCGCGGCCGAGTTCATCGTCGGTGACGACGGCCTCGGCTATCTGATCTTCCAGTCGCGGACGCTGTTCATCAACGACCAGATGTTCGTGGGCATCGTGGTCGTCGCGCTGGAGGGCGTGCTCTTCGCCGAGCTGGTCCGGCTGGTCGGCCGCCGGGTGACCAGGTGGGCGCCCGCGGACCAGGAACGCGCCCGCGGCTGACCCCCACCGGCGCCGCGCCGACGCGGTCGCCGCTCCGCGAGTCCCCGTCGAGACAAGTCCCCGCCGAGATCAGTCAGACCCTGCGCGCCGCCGATGACGCGTGGCGTCTGACTGATCTTGCCCGCGGCCGGGTGGGCCGGCTGTCGCCCACCTTGATTCGCCAGTCCGACTCGCCAGCTCTGAGGAGGAACCTCGATGAGATTCAGGCGCCGTGTGTCCCTGCTGCTCTTACCCGTGTTGTCCGCCGGCGTCGCCCTGACCGCGTGTGGTGACAGCGGCGGCAAGAACACGACCTTCACGCCGGCGTCGGCCGCCCCCATCGTGGCGGTGGCCGGCTGCGAGAACGGCTGGACCAACCCGACCGACCTTTCCGCCGGCCGCAAGCCGGCGCGCTGCGCGGCGAACGCGCCGGCGCCGGACCCGCTGCCAACCAAGACCAAGATCGTCATCACCGCGGCGACGCCGAAGGCGGAGTTCATCGCGCCGATCCGGTGGGCGATCGACAAGGGCGAGTTCGCCAAGGAGAACCTGGACGTCGAGCTGCGCCAGGTGCCGGCGGCCGACGGCCTCAACCTGCTCGCGCAGGGGCAGACCGACGTCATGGTCGGGTCGCCCGACGGCGCCTTCTTCAACGCGGTCAACCAGGGGTTTGGGATCCGCTGGGTGATGGGCAACTTCTCGGCGCCGGCCGCGAGCAGGACCGGCGTCTGGGCACGCGACGTGGACGGCCGGCCGGCGACCTTCGCGGACCTGAAGGGCAAGACGTTCGCGAGCGTCCTGGGCAGCGGCAGCCCGGTGATGTACCCGATCGTCCAGCAGGCCGAGAAGGCGGGCCTCGCCTTCAGTGACCTGAAGTTCAAGACGCTGCCCGCGGCCGACCTGGTGACCGCGCTGCAGAACGGCGGGATCGACGCCGCCTGGGTTCTCGACCCGCTGTGGATCCAGCTGGTCGGCAAGCCAGGGCTGACCTACCTGGGTGGGCAGCCGCCCGGCGAGCCGCTCGGCGGCGTGCTGTTCGGCCCGAACGTCCTCGGCGACAAGCGCGCCGCGGGCGTCGCGTTCACCCGCGCGGTGGTCCGGACGATCAACACGGCGTTCGCCGGCGACTACAAGTCGGACCCGACCTTCGTGGACGACCTCGCCAAGGTGGTCGAGCTGCCGGCCAGCCAGCTCACGGCGACGCCCTCGCTCACGACGGACTGGGAGATCCGCTCGGGCACGTCGACCCGGCTGCAGGATGCGATGATCAAGAGCGGTGCGCTCAGCTACAAGGCGCCCCTGGACGAGTCCAAGGTCGTCGACCGGTCGTTCTACGAGGCGGCCGTCGGTCACAAGGCATAGAAGTCGAAATCGCCTCCCAGGCATAGAAACCGCCTCCCGGCATAGAAACCGCCTCCGCCATCCGGTCCGGTGGGCTCGCCGAGCTCACCGGACCGGCATCCGGCCCCGCGCCCCCGGGCCGCTGGCCCGCCCCGCTGGCGGTGCCTGGCCCGGTCGGGCTGGTCATCGAAGAAAGGTGAGGCCTCGATGGCGACGTCGAATCCGACCCTGCGGGTGGTTGGACTCCTTGACGTGCTGATCCGCTATCCGCACCGAGGATTTGGCCTTTCCGAGCTCGCGCGCGAGGTCGGCATCAGCAAGGGAACCTGCCTGGCGATCGCCGACACCCTCGTCGAGCACGGCTTCCTCGTCCAGCACGCGAAGACGCGCGCCTACCGGCTCGGCCCGGCGCTGATCACCGCGGGCCAGGCGGTTCTCAGCGGTTTCGTCGACCTGCGGCCCGCACTCGGGGCGCTGGCCCGGGTGACCGCCGAGTTCGACGTCTCGTGCTCGGTGCTCGCGGTCGACAACGACCAGCTCGTCGTCCTGGAACGCGTCGGCAACCCCGACCCGACCTACGGCCTGAGCCAGGTCGGCGCCCGGATGCCGTTCGCGCCGCCGTGGGGGGCGCCGTTCGTCGCCTGGGGCCGGCCGACGGACATCGACGGCTGGCTGGACCGGAGTCTCGTTCCCTTGTCGGAGGAGACCAGGAGTGCGCTGCGCCGGGCGCTGCAGGCCGGTCGCCGCCTCGGTTTCATCGCCACCAGGGAGATCCCGCCGACTCATCCTGCGGCCGTCGACCTTCATCGCATCCGAGCCACCGCGGGAGCCGTGGACCTCGCCGCGCTACGCCGGCTCGCCGCCGCCCGCCTGTCCGAGATCGGCTATTTCATCGACGATCTGGACGCGGCGGCGACATACCAGGTGAACCACATCGCGGTCCCGCTCATCGGCCCGGACGGCCGGGTCGTCGCGAGTCTGCTTGCCACGATGTTCGGCCGGCACGTCACCGGCGAGGAGGTCCAGCGCATCGGAACCCGCCTGATCGACGTCGCCGCCGACGTCGTCGCCCGCGTCTCGCATCACCGAACAGCGCCGGAACATTTCTGAACGCACCGCGCTGGTGGCTCAGCCATCATTCGAGTAGGGAGATCGTCGCGACCGTGTTGCTGTCGTCGTGGATGTGGCGAAATCGCGACGCTGGCAACACGGTGGCGACGATCAACGGCCGGGCGGCGACGAGAACCGTATGAGCCGCTGCCCCGCTGGGGCCGGACGCGCCTCGACAGCGCGGGCCGCCAGAGCTATTCCTCCTCCGAAGTGCCCGGGTGGTGGTAGAAGAGCGGCTCGCGGCCGGCGGGCTGGTGGGGTTGTTCGGTGGGGGCGATGGGCGAGATCGGGAAAGTGGCCGGGGTGTCCGGTTCCAGGCGGAATGGCTCGCCGTGGTGGGTGAGGGTGATCGCCTCACCGTCCTCGATGGAGTAGGTCGCCGACGCGCGGTGAACCTCGACGCGCAGGTGGCGGCCGCGCACGCAGAGGCCGAAGGACAACCGGGAAAGGCCCTCGGACAGGCGCGGGGCGAAGCTGAGGACGTCGCCCTGGTCCCGCAGGCCGCCGAACCCCTCGACCAGGACTATCCAGGTGCCCGCCAGCGAGGCTATGTGCAGGCCGTCGGACGTGTTGTGCTCGATGTCGTGCAGGTCCATCAGCGCTGCCTCGCGCAGGTAGGCGTGCGCGAGCGCCAGATGCCCGCACTCCGCCGCGAGCACGCCCTGCACGCTGGCGGACAGCGACGAGTCCCGAACGGTCAGCGCCTCGTAGTAGGCGAAGTTGCGCAGCTTCTCCTCACGGGTGAACGCGTCGCCGCGCCGCTGCATCGCCAGCACCAGGTCCGCCTGCTTGACGACCTGCTTGCGGTACAGGTCGAAATACGGGAAGTGCAGCAGCAAGGGGTACTGGTCCTGCGCGGTGTTCTGGAAGTTCCAGATCTCGTGGCCGGTGAATCCGTCCGACTGTGGGTGGACGCCCAGGTGGTGGTCGTACGGGATGTACATGTCCTCGGCGGCGTCCCGCCAGGAGGCGGTCTCCTCGGCGTCGACGCCGAACTCGTACGCCCGGTCGGGGTGCCGTTTTGCCGCGTCCGCCGCCGCGCGCAGGTTCCGCTGCGCCATCAGGTTCGTGTAGACGTTGTTGTCCGCGATCGCCGAGTACTCGTCGGGCCCGGTCACCCCGTCGATCCGGAATCGGCCGTCGAGGTCGTGGTGGCCGAGCGAACGCCATAGCCGGGCGGTCTCGACCAGCAGCTCCAGCCCGACGGAATTCTCGAAGTCGTAGTCCTCGGTGACGTTGACGTAGCGGATGGCGGCGTCGGCGATGTCGGCGTTGACGTGGAAGGCGGCGGTGCCGGCCGGCCAGTACCCGGAGCACTCCTCCCCGTTGATGGTGCGCCACGGGAAGCAAGCACCGCGCAGGTTGAGCTGCTGGGCGCGTTCCTGCGCCAGCTTCAGGGTGGAGTGCCGCCAGCGCAGCGCGTCGGCCGCGGCCGACGGCTGCGTGTAGGTCAGCACCGGCAGCACGTAGCTTTCGGTGTCCCAGAACGCATGACCGTCATAACCCGGCCCCGTCAGCCCCTTCGCCGAGATAGCGCGGCGTTCGGAGCGCGCGCCGGCCTGTAGCACGTGGAACAGCGCGAACCGGACGGCCTGCTGAACCTCGGGGTCGCCCTCCACCTCCACGTCCGAGCGCCGCCAGAACTCGGCCAGGTAGGCGCGTTGCTCGTCGAGCAGGCCATCCCAACCGGTCTCCTTCGCCGCGACGAGCGCCGCCGCGGCCTGGTCACGCATGGCCGGCAGCGACCGCTGCTGCGACCAGCCATACGCCAAGAACTTGATGATCCGCAGCTTCTGCCCGGGTTTCAACAGGCCGGTGACGGTCACCCGCCCCGAGTTCGGCTCGCTCTCCGAGAGCACGCCCAACGCGCCTGGACCGTCGATGACGTGATCCATCGCCACGGCGACGCGGAGCTTGCTGTGCTGGGTGATGTGCACCAGCTCGACGGAGCAGTCCCGGGCGAAGTGCAGCTCCGGCATCAGCGGGGACTCGAGCACCGCGGCGGCCCGTGGGTCGCCTGTGCGTATCGGGAGCGTCTCGTTGGCCACCARCTCGGACTGGACGACCACCCGCGGAGCGTCGGTGATCGACTCGACCTCGTAGCAGATCGCCGCGATCGCTCGCTGGGAGAACGAGACCAGCCGTCGCGAGACCACCCGCACCACCTGGCCTGCGGGTGACTCCCACTCGGCCTCGCGAACCAGCACCCCGTCGCGGAAGTCGATGGAACGCCGGTGCGAGCGCAGCTCGCCGTAACGGACGTCGAGCGGCTCATCGTCGACCATCAGCCGGATCAGTTTGCCGTTGGTGACGTTGATGACCGTCTGTCCCGACTCGGGATAGCCGTAGCCGGCCTCCGCGTACGGCAGCGGGCGCAACTCGTGCACCGAGTTCAGGTAGGTACCGGGCAGGCCGTGCGGCTCGCCTTCGTCGAGGTTGGCGCGCAGGCCGATGTGGCCGTTGGAGAGCGCGAACAACGACTCGGCGCGCGCGGGGTCGTCCATGTTGAGGCCGGTCTCGCGCAGGCCCCACGGGTCGACCGTGTAGCGGGCTTCCCCGCTCATCGACCGTGCCCGGCCCGCGGCTTGGCCTCACCTCGGGCGCGGCCACCCGCCGCACCCGCCGCACCCRCCGTGCCTGGCGCACCCGCCGCGCCTGGCGTCGGCGGTGGGTAGGCGTCGGCGAGCAGGTCGCCCAGGTCGGTGACCACCACGTCGGCGCCATGCGCCCGCAGCGCGTCCGCGTGCCCGTGCCCGATCCGGTCGAGTCCGACGACGTAGCCGAAGCCGCCGGCCCGTCCGGCCGCGACGCCGGCCTCCGCGTCCTCGAAGACCGCCGCCCGCTCGGGCGGCACGCCCAGCTCCCGCGCCGCGGCGAGGAACGTGTCCGGAGCCGGCTTGCCGGCGAGCCCGCGCTGCGCGATGGTCTCGCCGTCGACGCGCACCTGGAGCAGGTCGGCGAGCCCGGCGGCCCGCGCCACCTCGCCGGCGTTCGCGCTGGACGAGACGAGCGCCCGCGCCTTCCCCGCGCTGGCGCAGGCCTCCAGGTAGGGCCTTGACCCCGGGTATGGCTGGACGCCATCATCGGCGATCTTGTTCAGGACGAGGATGTTCTTGCGGTTCCCCAGGGCGTGGACCGTAAGGGCGGACGGCGGATCGCCATCGGTGCCCTCGGGCAGATGGATGTCGCGGGAAGCCAGGAACGAGCGGACGCCGTCGAGCCTTGGCAGCCCGTCCACGTACCGCTCGTAGTCCCCCTCGATGTCGAACGGCTTCTCCGGGTCGCCGGACCGCGAGGCCCAGTTCTCCAGGAAGCCGTCGAACATCTCCTTCCAGGCCCGTGCGTGGACCTCCGCCGTGCTCGTGAGCACGCCGTCGAGGTCGAAGAGGCACGCATCGATGTGGGCCGGTAGTCCAAGCGTGGCTTCGGCACCGGCCCCGGCTTCGCGGCGCCGCAGCCGCGCGAACGGCAAACGCATGCCTGCCGTCTACCCCGCCGGCGCGGGTCACTACCACGTCAATCCGGACGAACCTGGCCCGCGACGGCGGGCTCACCCGCGCCGGGTGGCTACGAGCGGGCGCCGCGGGGCAGGCGGCGCGCGGCAGGCGGTTTGCGCGGGGCGGTAGTTTGCAGGACGTGTTGTTGTCCGACCGGGACATCCGGGCCGAGATCACCTCCGGACGCGTGTGCCTCGATCCCTACGACCCTGGCCTGATCCAGCCGAGCAGCATCGATCTGCGCCTCGACCGGGCGTTCCGGGTATTCCAGAACCATCGGTACAGCCACATCGATCCGGCTGTCGAGCAGGAGGACCTGACCGAGCTCGTCGCCCCCGAGGGGGATGAGCCGTTCGTGCTGCACCCGGGCGAGTTCGTGCTCGGCTCCACCCTCGAGGTCATCACGCTGCCGGATGACCTGGCAGGCAGGCTCGAGGGCAAGTCCAGCCTTGGCCGGCTTGGCCTGCTCACCCACTCGACGGCCGGCTTCATCGATCCCGGCTTCTCCGGCCACGTCACGTTGGAGCTCTCCAACGTCGCGACGCTGCCGATCAAGCTCTGGCCCGGCATGAAGATCGGTCAGCTCTGCCTGTTCCGCCTCTCGTCCCCGGCCGAGCATCCCTACGGCGCCGCCGTCTACGGCTCCCGCTACCAGGGCCAGCGCGGCCCGACCCCGTCCCGCGCCTACCGCGACTTCACCCGCGCCCCGGTCCCCCCGGTGGTTCCGCCGGTCAACGGACAGGCCTGAACCGCGGCGACGAGAACCGCGGCGACGAGAGCGGTCGCCGACTGGTTTCAAATTATTGGTAAAGAGTCGGTCGGGCACCCGACAGCGGTCTTTGTGGTGGAATTTATGTCGGGTTTCTAACCTTCTTTTCCATGACCACAAGGAACGAAATCGAACCCCGCCGGAATGGACGGCGCGTTCTCCGGGCGGCCCTGGCCGCGACCGCGACGGTGGCGCTCGTCACGGCGCTGGCCGCGTGCGGGAACGGCGACTCGTCGGACCCGGCGAGCGTTGGCGACGGCGCCACGACCGCGTCGGCGCCCGCTGCGCCGCCGCTGCGCCCCGCCGACTATGTCCTCGTCGCCGGGCCCGCGACCAGCGGCTACTCGATGGAGGACAACACCGACACCACCGAGAGTTCCGTCTTCGAGGACCCGGTACCCAGCTGCATGCACCTGTCCAGCTCCGATCTGGGACCGGCGTCCACCGACCACGCCAACGGCCCGGTCTTCAACGACGACGACGAGGGCACCTCGATCCAGTCCGGCGCACGGGTGTTCGCGAGCGCGGACACGGTCGCGGCGCACCGCGCGCTCACCCAGCGCCCGGACTTTCCCGGCTGCGTGGCCGAGGCGATCGTCAGCCAGCTGTCCAACAGGGACAGGGAGAAGACGACCGTGACGGTCCAGAGCGCTCAGGCCGGCACGCCGCCGACCGGCTCCACTGCCCTGACGCGGCTCGACCTCGCGGTCAGCTCCGACGGCCAGAACATTGATGTCAACGTCGACCTGGTCAGCATCTTCACCGGTCGCGTCGAGTCCGTGATTCTCATCGTCAGCCCGGCGGGACCGATCGACGACAGCGAGCTGAACGGCCTGACCGGCCAGGTGGTGGCCACACTCGCCAAGCAGTGACGTGACCGACCGGCCTGACCGACCGGCCTGACCGACCGGCCTGACCGACCGGCCTGAACCCGACTCTGGCAATCGGCCACCAGCCCCGGCCCGGCAGCGCCGCTCTCGAATCGGAGGATCGGAGCGTGCGGCGGCGTTCAGACACCCGCGCTGAATTCCGCGCCCGGGCCGGGGGCATTCGGGAGGCGTGTCGCGTTGGTGGTTCTTTCCTGGCGTGGTGGGTGCGCGGGATGCTTGCGGTGTGGGTGGTCAGGCGGGAACGCGAGGTGGCGCCGCTGGTGGCCCGTTCCTGGCTGACGCGATGGTCGGGCGGGGGCGGGAGATCGCGGCGCTGCGGGGGTGGCTCGACCAGACACGGAGCGGGGTCGGGCGGTTGGTGCTGTGCGGGGGCGACGCGGGGATCGGGAAGACGAGGCTGGCGCGGGAACTGGCCGGGATGGCGTTGGCCGGTGGGTGCGCGGTCGCGTGGGGGCGTTGCTCCGAGGTGGAGGGTGCGCCCGCGTTCTGGCCGTGGCGGCAGGCGCTGCGGTCGCTCGGTGTCGACCCCGACAGCGTGCTGGGACGAGGCGAGGCCCAGTCGCCTGAGGACCGGTTCCCGGTGTTCGACGGCTTGGCCGACGTGGTGGGCGCCGTCGCCTCTCGGAATGGCCTGACCGTCGTCCTCGACGACATCCACCGGGCCGACGAGCCGTCGCTGCTGGTCCTGCGCCATCTCGCCGATCAGGTGGCCGATGTGCCTCTGATCGTTTTCGCCGCATTTCGTGACCGCGAACCTTCCGGCGTCCTGGCCCGGGTGCTGCCCGACCTGTTGCGTTCACCGGCCGCCGTGCGACTGGACCTGCGGGGTTTCGACCTGGCGGAGGTCCGCGAGCAACTACGGCGCATGACGGAATCGGCGGCCTCGGAGTTGCCAGCGGATTCGCCCGCCCGAGACGGCGAGTCCGCTGGTGACGTCGGGGATCTCGCGTCCGCCGGCGCGGAGGCGACAGCGCGGTTGGTGCTAGGCGTCACCGCCGGTAATCCCCTGTTCGTCCGGGAGATCGGGCGGGCGGTGGCCGACGGGACCTGGCGGCCCGACCGGCCGCCGCGCAGTGTGCTCGACGTCGTCGGTGCCCGGCTTGAACGGGTCGGGCCGGACTGTCGCCGGCTGGTGCAGGCCGCCGCCATCATCGGCCGGCGGTTCGGGATCGCGCTCGTCGCGGCGGTGCTCGGCGAGCCTGTCGAGGAGTGCCTCACCCTGGCCGACGAGGCGGCCGAGCACGGCCTGCTCGATCGGCTGAACTCCGGTGAGTTCCAGTTCGCGCACGCACTGACCAGGGACGCCGTCGAGGCCTCGCTCGCCGGTGCCGCGGTCACCGTGCTGCACCGCGCGGTCGCCACCGTCCTCGCGGACCGGTTCGCGGACGACCTCTCCGAACACCTCGCGGACATCGCGCGGCACTGGGCGCACCTCGCGCCTCTTGGCGTGACCGAGGCGGCCACGGCGCGGGCCTGGTCGGCGCGCGCCGCCGAGGAGGCGGTTCGCCGCCTCGCCTACGAGGAGGGCGCGCGGCTGTACCGGGCCGCGCTCACGTTCGACCAAGGCTCGGTGACCGACGCCGAAAGGTGCCGGCTGCTGGTCGCGCTTGGTCGGGCCGCCTACTTCGCCGGCGATCTGGCAGGCTGCGTGGACGCCGCGGTGCGCGCGGCCGAGGCAGGGCGGGCGGCCGGCAACCCTGAGCTGGTAGCCGAGGCCGCGCTGGTGCTCGAGGCCGCGCCGGGGCAGGGCGTCAACGCGGTCGCCGACCAGTTGTGCGAGGAGGCCCTCGCCGGCCTGGGTTCCGCCGGTGAGCATTCGAACGCCTCGCCGCCAGCCGGTCTTGCGGGTTCGGGTGGCCGGGTGGTCGCGGATGGGTTGGCCCAGGACACGGCGCGCCGGAGAATAGCGCTGCGCGCCCGACTGGTGGCACAGCGTGCCCATTTGGCGTTCTACGGCGGGGAGCAGGAGCGGTTGGCGAGCCAGAGCGCCGAGGCGCTCGCGCTTGCCCGCGCGTCTGGTGACGACCATGCGCTGGGCGAAGCCCTGCGCGCCAGGCAGGAGGCCTGTCCCGGCCCGGCCGGCCGGGCCGAGCGGCTGGAACTGGCGACCGAGATGCTGGACCTCGCTCGGCGGACGGCTGGCCCGCAGGAGGAGCCTCGAAGTCGACGTAGCCGATCAGACGGCTACCCGGGCGCCAGAGCGGCCATGTGGGGCGAGCTGTGGCGGATCGAGGCACTGGTCGAGAGCGGCCGGATCCCGGCGGCGGCCGAGGAGCTCGCGGGGTTGCGGGTGGCGGTCGAACGGGTTGGCGGGCCGGTCAGCGCCTGGCACCTAGACCGGGCGACCGCGTGCGTCGCCCAGGCACAGGGGCGCTACGCCGAGGCACGAGCGGCCGGGCGGCGTGGGTTCGACCGGATGCGGGTGATCGAGCCCGCTCCGGCCGGCGGCGCCTACCTGGCGCTCACCTGCGCGCTCGCCTGCCATCTGGGTGTCGGCGCCGGTGCTGACGCCGAGATGTTCCTGCGGCAGACGTTTGAGTCACCACCGCGCTTCCGGACGATGGCTCCGCTGACCCGGGCGGTCATGCACGTCGCCGCCGGACGGCTGGACGAGGCGGCGGCGACGTACCAGCTGGCTGGGCCGCGCGACTCGTGGTCGCTGCCGGCGTTCTTCGTCGTACCCGGGCACGTGTACGCCGTGCTCGTGGTCGCTGCCCTCGTCACCGCCGGGCTCGGCCGGCCCGACGAGCTCACCGACCTGCTCGACCGGCTCTCGGTATTCCGCGGCGAGCACGCGGTCGGCGGCGGGGTCGCGTACATGGGGCCGACGGAGCTGACGCTGGGGCGCGGCGCGCTCGCCCTCGGCCGGCTCGGCCAGGCCGTCGACGACCTGGCCGCCGCGGCCGAGAGCGCTGGCCGAGCCGGCGCGCCGGGCTTCGCGGCCGAGGCGCGCTACCACCTGGCGACCGCGTTGGTGGCCCGTTCCGCGCCCGGTGACCGGGACCTGGCCGTCGTCGCCGCCCGCGACGCGCGTCGAGTCGCCCGGGCACTCGGCATGACGGCGTACACCGACCGCGCCGCGGCGCTCGTCGTCGAACTCGACGGCGCCGCCGAGCTCGCCGGCGCCGCCGAGCTCGCCGCCGCGCGGACCCCGGGGCTCGGTGACGCCGCGCTCAGCCCGCGGGAGGACGAGGTCGCCCGGCTGGTCGCGCAGGGCCTGACCAATCGCCAGATCGCGGCGCGGCTCGTCATCTCCGAGCGCACCGCGCAGAACCACGTCCAGCACATCCTCACCAAGCTCGGTTTCAGCGCGCGCAGCCAGATCGCCGCCTGGGTCGTGCGTGCCTCCGGCTGACGGCCGCCGTGGTGGCGGATGAGTATGCGCGGTGAGTAGTTCGGCGGATGGCGTGCCGGCCGCGGCCTCCTAACGTTCCCTTCGTCGTCGGCCCCGGCTTCGGGGCCGCCAGGCGAAAGGGAACCTGGAGGAAGAGAAATGCAGTGGATCACGGTCGCCGTTCCGCCCTTCGGCACGGTCGAGCAGGCCGACGCGGTGTTCGCCCAGCAGGAACCGCCGCCTGACGGGCTCGTGGCGCGCTACGTCGGCACGGCCGACGGCAAGCTGCGCATCGTCGCCCTGTGGGAGTCCAAGGCGCACGCCGAGCGTTTCTTTGCCACGTCGCTCGGCCCCGCGCTGGCCCGCGCCCTGGGCCCCGAACCCGCCGGCATGCCCGAGGTCATCGGCTTCGATGTCGTCCGGTCCTACCTCCGAGAGCCGGTCGCCTGACCTGTATCGGCTGACGGCCCGGCCGCGCCAGGCTTCGCCATCGCCGCGCCGGCCACGGCCCGCCGCTCACTCTGACCGCTCACCCGGCCTGACGGGGTGCCCGCTCGGGCTGGCCGGGCGCTGGGGTTCGGTCCGATGCGGGCCGGCTCCAGCGACTGCTCTCCAGATCCGCCGCAATGAGATGAGGCGACCATGTGCATGGACCCGGCGGTCACGGACCCGAGTCTTTACCGGTTGATATTTGAGAACGACCGCGTCCGTGTCCTGGAGTACCGGGACGTTCCGGGCGACAGGACCAACCCGCACCGTCACCCGGACAGCGTGATGGTCACGCTCAGCGCCTTCCGCCGCCGGGTCAGYGTCGGCGGCCGCGCGGTCGAGGTCGATCTCCCCGCCGGCCAGGCCCGCTGGCTCGACGCCCAGGAGCACAGCGGCGAGAACATCGGCGACACCGACACTCACTCGATCTTCGTCGAGCTGAAGGAGCCGCGCGCCGTCGCTCTCGCCACCGCCACCGACCCTTTGGGCCCCAGCGCCGGCTGACCGGCCGTCGCACCGCCCGGCGACCGTTGCCCGTACCGGGCCCGGCCGTTTCGGCCGCGGCTCCAGGCTGAACATTCGCGATCGACGACCGTGCATATCCCGACGGGAAGGAAAATCCTGTGAACAGGATGGCGAGCAGGCGGGTGGGGCTGCGTGGGCGGATGGCCGTCGGCGTCGCGGTAGTCGTCGCCGCCACCGGGCTCACCCTGGTGTCGGCGCCACCCGCGTCGGCCGCCTGGCTCTCCAACTATGAAGGACTGGCGGACTTCAACGGCGACGGCTGCCAGGACATCGTGTGGAGAATCCACTCGGACTCGCCCCATCCCCAAGAGGGCCAGTTGTGGTTGGACGTCGGCAGCTGTACCCGCGATGGTGATGGTTTTGGCGGAAGGTATCAGATTGGTAGCGGGTGGGACGGATACACCATTGCCGGGTTTGGGGACTGGGACAGCGACGGCTACCTGGACGTCGTGGCCAGAGACCCGAACGGTGACCTGTGGCTGTACCCCTGTGAAGGCGCCCGCGGATTCACTCAGCCACGGGTGCAGATCGGTGACGGGTGGAACGGGTACACCTTCGCCGGGGTCGCGGACTGGGACCGTGACGGCAATCAGGACATCGTGGCCAAAGACTACTGGGGTTACCTTTGGCTGTACCCCGGTGACAGCGTCCGCGGGTACAGCAGCCAGCGGAGGATGCAGATCGGTAACGGGTGGAACGGGTACACCTTCGCCGGGGTCGCGGACTGGGACAGCGACGGCAACCAGGACATCGTGGCCAGAGACAGGAACGGTTACCTGTGGCTGTACCCGGGCGAGGGCGTCCGCGGGTACAGCAGCCAGCAGAGGGTGCTGATCGGTAACGGGTGGAACGGGTACACCTTCGTCGGAATCGGGGACTGGGACCGCGACCTCCACCAGGACATCGTGGCCAGAGACTTCAACAGTGAGCCGGTCCATTACCTGTGGCTGTACCCGGGTGAGGGCGTCCGCGGGTACAGCGGTCAGCCGCGGGTGCGGCTCAATTGGTACTGACGGCGCGACGTCAGCTGCCCGCGGTCCAGCCGCCGTCGACGACGAGGTAGGAGCCGGTCATGTAGGAGGCGTCGTCGGAGGCCAGGAACGCGGCGACGGCAGCGACCTCGTCCGGATGGCCGGGGCGGTTCATCGCGGACCTCGAGGCCGCGTGCCGCGCGAGATCCGGAAACTTCTCCTCGCCCATGAGGGTCATACCGGTGGGATAGATGAAGCCGGGGCAGATCGCGTTGACCCGGACGTTCTGCTGACCCCACTCGCGGGCGGCGGTCCGGGTCAACGAGAGGATCGCGGCCTTGCTGGCGCCATAGGCACCCGAGGTTGGCGATGCTGCCAAGGCGCCGACTGAAGACCAGTTGATGACGGAGCCTCCGCCGCCCGCGACCATCGCGGGGATCGCGTACTTCATGCCCAGAAAGATGCTCTTGAGGTTGATGGTCAGCAGGCGGTCGAAGTCGTCCTCGTCGACGTCCGGGATCAGCGCCTGCGCCACCCCGGCGACCCCGACGACGTTGCACATGATGTCCAGCCGGCCGAACCGCTCCGTCGCCTCGCGGACGAGCGCCTCGACGTCCGCCGACCGGGTGACGTCCACCTGGAACGGCACGATCGCGTCCGACTCGGCGGCGGTCTCCTTCTCCGCTCCGCTGAGATCGGCGGCGATGACCGTCGCGCCCTCGCTGGCCAGCCGTAACGCCGTCGACTTGCCCTGTCCGATCCCAGCGCCGGTGACAATCGCGACCTTGCCCGCGAGACGCTCCATGATCTTCCCTTCGTCGGCCGCCTGTGGCCTGGCAGCCTATGTGGGTGAGCGTTCGCTTTCAACGAACTGCCGAGGTCAACGAACGACCGAGGCCAGGGACGCGTCGCCTGCCGGCGCACGCCGAGCTACCGCCTGGCGGGCTACCGCGTGCCCGGCTATGCGTCCGGCGCGGCGTACACCCGGGCCCCGGCGACGAACGTCTGCAGCACCCGGGTGTTGCCGATGTCGGTTGGCGGGCCGGCGAACGGATCCCGGTCCAGCACGACGAGGTCCGCGTCCTTGCCGACGGAGACCGTGCCCGTGACGTCGTCGAGGTGGTTCACCCACGCCGACCCTGACGTGTAGGCGGCCAGCGCGCTCGCCAGGTCGAGGCGCTGCTCCGGCAGGAAGACCTCGTGCTCGAAGGCCTCGTGCTCGCCACCCGGCGCGACCTCGCTCGGTGAGGGAGTCCGGTTGACGGCCACGTGGATCGCGGCGAGCGGGTTGGGCGTCGAGACCGGCCAGTCACTGCCGGCCACCAGCACCGCCCCGGTCTCCTGAAGCCGCCGGAACGGGTACTGCCACGAGCCCCGCTCGGGGCCGAGGAAGGGCAGGTTCAGCTCGATCATCTGCGCCTCCAGCACCGCCCACAGGAACTGCAGGTTCGCCGCGACCCCGAGCCGTCCGAACCGCGGGACGTCATCGGGATGGACGACCTGCAGATGGGCGATGTGATGACGCAGATCGCCACGGCCGTTCGCGGTGATCGCCGCCGCCACCGCGTCGAGGCAGTCACGGACGGCCCGGTCGCCGATGGCGTGAAAATGCGTCTGGAAGCCCGCGGCGTCGAGCGCTGGAACGGCTTCGAGCAGCAGCTCGCGGGGGAAGAACGTGATGCCGTCGCCCTTGCCGCCGTTGCTGTCTCCGCCTGCACCGTCGTTGCCGCGTTTGYCGCATCCGCAGGGCGACAGGTAAGGGTCCAACATCGCCGCGGTGAAGTTCTCCRGTATGCCGTCCTGCATGATCTTCACGCTGGTCGCGCGGAACCGGCCGTGGGTGAAGGTCTCACGCCGGTGGCGTAGATCGTCGAGCTGTTCGACGCCCCGGTCGCGCTCGAACCACAGCGACCCGATCACCCGCGCGGTGAGCTGGCCCGACGTCGCGCACGCGAGGTATGCCGGTGCGGGGTCGTCCGCGTTGCCGTAGGTCCCGACGATGGCGTCCTGCCAGGCGGTGACGCCGAACGAGTGCAGATACTCCTGCCCCCGCAGCAGCGCCCGGGCCATCGTCTCGGCGGTCACCGGCGGCAGCAGCCCGTTGACCAGGGAGATCGCGCCTTCGTGCAGCGTCCCGGTCGGCGCCCCGTTCGCGTCGCGCTCGATCCGCCCGTCGGCCGGGTCGGGTGTGCGCGTGTCGACGCCCGCGAGTTCGAGCGCCCGCGAGTTCACCCACGCCCCATGGCCATCCCGGTTCATCAGCATCACGGGCCGGTCCGGCACGACCGCGTCGAGATCCGCCGCGAGCGGAGTGCCACCGGGGAACGCGGGCATGCTCCAGCCACTGCCGACGATCCACGCGGCGTCGGCGTGGATCCGGGCATATTCGGCGACCAGGGCCAGATAGCCGGCCCGGTCGGTCGCGGACCGCAGGTCGCACCGCAACAGGTCGAGCCCGCCCCATACCGGGTGCACGTGGGCGTCCTGGAACCCCGGAACGAGCAGCTTCCCCGAAAGGTCGACGACCTCCGTCGACGGCCCGACCAGCGCCTCGGCACCGCGCCCGACGGCAACGATCCGCCCCCCGCGCACCGCCACCGCGTGCGTACGCGTGCGGGCCGCGTCGGCGGTGAACACCGGCCCACCGGTGAAGACCAGTTCCGCGTCGGTCATCGGTTGTCCCCACCCTCGGCACCCTCGTTGGCGCAGCGGCGATCGCAATGCCGCTCCAGCACGACAGGATGACACCCTCATCCTGGCCGCGGCGACCCCCGCGGGCCCCCCACCTGCCGAGATACCGCGCCGGTATTGCCCCGGTGTCCCTGGTGCCGGGCCAGGCCGGCGGGCGGACCCCGCGAGGCGGCCGGGTGCTGCCGTCGGTGATGACGAGGACGACCGGGCATTGCGGCCGCCAGACCGAGCGCGCGGGACCGTGGATTTCGGCCCGCTCCGCGCCCCTTGGTCAATATCATCGAGATGGTGGCTGGGTCTCGCCGCGAGTGCTGGACCGCAAGTACCAGACCGCGAGTGCCCAGACCGCAAATACCAGACCGCGAGTGCCCAGACCGCAAATACCTGGACGGCGGAGGTGAAACGTGGCTCGCCGCATGTCGCACGAACGAAGCGTCTTACTGGCCGAGCGGGCGCTGGGTACACAGGGAGATTCACCCCGATGGCGCGTGTGGTCGGCCATGGCGCGGCTCCGGCGGGCTATCAGGCGCCGAGACGACGCGGCGCTCGGCGCCGTGGTCCTCATCGGCCGGTCGAACGAGCGGGCATTCACGAAGGCCCGCGACCTGCTTGCCGCGGCGGCAGGTGATCCACGCATCTCGGTCTGGCTCGCGTATGGCTTGCGAAAGGGCTCGAGGCACGAGGATCTCCCGCTTTTCGCCTCGGTGCTGACGAGCCCCGCGAAGGGACCCGTGGAGGGCGTTCCGCCCGTGCACCTCACCAAGATCCTTACCGTCGACGAGTCGCGGTTCCCTCGGCGGGAACGCTATCGCTTCTTTGAGGTGTACAACGGCCTGCCGAGAATGCTGGTCGACCTGCTGACGCAGGACGCGACTCCACCGGCCGAGATCGCGACGTTTCTTCGGGAGACCGACAACCGGGCGGTCCTGAACGCGCTCGCCCGCGCCTGGACGGCCGGCGTCTCCTGGCAGGAGCCGTCCGAGGTGTTGACGCCTGTAGTCATGGCCAACGACCATCTCCCGCGGGGTGGGCCGCAGCCCGAACCGGGCGACATCTTGATTGCGATCATCAAAGGTCGTGACGATGTCGTCGAGGAACTTCTCCGGTCCGACCGCACGGCCGGGGATGCTGTAGAGACCCTGCTCGACGGTCTGTCCGCCTCTGGCGCGCTGTCTGACAGCTGCTGGCGAATTCTGCATGGATTGGAATCCGGCGCCGCGTTGGATTCTCTCCGTGCCAAGCTTTTGAGGGGTCCGCGGAGAAGTAACAAGACTACTCGCCTGATCATGGAAATGGGCTTCTTTCGCCCAAGCGAGGCGTATTTGCTGCTCGATCTCTTTCAGCACGGCGATCTCGACCTCGTCGCGTCCGTGGACCCTGGAGGTGTGAACCTCCGCGCGGCATACCATTCGGTTTCTCTGGACTGGCAGACGAGTATCCGAGATTTCGTGAAATGGCTCGTCGCTGAACTGGCGAAGCCTGTCGAGGCGCGGTCCACCGCCGGCGCTCCACGCGTCAACGCGTTCCCCGCCGATCTTTCCATCAGCCCGCAGGCGCGCCAGGTCGTCGACGGGCTGAGCGCCGTCATCGCGGCGGACGACGCCGATTGGCGACGGCGGGTCGCGGACCGGGAGGAGAGGCGACGGTCCGCGGCCTCCCGGTCCTCCTATGACGTGCCGTCGTGCGGGTGACCGGGCGGTCGTCACCACGCAGCCTCGATATCGAGGCGGAATGCCAGGCCGAGTGGGCGTGAAACCGCGGCCATTGGGCTACGGAATCGGCTGGCGACCGGCGATCGACGAGGTCGTCTCCAGCCTTCCCGGCCTTGATTTCATCGAGGTGATCGCCGAAGGAATCGATCCGCGCCGTGTTCCCGACGGGTTGATGGAGCTGCGCGCACACGGCGTGACGATCATCCCGCACGGGACGACCCTCAACCTGGGCGGGGCCGGACCCCCCGATCCGGGGCGGCTGGCGCACCTCGCGGCGGTCGCGCGGGCGCTCGATGCGCCCCTCGTCAGCGAGCACGTGGCCCTGTGCCGGTCCGGCGACCTGAACAGCGGGCATCTCCTCCCAGTGCCACTGACCCGGACATCGCTGATCGTGACGGCTGAGAACGCGCGCATCGCGCGGTCCGCCCTGCCGGTGCCACTCGCGGTCGAGAATGTCGCGCCCCTGTTCGGATGGCCGGACGACAAGATGTCCCAGGCGCGTTTCCTGGCCGAGCTCGTCGAGCGTGCCGACGTCGACCTTCTGCTGGACGTCGCGAACCTGCGCACCGCCTGGATCAACCTCGACCACGATCCGATCTCCGCGCTGCGGGACCTGCCGTTGGACCGAGTCGCCTACGTACACGTCGCCGGCGGCGAACTACGAGACGGGCTGTGGCATGACACCCACAACCGTCCGGTGCCGGATCCCACGTTGCGACTGCTCGCGGAACTGACGGCCCGCTGCGACCCGCCGGGAGTGCTCCTCGAGCGTGACCGTGACTATCCGCCCGCGGCGGAGATCGCCGACGAGCTGGCGCTGATCCGCAAGACCGTCGAGGAGGCGCGCGACTCCCGCCCGGCTACCGGACCGGGTGACTCGCGCGACCAGCGCGCCCGCGCGGATGGGCGCCGCCGTCTTCCGACGCGCCGACCTCTCAGCCGTCCCGTTCCGGACGCCGTACGGCAGCGCCTGGGGCATGCGCAGCATGATCTACTCGCCGCCTTGGTCGGGCACGGCCCGGTACCGGCCGGATTCGACGCCCATCGGCTCGCCGTCCAGACCCAGGCCCTGGCAGAGCGGAGAGCGAGGTTGGTCAGCCCGCTCCTGCCAGATGTCGCGGACGACCTTGACTCCGATGGGCAGGCGGATAGCTGAGTGCGGACCTGCTGCGCGTGCGGCGTCCTACCCGGTATGCCTATCCGAATGGTGTCGGTCATCCCTGGCCGCTGGGCCGATTCAGCCAGACGTCGAGGATGCGGGCGGCGGTTGCGGCGATGGTCTGGTCGGTGGTGTCGATGACCGTCGCGCCCATCGGGTCACCCCGGGCGATCATGCGTGCAACCCAGTGACCACGATCTGTGCAACCTGTGGTGTGCTGCCCGGCGTTCCGATCCAGGTCAGGCGCTGTGATCGTGAGAGCGGGTGACGGGAATCGAACCCGCGTTGCAAGCTTGGGAAGCTCGTGTTCTGCCTCTGAACTACACCCGCGTGGTGCTGCCTTCGCATCCTAGCGGATCGCTCGGGTGGGGTGGGGGAGACATCGTCCGGCGCTGGAGCGCCTAGGCCAGCTGGGCAGATCGTCGAGGGCGGCGTCAGCTCGGGGCTCAGCCGGGGATGACGAGGCGGGCGAGGGTTCGGGGGGCGACCAGGGTGTAGGAGATGCGGATCCATTCCTCGACCTGGTCCCAGCGGTCCTCGGCCTCGTCGGAGGTGAGGGTGAGCGCGACCCAGCCGTGGCGGCCCAGGCCGTAGCCGGCGGGCTTGGCGGCCGGGTCGGAGGCGCATACGGCCGCGGCCTCGTCCTTGGGCAGCTTGACCGTGATGCCGGCGCCTTCGGGGTGGGCGAACACGAAGGTCTTGCCGCGGACGCGGAAGGTCGGCTCGCCGTCCCAGGCCTCGACGTCGACCCGCTGCGCCTCGGGCAGCGCCAGCGCGATGGATTCGAGYCGCCGCAGGTTCGGGTGGTCCCGTTGGCCATCCATGCCCTTAAGCGTCGCATGGAGATCCGACATGTCATGCGCGGCTCTCAGGCTCGGACCGAACCGAGGATGTCGAGTCGATGCCTGGGCCGATGGACCTGGACTGACACAGGACCTGGCCCAGACCAGGGACGGGGCGGTCGTCGGGACCCGGGAACACGCCGCCATGCCGCTGGTCTGGGCCGCGGTCCGTCACAAGGTGAGCTCGATCGTGCCGTCGGCGGCGAGCCGGACCGGGTAACAGCCGATCGGCGGTGCCCCCGAGGAGGACTCGCCGGTGGCCAGGTTGAAGACGTGGGAGTGCAACGGGCAGATGACGACGCCCGCGTCGGCCTGGCCGTCGGCGAGCGGCCCGCCCGCGTGCGGGCAGACCGCGTCGACGGCCCGCAGGATGTCGCCGCGTAGCCGGAAGACGGCGATCTGCGCGTCGCCGACGGCGTACGCCCGCGCCTCGCCGATCGGAATCTCGTTGAGGAGGCCGAGCCGGTGCACGGCGCCGGTTCCCGTCGCCGCCAGCTGGGCTGATTTCGCCTCGGTTCCGACCGGACCGCCCTTGTCCGGGCCGGATCCGGCGGCGTCGGCAGGAATGGCGGTCATGGCGACGGCGCTCTGCGCGCTCATCGGACCGGGACCTGGGGCAGGGCGACGAGCGGCAGGGAGGTGAGGAACTGGCCGGAGGTGGCCGGCTTCTCGCGCTCCAGCCAGGGGTCGACGTAGGCGTCGATCGACTCCTGGATGCGGGCGTCCAGATCCGCGGCGATGCCCTCCGCGTCGTCCACGATGACGGCCCGGATCTTCTCGATGCCGATTCTCGGGACGAACGTGTACGTCCGCTCCAGCCATTTCGCGTTCTCGCGGTAGTACTGCAGGAAGCGGCCCGTCAGCGTCATGACCTCCTCGGGGCTGCCGACGGTGGCCAGCAGGTCGCCCTTGCGGACGTGCGCGCCGCCCGCTCCGCCGATGTAGATCTCCCAACGACCACCGTCGATCGCGACGACGCCGACGTCCTTGATCAGGCCCTCGGCGCAGTTGCGCGGGCAGCCGTTGACCGCCAGCTTGAGCTTCCCGGGGCTTTCCAGGCCGTGATAACGCTGCTCGATCGCGACACCGAGGGCGGTCGAGTCGCCGACCCCGAAGCGGCAGAAGTCCTTGCCGACGCAGGTCTTCACCGTGCGGAAGCTCTTGCCGTACGCGTGGCCGCTCGGCATGTCCAGATCGGCCCAGACCTTCGGCAGGTCCTCCTTGCGCACGCCCAGCAGGTCGATGCGCTGGCCGCCGGTGATCTTCACCATCGGGACGTCGTACTTCTCGGCGACGTCGGCGATCCGGCGCAGCTCGTCCGGGCTGGTGACGCCGCCGGCGATCATCGGGACGACCGAGAAGGTGCCGTCCTTCTGGATGTTGGCGTGGACACGGTCGTTGATGAACCGGCCGTCGCGTTCGTCGATGAAGTCGTTGCCCCAGACGATGCGCAGCAGCGACGTCAACGCCATCTTGCTGGCCGCGTCCTCCTTGCCCTCGGGCGCCAGGGCGGCGAAGACCGCGGACACCGACCGCAGGTTCCGCTCACGCACGGCCGCCATCAGCGCCGGCTTGTCCAGCGGAACACCGGGGACGTACCAGTTCGCCGAGAGGTCCTCCTCCACCTCTCCGTCGGCCGCCCACTCGACGATCTCCTTGACGAGCAGCTTGCACGAGCCGCAGCCCTTGCCGGCGCGGGTCGCGTTCATGACGCCGGGGACGGTCTTCATCCCGCCCTTGACGCAGGCGACGATCTTCCCCTTGCTCACGCCGTTGCAGTTGCAGACCTGGGCGTCGTCGGCCATCTCCGCCGCCCCGACCTCGGCCGCGGGCAGGCCGATGTCGAACAGCAGCTGGAGCCGCTCGTCCGGCAGTGGCAGGCCGTTGTCGAACGCCTGGATGAGCGAGGCCGACTTGGCCGTGTCGCCGAGCAGGGTGGCGCCGACGAGCTTTCCGTCGCGAATGATGACGCTCTTGTAGACGCCCCGGCGCGGCTCGACGAACCGGACCACCTCGTCGTCGGGGTGCTCCGCGTCCTTGAGGCCCATCGCGGCGACGGCCACACCGGCGACCTTGAGCTTCGTGGCGGTCTTCGAGCCGTGGTAGGCGGCGTCCGGGTCGGCGCCGGTGATGTGCTCGGCGAGTACCGTCGCCTGCTCCCACAGCGGCGCGACCAGGCCGTAGACCTGGCCACGGTGCTGCGCGCACTCGCCGACCACGTAGATGTCGGGATCGTCGACCGAGCGCAGCTGGTCGTCGGTGACGATGCCGCGCTCGACGGTCAGCCCGCCGCGCAGCCCGATCTCGACGTTGGGCCGGATCCCGGCCGCCACCACGATCATGTCGACGTCGAGCCGTGCCCCGTCGGTGAACTCCAGCCCGATCGCCCTGCCAAGGCCGGCGTTCTCGCCCGTGCTCTCGCCCGTACCCCCGCCGGCCTCGCCACTGGTCTGATCGTCGGTTTCGCGGCCGGTCTCGTCGTCGGCGAGCAGGATCCGCGCGGTGCGCGCTCCCGGATGCACGGTGATCCCGAGCTCCTCGACGCCGCGCCGCAGGATGGCACCAGCCTCGGCGCACAGCTGCTGGTTCATCAGCGTCGGTGCGGCATCGATGATGTGCACCTCGAGCCCGTAGGTCTGCAGGCCGCGGGCGGCCTCCAGACCGAGCAGACCGCCGCCGATGACGGCCGCGGTCCGCCGCCCCTCGGCGAATCCGATCATGGCGCGGCAGTCGTCGATCGTGCGGAACGCGAAGACACCGCCCGGAAGCCGGCCATCGGGTCCGGCGAGGCCCTTGATGGGCGGGATGAACGAGCGGCTGCCGGTGGCGATGATCAGTTTGTCGTAGGGGGCGACGGTGCCGTCCTCGACCGTGACGACGCGGGCGTACCGGTCGAGCCCGGTGACCCGGACGCCGGCGCGCAGGCGGATGCCGTTGTCCGAGTACCACTCCGGCGTGTTGAGGAAGATCTCGTCCTCGGTGTCGGCGCCGGCCAGCACGTTGGACAGCAGGATCCGGTTGTAGTTGCCGTACGGCTCGTCGCCGAACACGGTGATGTCGAACAGGTCGCCGCCATGCCGGGCGAGGATCTCCTCGACGGCGCGTATGCCGGCCATGCCGTTGCCGACGACGACGAGGCGCTCGCGCCCGCCGGCGGGCGTTCGGCCATGGGCCCGCTGCGCCGGAACGACGTCGGCGGAGGTGGGCACGGTGGAGGCGGCAGACGCGGTGGCGTTGGCGGCGTTGGATGTGCCTGGGGCGTTCTCGGTGATGGTCATGGTCGCACCCGCTCAGAACTCGATCAGGCCGAGATCGATGACCACGGTGCCCTCGATGCCCTCCGGGGCGGCGAGATGCAGCTCGATGCGGGTGTCGCCGAGCAGGTCCTCGACCACCCGCAGCGGGACGTGCACATCGGCACGGGCGCCGATCGGGAAGTAGCGCATCGGCGCGCCGTCCCGGACGAGCAGCACGTAGACCAGCTCGTCCGAGGCGTTGCCGCCGCGGAAGTACACCGGCTGCGCGGTCGCTCCGGGCGGGACCGTGTAGGTCAGCGACGGGTCGAGGAATGCCGGCTTGGTCAGCCCCTGCCCCTCGAACGAGAAGACGCCCTGCAAGAAGCGGGGTGTGCTGTGCATGCGACGGTCCTTCCGGTGTGACACGGGCGCGGTGTCCTGTGCGCTGTCGGAGCCAGTCCGGGCGGAGCCGGTGCCCGGGAACGTGCGGACGGAGGCCGGGGCGGTCGCCACCGGCCCGGCGAGGTCGGCAAGGTCGGCAAGGTCGGCGAGACCGGCTGAGGGGGCGCCACCGGCACCGCCGCCGCCGGCGACGTTGGTGCCTGCGGTGCCGGTGTTGGCGGCGGTGGATGGCGACGTGGTGCGTGGGCGGGACCATTCGGTGGCCACCGGGACGGTTGCCTCGGTCGGCAGGGCGGCGCCTCCGTCGGGAAGGTGATCGATCCGGCGCAGCGCCACCGCGCACGCCTTGAACTCGGGCATCCGCGAGGTTGGGTCGAGTGCTGGATTGGTCAGCAGGTTGACGGTCGAGTAGCCGCCCCAGTGGAACGGCGCGAACAACGTGTCCTGGCGGATGGTGTCGGTCACGCGGGCCCGGAACACCGCCCGTCCGCGACGGGAGCTCAGTTCGACCAGATCCCCTGCGGTGATCTCATACTTGGTCGCCAGAACCGGGTGCAGCTCGACAACCGGGTCGGGATCGTCGGCGACGAGCGCCCGGACCCGCCGGGTCTGCGTTCCCGACTGGTACTGGCGCATCGTGCGGCCGGTAGTCAGGTAGTAGGGGTAGTCACGGTCGGGCGTCTCCGCCGCGCCCCGGTGATGTACCGCGACGAACCGCGCCCGCCCGTCCGGCGTGGCGAAACGTTCGGCGAACAGCCGCGGYGTGCCCGGGTGAACCGCCTCGCCGGCCTCGCCCAGCTCGCCGACGGCGTTCGCGCTGTCCTCGCCAGCGGCGGCGGGGGCCGGGCAGGGCCAGAAGACGCCCTTCTCGGCCTCGATCCGCTCGTAGCTGATGCCGGAGTAGTCGGCGAGCCCGCCGGCGCTCGCCCGCCGCAGTTCCTCGAACACCGCCCGCGGCTCGACGGGGAACGCCTCGGCGGAACGCCCGAGACGGATGGCGAGCTCGGAGATGACCTCCAGGTCGGTACGCACCCCGGGTGGCGGAGCGAGCGCCCGGCGGCGGCGCAGCACCCGGCCTTCGAGGTTGGTCATCGTGCCCTCCTCCTCCGCCCACTGCGCGACCGGCAGCACGACGTCGGCGAGGGCCGCCGTCTCGGAGAGGAAGAAGTCGGAGACGACCAAAAGGTCCAGGGCCGCGAGCCGGTCGGCGATCCGGTTCGCGTCCGGGCCGGACACGATCGGGTTGGAGCCGAGCACCCACATGGCCCGCACACCGCCTTCGGTGCCCAACGCGTCGAGCATCTCGAAGGCGGACACACCGGGCGGCGGCAGCTCGTCCGGCGAGACACCCCAGATCGCGGCGATGTGCGCGCGGTCGGCCGGGTCGGCGAGCTTGCGGTATCCGGGCAGCTGATCAGCCTTCTGCCCGTGCTCCCGGCCACCCTGGCCGTTGCCCTGGCCGGTGATCGTGCCGTAGCCGGAGAACGAGCGCCCGGGGAGGCCGAGCGCGAGCGCCAGGTTGATGAACGCCTGCGTGGTGTCGGTGCCGGACGCGTGCTGTTCGGCCCCGCGAGCGGTCAGCACCATGGCGCGTTCCGCCTCGGCGAGCAGCCGGACGGCCTCGCGCAGGTTCGTCTCGGGCACCCCGGTGATCCGCTCGACCCGGCCGGGCCAGTAGGCCGTGACCGCCCGGCGGACAGCGTCGAACCCGGTCGTGCGACTGGCGACGAAGTCGGTGTCCACCAGCCCGTCGCGGATCGCGATGTGCAGCAGGCCGGCGGCGAGCGCGAGGTCGGTGCCCGGGGTGGGCTGCAGGTGCAGGTGCGCTCCGCGGGCGGTCGGGGTCGCGCGCGGGTCGACGACGATATGCCGCGCGCCCTTCGCCCTGCCCGCGTCGAACCACTGCATGATCGGCGGCATCGTGTCGGCCGGGTTGCTTCCGACCAGCAGGACGACGTCGGCTTCGGCGATGTCGCTCACCGGGAACGGCAGCCCGCGGTCGATTCCGAACGCGCGATTGCCGGCCGCGGCGGCCGACGACATGCAGAAGCGGCCGTTGTAGTCGATGGATCGGCTGCGCAGCGCGACCCGGACGAACTTGCCGAGCGCGTACGCCTTCTCGTTGGTCAGTCCGCCGCCGCCGAACACGCCGACGCTGTCCCGGCCATACCGGCGCTGGCAGTCACGCCAGCTGGTGACGATCCGCTCCAGCGCCTCGTCCCAGGTCGCCGGCCGAAGCTCGCCGCGGGCGCCCCCGGCAGACCGGTCGCGCAGCAGCGGAGTGGTCAGCCTGTCGGGGTGGTCAAGCAGCCCGGCGGCCGTCCAGCCCTTGGAGCACAGGCCTCCGCGGTTCGTCGGGAAGTCGTCCTGGGGGATGAGGTCGACCACGCCCGGCCGTGGGCGTAGCTCGATGCCGCACTGCAGCGCGCAGTACGGGCAGTGTGACGGCGTGAAGGCGCGGCTCGCCGTCGCGACGGTGTCGCCTGTGCCGGAAGCGGCAGCCCCGGCGGTGGCGGCAGCCGCGGCCTGGGCTTGGTCGGGGGACACAAGCCCATCCTGGGATCTTCGTGTTTCGCCAGGCGCCTCTTGACGCATTCAGTCGGTTACTAGGTACTCACCCCGAGAAACGCCACTCTGTGAGGTCTGAGCGTGGGCGACGTGCGGATCGTCTCGTATCGTTCGGGCGCGATGGCAGTCGGGCAGGCAACCGGGTACGGACGGGCCGGACGGTACAGGGGGGCCGGACCAACCGGAGAAGCCGCCTCGCGGTCAGGGCTAGGGTGAGACCGTGACGACCGAGAGCCAGAGTGCTCCCGCCATCGACGCCTCCGCCGGCGCGGCCGGACAGGCCGACGCCRTCGTGCCCGACGACAAGGACTGGACCTGGGTCCTGGAGCGGGCCTGCCCGGAGTGTGGGTTCGACGCGGCGACCTTCCCGGCCACCGACGTCTCCGGCCTCGTGCTGCGCGTCGCCTCTGCCTGGCTGGCGGTGCTCGCGGACAAGCCGGACGACGAGGTGCGGGGCCGGCCGTCACCTGAGCGCTGGTCGACGCTGGAGTACGCCTGCCATGTGCGCGATGTCCTGCGCCTTTACGACGAGCGGCTCCAGTTGATGCTCACGCGGGACAACCCGCTGTATCCGAACTGGGACCAGGACGACACCGCCGTGGCCGACCGCTACGGCGAGCAGGACCCGGCCCGGGTCGCCGGCGACCTCGCGGGCGCGGCAGCCAAGATCGCCGCCCGGTTCGCGACCGTCTCCGGTGCCCAGTGGCAACGGACCGGTAGGCGTTCCGACGGCGCCAGCTTCACCATCGACACCTTCGCCCGCTACTTTGCGCATGATCCGGTGCATCACCTGTACGACGTGACCGGGCTGCCTCTGGGCGGCGTCGGTCCAGCCGAGGACGTCGCTCCCGCCAAGGACTGAGCCGCCGGCTGACGCGGCCGACGGCTGGTGTGGGGCAACGGCCGTTGTGGGTAACGGCTGCTGTGAGGTAACGGCTGCCGTGGGGTAGCCGGCACGGACGCCGGCTACCCCACCCCCGCGGTCAGGTCGCTGGTTCGGTCAGGTCGCCGGTTCGGCGGCGCGGGCCGGGGCGGCCGAACCGAGGTCCGTGGCGGACAGGCGGCGGTAGAGGGGGCAGGTCTCCCGCAGCTCCTCGTGGGTGCCGGTCGCCAGCACCCGGCCCTCGTCGAGCACGATGATCCGGTCCGCGGCCCGCACGGTGGACATCCGGTGCGCGATCACCAGCAGGGCGTGCCGCGTGGCGATGTCATGCATGACCTGGGTCAGGGCGCGCTCGTTGACGCTGTCCATCTGCGACGTCGGCTCGTCGAGCAGCAGCACCGCCGGCCGCGCGAGCATCGCCCGCGCGATCGCCACCCGCTGGCGTTCCCCACCGGACAGCAGCACCCCGTGATCGCCCACGTCGGTCCACACGCCGTGTGACATCCGCGTGACCAGGTCGCCCAGACGCGCGGTCTCGACGGCTTCGTCGATCTCGGCCTCGGTGGCGTCCGGGGCGGCATAGGTGATGTTGTCGCGCAGCGAGCCCTGCAACACCGGCGCGTTCTGCTCGACGAGGTTCACCCAGCCGCGCGCCGCGTCCCGCGACATCGCCCGCACGTCGACGCCGCGCAACAGGATCTCGCCGCGGTCGGCGTCGTAGAACCGTTCCAGCAGCTCGAACGTCGTCGACTTGCCCGCGCCGGACGGCCCGACCAGCGCGACGTGTCCGCGCGACGGGATCGTGAATGAGACATCGCGCAGCACTGGCCGGTCCGGCGTGTAACCGAACCACACGTCGCGGAACTCGACGGCCGGCGCTTCGGCGTGGCCCTCCGCCTGCTCGGCGTCGGGTGTGCTCGCCGGCGTCTCCGGATCCGTGACCCGCGCCGTCGCGGGTGTCTCGACCGCCGGGATGACGCGGACCAGCGGCCTGGTCGCCTCGTCGGCAAGGCCGGCGTCGAGGTCGGCGCCGCGGTCGGTGTCGAGGGCGGTATCGAGGTCGGCCTCACACGGCAGGTCGAAGACGGCGTCGACGCGGTCCAGCGCGCCCATCCCGCGCTGCATGATCCCGGAGGCCTCGATCAGCTGCGAGAGCGGCACGACCAGGTAGGTCGCATAGAGCAGGAACGCGACCAGCGAGCCCAACGACGTCACGCCGTGCGCGACGAGCACGCCGCCGACCAGCAGGACGACGAGCACCGATCCCTGCACGGCCAGCTCCATCGCCGGCGCGATGACGGAGTTCAGCCGCGCCATTCGCACCCCGAGCCGGTAGGCGTCGCGCGCGTGCACGGCGATCCGCTCGGCCTCGCGCTCCTCGGCACGGCTCGCCCGGACGGTGCGGATCGCGGACAGCGAGCGTTCCAGGTCGGCGGTCATCCGCCCGACGCTCGCMTGGCCCTCCTCCGAGGTTCCCCGGATCCGGCGCAGGGCCGACAGCACGCCGACGCTCGCGACCAGCACGGCGACGACGACCAGCAGGAAGAGCCGGACGTCGATGTAGATCATCAGCGCGATCGCGCCGGCGGCGCCGATCAGGCTGGTCAGGAACGCGGCGAAGCTGTAGGCGACGGCCTCTCGGACGACCACCGTGTCGGTGTTCGCCCGGGAGATGAGATCGCCCATCCTTCGCTCGTCGTAGACGCTGACCCGCAGCCGCAGCAGGTGGCCGACCAGCCGGGTGCGCAGGCCGAGGATGATGCCCTGGCCGGTGCGCTCCAGCAGGTAGTGGCCAAGCGTGTCGACGAAGGCCTGGCCGACGAACAGCCCCAGCAGGGTGCACAGCAACCAGGCGGAGATCCCGCCGTGCTGGGCGCCGTCGATCACCCGCTTGACCAGCAGCGGCTGGACGACCCCGAACAGCGTGCCGAGGGCGGTGAGGGCGACGCCGATCATGACGGTCCGGCTGTGCCCGCGCATCAGCTGCCACAGCCGCCCGAGCCCGAGGCCGCCCGGCCGCCGGCCGCCGGTACCGGGCGGCGGCGGTCCTGGCGGTCCCAGCGGTCCTGGCGGTCCCAGCGATCCTGGCGGCCCGAGCGGTCCCGCGGGCCCCAGTGGTCCTGGAGGCCCCAGCGGCCCCGGGGGTCTCGGGGGTCTCGGTGAGCCCTGCGGTCCAGGCGGTCCAAACAGGTCCGGCGATCCTGGCGGTCCCGGCGGCTCGGGCGTGCCGCCCGGTCGAGGCCGCCCCCACACCATGCCGGTCATCGCGTGGCCGCCGGGAGGTCGCCGGCGGACGGTCCCGCCGCTGATCCGGTCGGTGTCGCCGGCGCGTCCGTAGCCGGCCTGGCCGTGCTCGCGGTGGGAACGGCGGCCGGCGAGGCCGGCCTGCTGGTCACCGTCGTCACCCTGGCCGCCGACCGCGCCGTTCGGCGCGGCTCCACCGCCAGCAGTGGGCGGAAGTAGCCCGCGGGCTCGTCCTCGCCCACCATCAGCCCGTCCGCCTCGACCCAGGCATGCGCGGCGAACGGCGCGATGGTGCGCACGCCCACGCACCACGTTGGCCACGTGCCTGACATCCGGCACAGCAGCGCCGTCGCCACCGACCGGGGGACGCAGCCGCGGGACCCGCGACAGACCAGGCTGACGGTGGTCACGTCGTCCCTGGCCATCTGAGCTCGGCGCCGGCTGGCCGCCTCGGCGCCGTGGCTCGCCGCGGAGAGGAAGGCGCGGATCCTGGCCGGCGGCTGGGTGGCGAGTGCCCGGGCGGCCGCGACCGCGAGGTGCGCGCGCAGGCGGCGAGGCAGCGGTGGCGGTGGCGGCGGTCGTCGGCGCGCTGACATCGGTATCGACATCGGTGTCGGCATCGGCACTGTCATCGACCTCCCTCGCGGCGGTCGTCGCGCCGGTCGATCGGCCGCCGGTCGTCCAGCTGCTGGTTGCCCCGCGGGCCGCCGTTTCGTCTGCTGTGCCGGCCGGCTGGGGCCTCGCCTGGACGACGGCGGAACGGCAGTCGGACCCCTCGTGGGGCGCTGGCCCGCCGGCTGGCCCGTCGAACGGCCTCCTGGCCGGTGACCGGCTCGGCAGCCGACGCGGAGTCGGTCAGCAGGCCCGCCGAGCACAGTTGCTCGACCAGCCGGTCGACGTCGGCGCGTGCTGTGTCCGGCTCGACGTCGAAGTGGTCGAGCAGGGCACGCGTGGCGCTCGGCCGGTCTCCGCCGTCGAGCAGCACGCGCAGGATGAGAGTGGCCGTAGGGTTCAGCGTCCAGTACCGGCCGGAACGCTGATCCAACAGCGCCGTCCCGTAGTCGGTGTCGGTCGAGACGACCGACCGGCTCAACGTCAACATGTCCACTCCAGCGCTCCTTCCCCACCGATGGGCAGTCCGACGGCTACGGGATGTCCCAGGCGCGTAACCAGACCTCGGCGGCGGCGGTCTGCTGCAGCGCCAGGTGCGGCAGGTCGGGCGCCGGGGTGTATCGGCAGGCCCGCAGCAGCGCCTCCTCGTCCACGAGCCCGAGCGCGGCCAGCCGCGACCCGGTGAACAGGGCGCGCAGGGCGTCCTGGTTGGTGCGCAGCCCCGCCTCCTCCTCGACCGAGCCTTCCGCCTTCGTCTGCCGCCGCAGACAGTCCGCCGGCACGTGGAAGCGCATCGCCGCCTTCAGGAGCGGCTTGTACTCCCAGGGCGTGCATCGTTCGGCCGTCCGCACGGCGAGCGCCGCCTCGACCACCCGGTCGTCGTAGAACGGTGTGGTCAGCGGTGGTCCGGTAGGGGCGGCGAGCTGCGCGAAGCCACGTGCCACGGCCGCGCCGGCGCGGATCGCGAACAGATCGGCGTGCCTGTCCCGGGTGGGACCGAGCGGCTCGGCCTCCTCGACCGCTTCGGTGAGCGCGGCGCGCAGCAGCTCCACGGCCCTGGGGGTAAGCCAGGCCGGAATCCGCGGCGGAATCGACCAGTCGAGCTCGGCGACCGGCCGCGGCGACAGGCGCCGAAGACGCCGGCGGGGATGGGCGCGGGCGCGGCGGCGGTCCGGGCGGGACGCGGGGGCGAGCAGGTCGGCGAGCCAGGTCCGGTAGGAACGCGGGCGCAGCGTCCAGACGCTGGCGGCGAGTGGCCAGCGGCCCTGCGCGCGCAGGGCGCGCAGCCGCGCGTACGCGGCCAGTGGGTGGCCGAGAGCGAGGCCGGCCAGGCAGTTCGGCGATCCCTGCGCCACCTCGTCGCCGCCGAGGCCGCACAGGTGCAGCCTGGGTCGGTGGCGGCCGGCGAGGCGGAGCCCGGCGAGCAGCTTCGCGCGGTCGATCACCCCGATGAACGGGCGGTCGAGCGGCTCGCCGGCCAGGCCGATCCCGTCGTAGACCAGCGGGACGCGCTCGCGGGGGAGCAGCTCGAAGGCGCCTGGCGAGCCGTCGGCGGCGCCGGGCAACGCCGCGCGCGCGAGGGCGGCCCAGGCGGCGTCCTCGTCCGCCGGGTCACGTCCCACCCCGGTGTAGGGGACGACCGTCGCCGCCCCGGCGGCGGCGAGGAAACACAGGGCGGTGGAGTCCAGCCCGCCGGACAGGTCGGCGGTGACGGTGCCGCCAGCCGCCGTACGGAAACCCACGGCCTCGACCAGGGCACGGCGCAGCGCCGCCGCGCCCACGCGGCCGTCGAGCTCCGGTTTCGGCGCGTGCCACCAGCGCCGATGGGTCGCGGCCGGCCCGGCGGTGCCCGGCGGGTCGACGCGTAGCCAGTGGTCGGGCGGGACGGCGGTCAGGCCCAGCCACAGCGGCCGGTCGTCGAGCGGGTGCGGGGCGACCGGATCGACCAGGCAGAGCGCGAGCGCGGTGAGATCGAGATCAGGGCGATCCCCACTGAGGGCCATGACGACGTCCGCGCGGTCTCCCGCGACGACCGCGCCGTCGAGACGGCTGCCGTCGAGACGGTTTCCGCCGGGGCAGCCTGGGACGGGGGAGGCGCTCAGCCCGGCATGGAAGACGCGGCGCAGGCCGGAGGCCGTGCCCTGGACCCGGCCGTGGCCGTCGATCTCCGCGACCAGGTGAAAACTGCCGGGCAGCTCGTTCGCCAGCTGGTCGAGGTCGGCGACGTCCCTGACGCGCGCGAGCCGGTCCGCGAGCTCACCGGGGCCGATCGGAACGTCGCCGATCAGTGCGAGCCGCGACCGGCCGACGGCCGCGTGCACGATGCCAGCAGCGGTGCTGGCGGCGGCGCCGGTGCGAGCAGCGGTGACACTGCCGGCGCGGGTGCCAGCAGCGGTGCCGGTGCCGGTGGCCGCGGTGGCGCTGTCGGCCGTGGTGGTCGCGCTGGCGGCCCATCGGCCGATCAGCCAGGGTCGGCCGGAGCCACGTCGCACTGCCGCGACGGTGTCGTCCGCGGCCAGCACGGCGGCGCCGAGGGCGCCGCCGGCGGGCGTGTCCGGAAGGACGGCGAACCACGGCGCGCCCGGCGCGAGCACCCGAGGCGTCCGCGGCATCGCGCGGGTCAGAGTCGTCATCTGCTCGTCAGCCGATCCTTTCCGGGCCAGGTGCCTAGAGGGCCGGAGGCTGTTGTCCCCGGGTCGCTAACAGCTCGTACTCCTGTCCGTCCTCTTCTTCGCGTTCTTGGTGCCAACTCCTTCTTTCCCCTTAGTTCAACGGAGAGCTCGCGTGGCCCGCTGGAATCTTCCGTTCCATGGAGGAAGGGGCCTTCGGGCCCTGAGGACGAATCCTGGTTTCGGTGGAATCGGCGTGAAAAGAACTGGCGGGCCGGCCGCGATGGCCGGCCCGCCAGTTCGTGGCAGGTTCCGTGGTGTGTCAGGTGTCAGGTGTCAGGCGCCAGATGCCCGATGCCAGGGTTCAGGCGTCGATGGCGTCGACGAGGTCCGTCACCAGCCGCCTCCGCCTCCGCCGATGATGATCACACCGCCGCCTCCACCGCCGCCGGGGCCGCGGGGGTAGCCACCCCAGAAGCTGCGCCAAAGCCAGTCACGACCCCAGCCAAACCGGCCACCGGTCACCTCGGCGAACGAGCCGGCACCGTCCAGTTCGGGCATCTCGTAACGAGCCTTCATAGGGCAAAACTCCCATCGGTCGCTGTCGGGGCCCATCGGGCGCATGTCGTCCGGGCTGTACCCAGTGGTGTCCGGGCCGCGCCGGTGGCATGGCCGCGGTGGGCGGCCAAAGCCTGGTCGGTGCTTCGTCGACATGTTCGTGAGCCGTGAGCCGCTTGTTCGTGAGTCGCATATTCGGGGCCGCCGGGCGGGTTCACCGGAGCGGTGGGCCTGCGCCCGCTGGCTCGAAGGGCCGTTCGCCCGGGCCGTTCGCCAGAACGCCGGTCACTGAACCGGCGGCGACGGTCCGGCTCGGCGTGGGCGTCGATGCCCGCCGCGTCCGCCGCGCCCTGGCCCCGATGTCGGCGAGTGGGCTTTCCGCTCGCCTCTCCGGCAGCCCCGGGGCATCAGCGGCGCTCGCCGTGCCCTTCCTGCGCCCTTGCCTCCAGAATCTCTCGTGAGTTCCGCGTCCAGATCGCCACGTCGGCGGCCTAGCTAGGCACTGCCCAGCATCGGTTCAGCCCCGGTTCATCGCTCACCGTGGCGATCCGCGGCGGTGCCGCCTGGCCGGCGGCGGGCCGGCGTGGGCGGGCCGCGCGTCGGCGTGGGCGGGCCGCGGGCCGGACAGCTCCGTGGCGGCCGGCCCGCCGGTGCCGCGCAGGATGCGCTGGTGCAGGGCACGCAGGTCCTCGCCCGGCTCGATGCCGAGCCGCTCGGTGAGGGTCCGGTAGACCGCCTGGTAGGCGCGCAACGCCTCGGCCCGCCGGCCGTCCTGGTCGAGCGCGACCAGGAGCTGGCCCCACAGCCGCTCCCTGGTCGGGTGCTCGATGGTCAGCGCGCGCAGCGCCGGCAGCACCAGTCCGTGTTGGCCGAGCCGCAGGCGGGCGTCGGCCAGGTTCTCCCAGGCGTTCCAGCGCAGCTCCTCGAGCCGGGCGGTCTCGGCGACCGCGAGGTCGGCGGGCAGGTCGTCATACGGCCGGCCACGCCAGAGCTTCAGCGCCTGCTCGAGCAGCCGGACGGCCCGGGCCGGATCTCCTTCGGCGAGGGCATCGTCGCCAGCACGGGCCCCCGCGTCGAACAGGTCGACGTCCAGCTCGCCAGGTGCCAGCCGGATGGCGTACTCGCCGTCCCGGCTGGCTATGCGGCCGGGCCTGTGCGCCGCGGTCGGCGGATCGTGACCCGCCGACGTGCTCGCCGTCGGCGGCGGTGAGGGCAACGCATGGCGCAGCTCGGAGACGTACGTCTTGATGTTGCCGAGCGCGGAGCGTGGGGGGTCGTCCTCCCACAGCGCCACGCCGATCTGCTCGGTGCCCACCCAGGAGCCCGCGTGCAACAGGAGCAGGGACAACAGGCGACGTCTCTTGCGCTGGCCGATGAACACGGGCGTTCCGTCGGCCGCCGAGACCTCCAGCGGCCCCAGGGCGCCGAACCGGGCCACGTCCAGACCCACCTCCGCGCCGCCGTCATCGCGATGATCGCCGGCGATGACAGCGGCTGCGGTCGCGGCTGTATGCATCGACGCTGTCCCCCAACCCGCACCGATGATGGCGCGCACACGACTGGTCACGCACTGTGGCCATGTTGCGCTGTCTACCCGCTCCTATCTCCGCCAGACGGCCGCCTCGGCTCGAAACGACCATCCCCCGCAGAGGGTGACCAAGTGGTCCCGGTAACAGGGTGGGTGACACCGGACAGGTCCGGGCACATCGACTGCCAGGCGCCCGAGCCGTCAGAGGTTGCATGCTGGTGGGTGAGCGGCGGTTCGCTAGGCGGGCACCGCGCGGGGCGGGTCGCCGGTGGGCGGAGTTCGCCCCGCTCCGCCCCACTAGGCCCCGTTCCGCCCCGCGCCGTCAGGCGCCTCGGCGGGTGGTGACAGGTGGCGGCGGGCCATGACGGTAACGGCGGGTGGTGGAGGCAAGATGTGCCAGATGTTCGCGCTGACCAGCGGAGCGCAGCCGATCGAAGCAACGTTCTGGCTGCTCGACGCTCCGGACAGCGAGCGGGCGCGAACGTCGCGATCCCCTGACGGCGCCGGCATCGCGACGTTCGCGCCGGATGGCACCCCCCGCGTCATCAAACAACCGATCACCGAGCGCGCCGGCGCGGAGTTCGCCCACCAGCCGCGAACCGTCGTCTCGTCGACGTTCATCGCCCACGTGCGGCACGCGTCCACAGGACGCGCCAACCTGGCCAACACCCACCCTTTTCAGTACGGGAACCGGGTCTTCGCCCACAACGGGGTGATCGAGGACCTGGGCCGACTGGACGCTCACCTCGGCAACGACCGTGCGCTGGTCCAGGGCGACACCGACTCGGAGCGATACTTCGCGCTGATCAACCGGGAGATCGCGGCCGCGGACGGCGACGTCGGATCGGGCATCGTCGCCGCCGCCCGGTGGATCGCGGCGAACCTGCCGCTCTACTCGATCAACATGGTGATGGCCACCGCGGACGAGCTCTGGGCGCTGCGTTACCCGGACACGAACCGGCTCTACGCGCTGTGCCGTGAGCCGGGCGGTCGCCACCAGCGCCACCTCGACCACGCGAGCCCGTTCAGCGAGATCAGGGCCCGGTCCTTCGACCTGGCCGACCGGCCGGCGGTGGCGGTGGAAAGCGAGCGGATGGACGAGGACCCTTCCTGGCGCCTGATGGCGTCCGGCGAGCTGCTCCACGTCGCCCCCGACCTGACGGTCACCTCCCGGGTGGTCCTGGCGATCCCGCCGGCCCACCAGCTCTCCCTCGACGACCTGCGCCCCGAGGCCGCCTTGTCCCAGACCATCAACGTCTCGCCGGCCGACGTCGACGCCGACGTCGAGGTCGAGGTCGAGTCGGCGGCGACGGCATAGCGGATACCCGCCGCCGCCCCGCCCCGCCGCGCGTCGCCTGCCGCCCGCCGTCCCGTCGCCGCCCCGCCGCCGGTCCGAGCCTGCTCGGACCGGCCGTCGGCGCGCGCTCAGAAGTTTCTTCCGAGTTTCTCCTGTTTCGTCTCAACGTCCCCAGACGAATGGCGCGTTGATACGAGTGTGGCAACCGTGCCGCAGAGGAGGACGCAATGACGATGTCCGACCTACCGGGGCGACAGTCGGCCAACGGTCGAACCATCCGAACCGCTCGAACCCGCTGGAGAATGCGCCTGACCGGGCTTGTTCTGCTGATCGTCGGCGCCGTGGCCCTGGTTCCGATGGAGGGGGCGCTGGCAGCCGACAATGCATTCCAGCCGACACTCCCGGGAGCGGAGTCCGCAATCAGGGCGGCGTACGCGCAGGCGTTCACCGGTGGTGGGGACCAGGCGCACGCCCTCGCCGCGGTGGATGACGGCCCGGCGCTGGCCGGCACCCTGGCACTGGCGGCGCAGAACTTCCCGCAGGCTGTCGAGACCGCGCAGGTGACCGTCAGCAACGTCACCTTCAATAACCTGTTCAACGCGAAAGTGCGTTTCCACATCACCTACCAGGGTGGCGCCGACTTCGGCGAGCGGGACGGCACCGCCGTGTTCGTCAACCTCAAGTGGAAGGTCAGTCGGGAAACGTACTGCACCGTGATGGGCTGGGCCGGCGCCACCTGCCCGCCCAGGGCTGGACTTCCGCCGCTGAATCCGGCCGCGGCACAGAACGCCATCCGGCAGGCCTACGCGCAGGCGTTCACCGGCGGCCAGGACCCGGCGGTCGTGCTCGCGGCGATCGAGGGCGGCCAGGGGCTGGCCGGAACACTGGCACAGGCGGCCCAGAACTATCCCGACATCGTCGCCTCGTCCACGGTGACCACAAGCGACATCGTTTTCACCGATCCGTGGCATGCGTGGGTTCGCTACCACATCAGCTACCAGGGCGGCGGCCTCGGCAGCACCGGCACTGCGGTGATCTCCGACGGCCACTGGAAGGTCAGCCGGGCCACGTACTGCTCGGTGGCGAGCCTGCTGGGAGCTGTCTGCCCGGCTCCCTGATCCGGCTCCCTGATCTTCAGATGACTCCCGAGCGAAGCGCCGGTGGCGGCCCCTGGGTGCCGCCACCGGCGTCGGGAGGGCGGCTGGCGCGGCGGCGTGAACCGGAACGCGTACGGGACCGCGCCGAGGCCGGCGGACGAACCGGAACGCTGACTGGAATACTGGTGGACGACCAGCCGTCGGCCGCCGTGCCGACGGTGTCGCGGGACGAAGGCGGCCATGCCCGAGCTTGCTCGGCGCCGGTACCGTCGGACCGCCGGTCGGGAGGGCTCGCCTAGTGGCCGATGGCGGCGGTCTTGAAAACCGCTATGGGGGCAACCTCATCGTGGGTTCGAATCCCACGCCCTCCGCTCGTGACCTGCACGTTTGCGTTCTTGCGAGGCCGGCTCGGCGCCCTGAAGATCGTTGTGGGTGTCAGGTGGGCGTGGGAGTGTGCGTCGAACGCGGGATTGCGTTCGCCACGGCGAGGGTGGCGCGTCGCCCATCATCTGACCGACCACCATGACCTGAGCTGCGCGTACCGCCACCACCATCCCCCGTGGGTCGCCAGATAGGTCGACAACGGGGCAGGCCTGCGAACCGGGGGCAACGGTCTGGACGGCCAGCTCGCCGCCCACGCACACCGGACCGGCCTCGACCTGGTCGAGGTGTTCGTCGACCGCGACACGACCGCTAGCCAAAGCGACAGGCACGGCCTGGCCCTCACTGTCGACGCGATCACCCTTCACCCGAACGCGCTGCTCATGATCCCCGACCTGTCGCACCTGCCCACCGGGCCGGCCGCCGGGGTGCCGTCCGACGAGTGGCTCACCAGCGTGGTGCACGAGATCCGTACGGTGAGTCCCGCCCGCACCCACCCCTCGACCGGGGCGTCGTCCCCTTGAGGCCGAGCCGATGCTGTCAGTCCCGGCGGGCCGAGCCCGGCTGACCGCCGGGCGAGAGCCTGTTCAGGGTGACCAGCTACCGGCGGCCAGGCACCGGCCGCCGAAATCCACGGAGGCACCGCACACCGCCGCATCGTCGAGTTCCGCCGCCGGACATCACCGCCGCCTGATCGCCGTCTCATGGACGAGGGCAACCTTCAGCTGGAGTGTCCCGACCGGCCAGCGTCGCCCGATCGGTCGCGAGCTGGTCGGCCTCACCGCTGATGACCTCGCCGGCAGCAGGACGAACACGTCCTGGCCCGGCTAGCGACCCAGACCGCCGACCGTGCCCTCACCATCAGCAGCCTCCTTGAATCCTTGTGAGAAAGGCACTCACGCCCGCGGCGTGTCGGCGATGCTGGGCCAGGTGCCAATCCGGAAGGAACCCATGGACCTCGCGGAGCGTTACCAGGCCCTGATGCACGGCGCGACGCTGGTCGCCGAGTCCGCTGAGGACGCCTACCGGCTGGGTGCCTTGGACGGTTTCCTCAAGCCGTGGATCCGGAGCAGGTTCGACCGGCTCGCCGGGGTTTTCGCGAGCTGTGACACAAGCCGTGAGCTGGCCGCGGACAGCAGAGGAGTGGCCAGGGYGGCGGCCGATTACTCCGAGCTGCGTGAACAGCTGTTTTCCGACCTCCACCACGCCCGTCCGGAGCCGCCTTGGCGCGTCGTCGAACGGCGAGCGTTCGCGATCCGCGTCCAGTCCGTGGTGCTGCTACGACAGCCGACGTTCGTCCTGCGCGATCTCCACTCCGGCCAGGACGTTCCAGGCGCGGCGGCCTGGGAGTTCAGCGCACTCTCCAGACCGTCCGACCCGGCCGACACGGGGAAATCCTTCGTGGTCATGGTGTCGACAGGGGACCAGCGGTTCGGTGTTCCCGTCCAGGTGTCGAGGGAACTCGAGCGGGAACGCACCTGGTACCAGCAGCTGGAATACGGCTTCTACGCCCTCGGGATCACGCCCTCGCTACTCGCTCTCCAGGATCCGGACCGTCACCTCGGACGGCCGACCGGTGACGGGGACGATCTCTGACCGTTGCGGACAGCCAGCGGACTCGCGTCGACAGCCTCTCCAATAGGTTGGTGTCCCGCTGGTGCGCTGACCACTTACGTTTGCCGAGGCAAGACACAGTGATCGGTTGTCGCTTGCCGGGTGTCCAGGCCCATCTATTCCGGCACACATGGCGCTTGTGGCGAAGCCACAAGCGCTCAGGAATTCCCCTCCCGTCCGTTGCCGCGCAATCCGGCGACTACGGCGACCCGGACGGCGAAGGAAACTGCGCCGTGGAGGGAACGAAGATCGGAAAGGTCGGCGGGCGGCGCGCTCACCGGCAGTCGGACGCGCACCGCTTCCCGGCTGGACCTGGTGGCACGGGCAGGTCGACCCGCGCGGCTCCTGGCGGCAAGGCCGGCTGCTGACCGAGTGTGGGCCCACAGGACGCACATACCTTGCCAACCCTCCCGATCCTGGTGATAGCCGGGGCCAGTTCTAGAAGGTGAAACC
>NZ_MBLN01000024.1:0-4833 GCF_001854645.1 Pseudofrankia sp. EUN1h | reverse complement strand
AAGTAGGGCACGTGCTTGTCGTTGAGGTAGTCCCCGACGGTGGAGACCGTCGCGGTGAAGGGCACCAGACCGAAGACCTTCTTGTCCTCGACCATCTCGGTCACGGCGTCCTTGGACGTCGTGGGATCGGCACCGCTGTCGGTACAGCCCGCGTAGGAGAAGGTGTAGCCGTTCACCCCGCCCTCGCGGTTGGCACGTTCGAACCGCGCCTTCGCGCCGTCGCACACGCCCGGGAAGTTCTCGATACCGGTCGTGTCCTTGACGTCGGCGACGCCACCGATCGTGATGACCTTGCCGTTCACGCCGCGGACCGTGTCGCCGGTCGCGAACTCGATCGGCCCCGCCTTCTCGATCGCCAGCTTGCTGGCCGCGGCGGCGTCCATCGGCTTACCCAGGTCCACGGGTGCCGAGGAGGTGCCGTTGTCGGTGGTGGAGCTACACGAGGCGAACGTGACCGCGGCCACCAGCGCCGCGACGCCGGCCAACCCGGCCCGCGCCCGACGTGAACGCAACAAGATCACAGGTCTTCTCCCAGTCAGATTTTCAGAACGCGACGGGCGGCCTCAGACCGTGGCCGCGCCGCCGAGATATGCGGAGGTGAGCTCGTCGAGATCGACGTCCGCGGCGGCGCGCACCCACTGCAACCGGCCGAGGGAGAGGGCACCGACCTGGTCGGCCAGGGTCAGCACCTCCTGCGCCTTCTCCTCGACCAGGATCAGGGTCGTCCCCTCGTCCCGCAGGACCCGCAGCGCCGCGAGCACCTCGCCGGCGACCTTCACCGAGAGCCCCAGCGTCGGCTCGTCGGCGAGCAGCAACGCCGGCGGCCGCGCGATGAAGGGCGCCAGGCTGAGCATCTGCTGCTCACCGCCGGACAGGTTGCCCGCCTCCACCCCGCGCCGCTCGGCCAGGTTCGGGAAACGGTCGTAGACGCTCTCCCGCAGGGCCTGCTCACGCAGCCACAGCTGGAGGTTCTCCTCGACCGTCAGGCTGGGGAAGACCCCACGGGACTCGGGCACCAGCACGATGCCCATCCGGGAACGCTCGTGCGCCGGCGCGTGCGTGACGTCCTCACCCCGGAACATCACCTGACCGCCGACGCCGGAGGTCAGCCCGGCGACCGTCCGGCACAGCGTGCTCTTGCCGGCGCCGTTGGCCCCCAGCAACGTCAGGACGCCGCCCGGCGCGACCGTCAGGTCCAGGCCGTGGAGAACCTCGACGTCGCCGTACCCGGCCCGCACCCCGCGCAGCTCGAGCAGCGCCGGACCCGTGGGCGGGGCGGCCACCGGCCCGCGGGCGGGCGTGGCGAGTGCCGGCGACGCCGTCGCGGCCGTTCCCTGGGCAGGCACAGCCGCGGCGGCGTCGGACGCGACCGCCGGGCGGGTGGCGAGCCGGCGACGATGCCTCAGCCCGGAGACCGAGGCCAGCGCGCCCTCGGGCTGCTGGGCCAGGCCGATCGCGCCGAGCCCGAACAGGATCTGCGCGACCACCGGCGACGTCGTCCCGCCCCAGCCCACCGACCCCAGGTGCAGGCCATGGCTGATCACCCGCGGCAGCGCGACCGACACCAGGCCGGCCACCACCGCGCCCTGCGGGCGGCGGACCCCGAAGATCACCACGGTCGCGAGCCAGAGGAAGCCCATGATCGGCGGCCAGGAGAAGCCCCGCGCGGTGCCCTGGACGCAGGCGAGCAGCACCCCGCCGAGACCCGCCAGCGCCGCCGACACCCCGAAGATAGTCAGCTTGGTCGCGGCGAGCGGCACGCCGCTGGCCGCCGCACCCGGCGCGYTGGACCGCACGGCCGCCATCGCCCGTCCCGACGCCGAGCGCTCCAGGTTCCCGACGACCGCCGCGACCGCCAGCACCACCGCGAACAGCACAACGACCATGACCCGGTCGTCGGCGAAGTCCACCGACCCGACCGACGGGAACGCGAGCTTCCAACCCTCCGTGCCGTTGGTGAAACCGGCGATGTTGAACAGCACCGAGAAGCCCAGCAGCGCCAGGGCGAGCGTCGCCAGCGTGAGCGCGACTCCCCCCAGCCGCAGCGCCGGCAGCGCGACCACGACTCCGATCGCCGTCGCCGCGGCCATGCCGAGCAGCAGGGCCAGCAGGAACGGCCAGCCGTGCCCCACCGCCCAGCCGGCGGACAGGGCCGCGACCGTGACGAAGGTCGACTGCGCCAGGCTGACCATGCCGCCGATCCCGGTCACGACCGTGAACGACATGAACACGATCGCCAGCGCCAGCCCGGACAACACGATCGTGCGCCACGTGCTGTCGGCGAGGAACAGCCCGTAGATCAGCAGGACGGCGCCGGCGATGACCCATGGCAGGTGCCGGCGCCACCGCGGCAGGTCCGCGAGGTAGTCCGGCGGCGGGGCGGCCTCGCTGGCGGTCCCCGCCACCCGCCGGCGCCGCTCCATGCCGACGACGACCAGGGCGACGATCAGCACCCAGTACGGCAGCGACGACCGCAGCCCGTAGACGCCCTCGACCCAGGAGCCGAAGGAGCCCAGGTACTGGCCGCTGACATACCCCTCGGCCAGGTTGCGGGCGGCGCCGATGAGCAGCCCGGCCAGAAACGCGATCGGGAACGACCGCAACCCGGCGATCACCGCGGCGGTCGCCGCCACGAACAACGCCAGCGTGTAGTTGTCCCCGGTCAGTCCGAACGTGCCCGGCAGCGGCGCCGCGAGCACGCCGGCGAGCCCCGCCAGGAAGAAGCTGAGCACCCAGGCCACGCCGGAGGTCGTGTTCGTGTTCGTCCCCCGCAGCCGCACCAGCTCCGGCTTGTCGACCGCCGCCCGCATCCGCAGCCCGAGCGCCGTGAACCGCAGCAGCAGCCACAGACCCACGAACGCGACCAGCGCGACCACCAACGCGATCAGCTGGTTCGAGCTGATGACCAGCCCTGACGTGACCCGGAAGTTCCGCGGCGGGTTCGGCCCGATCCCCGGAACCACGTACGCCGTCGAGGTGTCGACGAACCCGACCCCGAACGTCCCGCGCAGCACGTCACACAGCCACTGCACCAACGCCGGCATCGTGATGAGGATCCCGACGCTCGCGACCGTCGCGGCCGCCTCGCCCGCACCCGCCAGCCGGCGAAACACCAGCCGGTCCCACATCCACCCCGCCGCCGGCGCGAACAGGAACACCGTCACGACGAGCGCGGCCCACTTCGACCAGCCGAGCCCCGTGTTCAGCTGGTAGAAGAGGAACGCGGTCGAGAAGGCCGTCGCGCCGTGACCGAAGTTGAAGATCCTGGCCGTCTGGTAGTTCAGTACCAGGCCGATGGCGAGCAGCGAGTAGATGGCGCCGGAAACGCCGCCGCTCAGAATTAGGCTGACGAACTTGTCCATCTACGCTTTCCCGATGTAGGCGGAGACGACCCTGGGGTCGCGGCAGACCTCGGCCGGGTCACCACTGGTGAGGACCTGGCCGGCGGTGAGCACCATCAGCTGATCGCACAGCCCGACGACGAAGTCGAGGTCGTGCTCGACGAGAATCGCCGCGCACTCGCCCTTCGACGTGAGCTCGGTGACGACCGAGCCCAGACGTTCCGTGTCCGCGGGGCCGAGACCGGAGGTCGGCTCGTCCAGCAGCAGCAGGCGCGGCTCGTCGACGATCGCCCGGGCGAACTCCATCAGCCGCACCTGCCCGATCGGCAGTGTCGCGGCCCGCCGGTCACGGACCGGCAGCAGCCCACACAACTCGAGGACGTGCTCGATGCGCTCCGTGTGCGCCTGCCGGCGGCGCCGCGACGACCGGGCCGCCAGCAGGTCGGCCACGATCCGCCGGCTCCGGCCACGCCACTCGCACGCCACCAGGAGGTTCTCCTCGACCGTCAACCAGCCGAAGGCCTGGTGACGTTGGAAGGTCCGCCGGATGCCATGCTGCGCCCGCCAGGCCGACGACCTCCTGGTCAGGTCGTGGCCGTCGAGCAGGATCCGCCCCGCGCGAGGCACGAGGACACCGGCGAGGGTGTCCAGCAGGGTCGTCTTGCCGGCACCATTGGGCCCGATGATCCCGCAACAGCCACGGTCCAGGGTGAACGACACTTGATCGACGGCCTTGATGCCGCCAAAGCTGATCGAGACATCCTCCACCTGCAGCAATGCAGGGAGGTGTTCCGAGGGGGTCAAAGCGCGGCTCCCGTCTCTGGGCACGGGCCTGGACGTCGACATCGGGCGCAGACCGTGGTGTCGGCACGAACTTCGATGTTGACGTCGACTTCAATGTTCCCGCACGGTAGAACCGTACAACCCCTACCGGCAACGGGTACGCGGGGGTCCCCGCCGCCGAGCCCCCGCGGGGGCCACGGACCGGCCAGCCGGCCTGGAGAACAACGCCGGCCGGAGCGACCCGGCGCCAGCAGGGCCGGGCGAGCCCATCCGGTCCACCGCGACGCCGAGGCGGAACAACGAAACAACGGGCAGGCGACAGGCGAGACGGAGGACCGCGCCATCGGAGACCGAACAGCGCAGCGCCGGTCCGCTCGTACGGACCCCACGCGGCGCCGGCAACGATGCGTGAGGAACCGCGGTCGCGACCGGCCGTCAGGGCGCTCCACCGCTGCTACGCTCGACGCTGCCCGGCACTGCCTGGTCACCCGCCGTCGGTCATCTTTTCAGAGAACTGTGGCGCTTACCCAGAGGGCAGCCCATCAAGCGGCGAACATCACTACTACGCACTCGATCCGACCCCTGGATGACAGGGAACCGGGATCGGCCGTGCCCGGTTCATGTCGTCGGAGAGGACTGCAGTGTCTGAAGGGACCAGACCCGTCGAGCAAATGGCCTCCATTCCCAACGCCAGCCGCGGCTGGCAGGG
>NZ_MBLN01000023.1:0-4880 GCF_001854645.1 Pseudofrankia sp. EUN1h | reverse complement strand
GGAGAGAGGCCGTGGGAAACGGGCCGAGAGCAATCCCGGCACCGCGCCCACGGCCTACTCGACGGGAACGTCCTCGCACTCGGCCTGCGACTCGGTGTTCCAATCTGGGTCGCACCACTCGTCGCGCCGGCGGTGGACCTGTCGATCGTCGGTCTGCTTCTCGGCTGCCGGCGACTCTCCGTGAACGGCGGGCCTGTAGAGGTCCTGCGCTCGGCGCGGAGACTGCTCATCTTCGCGAGCACCGTCACCCTCGCCCTCAACATCGCCGAACCCCTTATCGCCGGCCACTACGGCAAAGCGGCCTTCGACGCCGTCGGACCACTCCTCCTTATCGGCTGGTCCGAGGTCGGACCGGGACTCCTCCACGCCATGCAGACGACGAACCGCAGGACAGATGCCGGGGAAGGTCAGCAGGCAGYCCCACCACCCAGCCAACCCGGTCCGCATCCGGATCCGGCCGCCGAAGCTGACCACCGGCCAGCACGGAACGACGCTCCCCCAGCGGGTACGCCATCAGCGGCCGGGCAGGACCAGGCCCGGCGGCAGGACCTCCTGCACCGGGCACGCGCAGAGGACGTACTGCACTGGCAACAGCACCAACGACCGATCTCCGCAGACAACCTGAGAAAACGACTCGCCGTCGGCGCGACCACCGCCCGCAGCCTGGTCACCCAGCTCCGCAGCGACACCCACGGCGCACTCGACCACCGCACCTAGCCATCGACGCCCTCGGCCCCAGGGCCGGAGTCGAGARGGGGGATCTGATCAATCGCCGAGCCCCGCCCAGCCGGCAGCTCACGCCGCCTCCGTGACCTTCGGCGCGCGTTTGGCGGGGGCCAGCCGCTCCCGCGGCTCGACGGCTGGTTACCCAGCTGCGCGGCGAGATCCACCACCGAATCGAAGAAGGCGCACAGCAACCCGAGCGAGAAGCCCGCAGCAGTGTTCTTCCAACGACGGAGATGCCATAGGCGGCATGTCCATCATCTCCCGCGACCGGTCTGCCCCACCCACGGCGGCCCGACGCCCGACCCCACAGGGGCCGTCCACGCGCCACCGACCACGAGCGACCCGCGCCCGCGGCACCCGGACCAGCCCCGAACCTCGACGGTCCGAGGCGAAGCCTCACTGCTACTCCAACCAGACTTTTGTGATCAATTGAGTTGTAGTCTTCTAGCCCGGCGTCGGTAGTGGCTGGCTTGGGCGGTGAACTGTCGGCGGCGCCTCCACCAGGACCAGGCGAGGACGAAGGTGTCCGGCGCGGCGGGTCGGCGTAGGGCGAGCTCGACGAACAGGTGGCGGACCTCGTTGACGGTCAGCGGGACCAGCCCGGCGGCGGGCTCGGTCTGACGGGCTGTGGCGGTGGTAACTGCGAGGAACGCGTAGATGATCATCGCGGCCAGGGTCCAACGGTGCCAGGAGGTCCAGCGGCGGACCTGGTGCTCGTCGAGGGCTGCGAGTTCCTTGTTCGGCTGGAAGTCGTCCTCGACGGCCCAGCGGATCCCCGCGACCCGGACGAACGTGGTCAGCGAGACCGGGGCGGGGCTGTGGCCCGGTAGAACGCGTACTCGCCGTTGCTGATGTTGCGGCGGACGAGCAGGTGGTGGTGGCCGGGCAGGTCGCCGTCGGTCGTTTCGACGACCGCCCAGTCGTAGAGGCGTCCGCCCTTGGCGCTCTTGCCGGCGGACAGGCGGTTCCAGGCCATGTGCGGCAGGGTGACGGCGAGGTCGATCGCCTTCTTCTCACCGGCCCTGGTGTGGATCATGTGGTTCTTGGCGACGGCGAGGACGTAGCCGAGGCGGCGGTCCGCGCGGGCGGCGCGCTGGGCGGTTCTTTGCCGTAGACCTCGTCGCTGGTGGCCCAGCGGGCCCGGGCGCCAGCGACCGCCGCCCATAACCGCTGCCGGTGTTCCCGCTGCGCCACCGGCGGCTGCCCCGGCGACCGCGTCCCCGCCCGCCCCGTTACCGCCTGCGCCCACCCTGCCCGTCGCCCCACTTACACACCTCCAGATCGAGGCGTTGCGACGACCAGTTGAATTCACCCAATTCTTGGTCGGGGATTCCAGGTTCACCCTAATCGCAGCACACGTCAAGTTTTCAGGAGTCAAATGCCTCGGCAGACCGCCTGAACTCTCGGCGAGCGAGGACGGAGAAGATAGCCGCAGATGCGGCCATGACGGCCGCAATAGCCCATTCGAGCGAACCATCGCCTCGGTCTGGTTCGACACCAAAAACGTACTCTATCCACTTGTCGCTGATCAATATGACAACGAGGAGGATGCAACTCAGAATAGATATGAACACTTCGACCCAGAGGCGGTATCGCATGTTTCTGATCGTCCTACTGACGCGCATGGCGTTAGTTTGCTACAAGATCCGGATGTCCGCTAGCGGCCCTGACTCGGTCGCATACTCCCACAAGATGACGTAACGCGGCCGGACATTATTCCCAGCAGGAGCTTGTGGAGGCGCTGTGGTGGCACGCATGATACCGGGACAGAAGTTGTCGAAGTGGACCTGGTTAATGGAGGATGTGACAGTCCGAGGCATCGTGAGGGATGCGGTAGACCCGAATGACCACCGCGAGCCGAAACAAATCGGTGCGGAGCTCGGCGGGKCGGACGCATTCGATCTAGAGGTTGACCCCAACTATCGCCACCTKATTGCCATTTCCGGGAATAATCCAACTCCGTTTAGATCGCCTCCGGGGTGCATACATGTCGAAGGCTACCATCACGACTTCGATAATCCGGATTGGATCAATCGAGTGGCCCCCTCATACTATCCGGAGGAGAGGAAGGAAGAATGGTTCAAGGTTGATGGGCGTAATCTCGCCGTGGGCGACCGAATAGAAGTCGCCGGACGATGGATTATAGAAAACCAGCATGAGAACTTCTGTTGGCGAGGTAGTGCGATAACGAAGTTCTTCCGAAATTGGTCTCGAGAAAACCCGCCTTCCCCTCTTCTGGTCACCAATTATGGTTGCGTCTGGACGGAGCTTCATCCATTCAAATGGAAGGAGATTAAATCTGTGCGGAGGCTCCCGGCTACCGGAACAGAGAAAGAAACGCTGTGCCTTGCCGCCCCCTTGTACGAGTGTACTTTCGCAAGGGGTGGCATATTTAATGATGGCCGCCTAAGAGGGCGCGTCGCCATCTTGTCCGACAAAAAAAACTATCGGGAGGATGCTCATGCTCGCATGCATATCAAAGGGCCCGAGCTTCCTGCGTTGTTCAAAATGGATCGAAGCTTGGTCCGTTTTAGAGAGGTCGCGATCCTCAACGGCACAGAGCGGTCGTTGGATGAGATACGGTCGATTGAGGTGGTGGACGACGGAATAGTTGTCGAGGCATCCATCAGCGCTCCAGCCACGGTTGAAACCTACGACGAAGACGGCAATCGCTATTTCATTGCAGACAAAAATGACCCGGCCAACGATCGTAGCGTTTTTAAGGCTCACTACTACGTGGACTGGGCGCCGCGGGTCAGGGTGGCAGGCAGTATCGGCGCAGACTCCGCAAATCTTATTGAGCTACCTGAGCAAAAGGCTGGCACGTCCGTTCAATTCAACATAAATCTAGAGAATGTCGGGCCAGATCGACTAGATGTGATCGATATCGAGATTGTTGGTGACCATCCAACCTTATTCCAAGTCAACAATCCGAGAGTCACTTTGCCACCTCGATCCACGGTGACTATACCTGCAGAGTTCAAGCCCCCGAACTTTCTCGCGGGATCCAGATTCGAGACTTACCCTCCCTATGTCGTAGAGGCCTTAGTTAAACTTCAGACAACAGATCCGGCAAATCCGACATGCGAAATCATCCTGCGGGGACCTGTGGCCGCGCCGCCCCTGGCTTCCACGCTTCGCCTTGAGCCCGGAAGCATAAACTTCGGTGCGGTCGAAGTTGGCACGTCATGCCGCACGAACTACCGACTGTTCAATACCGGACGGCGTGAGGTTGTAATAAAGTCTGTGGTCGTCGAGCGCGAGTCACCCTACGTCGATCAGTTTAAGTTCGGAACGGCGTTCCCCGGCATGGTGGTGGCACCGGGAGAGAGTCAGAGTATTTCGGTTTCGTTCTGCCCACAGCATGCCGGTGAAGCGCATTCGGAGGCCGTGGCGACAGTCGCCGAAACAGTGGCTGAGGAGCGTTCCACTTCAGTGCGACTTTCCGTGTCCGGAACGGGAACGATTCCAGCCGATGATACGTCGCCGGGCCGAAACCCAGGCCTTCGCGTCGAGCCTACTAGTATCAATCTAGGGTCAGTCAAGGTCGGTACGTCTAGTCGGCGAGAAGTTAGCATACTCAACACCGGGCAGTATAGCGTCTCGGTAATTTCGGCAATCTTTGAAAACGAATCTCCGTCGATCGGTCAATTTCGTTTCGACATGGCGCTTCCGCCAACGATTTTACGGCCCGGAGAGGGTCAGGATATCTCTGTTGTTTTTACTCCTMACAAGTCCGGTACCGCGCAGGCGGAGGCCGTGGTGACAGTAAACAGCATGAATTCTATTGGACCTTCTTCCGTATTTCGGATTTCCGTGTCGGGAGTTGGATGGCTTCCTAAATTCAAAAATCTCCTGAATCTCTCCGTTCGAGAACTGGCCAGGAAGTGGCGTGCTGACAGGCGTCGCTTCAGCACAAGATTGGAGCCGGTTGACCCCCGGACCGGTTGACTCCAGGACGTGGAGTTGGTCGGACAGGCCGCGAGCACGGGGACGGCTAATCGGCCTGCGACGGGAGTTTCTCGTTGAGGGATCTTCGCTGCGCCGGCCGGAAACCACATATCACCAAAAGCGGCACTGGAGATGGTGCCGATTTTGGCCTGTGTGGGTGTGCCGATTTCCGTCAGGTTGAGCCCGACTGGTTGTCTGGGGGG
>NZ_MBLN01000022.1:0-5306 GCF_001854645.1 Pseudofrankia sp. EUN1h | reverse complement strand
CAGCACGATCACTTCCGGTGGAAACCGGAACCCCGCGAACTCGGAGGCCGCGACCACGGGACGGACACGCCGACGATGCACCAGTCGATCATGCCTGACTGCCAACCCGACCACGGTGCCCAGTCAACGCAACAGCCCCGTTGTAGATGGTGCGTGCGAGGGTGGCCATCAGCGGGGTCGTCGGCGCCTGGGCGACTGGTGCCGGCCAGGTGTTGAGCAGGGGGTCCCAGCGGGCGGCGCCGGTTGGGCCGCCGGAGGAGGCACGTAGGTAGTCGGCGACCACGGCCGCGTCCAGCGGGCAGAGCTGGATGCCGGCGGCGCCGGCCAGGCGTATCTCGGGTCCGCCGGGCGGGCAGACCGCCCGCTGGTAGGGGTCGGTGCGGGCAGTGACCACCAGCCGGATTCCGGCAGGGGCCGCGTCGTTGATCCGGGCGATCGCGGCGCCGCGGACCGTGTCGGCGATCTCGTCGAGGCCGTCGAGGATCGACAGGATCAGCCCGGCGTCGAGCAGCGCTTTGGCCCGGCTGGTCTCGGCGTCGCCCGGTGCGGGTTCGGTCAGGCCGGGATAGTCGATGGCCAGCCGGGTCTCCAGCCAGCTGTGCAGGGACTGCTGGTGGGGGTTCCAGGACGCCAGCGCGACCAGGACCGGGACCGGCCCGCCCGGGGCACGCCGGACGGCGGCGAGCAGGTCGAGGACCAGGCGCACGGTGAGCATCGTCTTGCCCGCCCCGGGTTCGCCGAGCACGACCAGCCGGCCGGTCGGGACCCGGTCGAGCAGACCCGCGAGATCACCGTCACCGCCGGCGAGGTCGCCCGGCCCGGCCGCCCACACCTGCGGCGTGCCCGGTGGCGTTGGCGGCGGGGGTGGTGGCCAGCCGGCTCCGGAGCTCGCCAGCCGCACCAGCGACTCCCACTGCTGCACCAGGTCGCTGTCCGCCGGGATCCAGCGCACCGGCAGCGGATACGGGTCATTGAGCCGGCGTAGTCCGACTTCGTGCTCCCACTGGCGGCGTACTGCGATCGCGAGCTGGTCGGCGACCCCGGCCAGGTCCAGTGCGCCGGCCRCTGCCTCTCGCCGGTTGGCCTGGTAGGCCGCCCAGGCCAGGTACAGACCCGGTGGCACGAAAGGCGCCCCCACGACAGTCACCCAGTCAGCCGCCGAGCCCGGCACCCCCACCACCACCACTGTCACCGCCGTCAGAACAGCCGAGACACCCAGCAGCGCGAGCGCGACGACCCGGGCGCCCCCAGTGCATGTTCCCCCCATGACAGCATCATCGTCGCCGATCTGTCACCACCAGCGACAAGGCCGACATCCGCCACGCCAAACACCCGGGCAGGGCAGGCATCACCGGCCTCGATACCGCCGCAGCTGTCCGCCGAAAGGTGCAGAACCACCGGAACACCTCAAGCGGCCCGAGTAGACCAGTCGACCTGAGCAGCGCCAGCTCACGACCAGGACGGCTATGCAGATCTACTGGGAGCCGACACCCGGCTCACAGATGGTTTGTCGAGTTCGGGGCGGTGGGCGAGCTTACCTGCGGCCTTGTCGATGAAGATCTCGTCGCGGCCGGCCGCCTGCAGCGCGGCGCGCTGGTCACGGGGGGAGACCCGTCCGTAGCTGACATGCATGATCGGTTCGTAACGCGAATGGGGGTATGCGTGTCATAGGTGCGTACACGGCATGCGTTACGCATGCGACCTGCGGAGACGCATTGTCGATCTCTGCGTCTCATGAACGTTCGTTACCGGACACCCGCCCGCTGTCGGGACTCTTCGTTCCGCTGCTCCCGACAGGGCCGGGGCTGCTACAGCTCACGTTCGTCTGCCGACGGCCAGCCGGGCATTGCCCTTTCTGCCGTCTCGGCGGACCCCTCCGAGAGACGCCTGACCGGACAGAGCTGATTCGCCCCCCAGCGCCCGCGGCCGGCGATCCGGGCGCCTCAGCGCACCCGCCAGCGGCCCACCGCGACGTTCCCGCTGCCACCGCCGAGCACAAACTGGACGTACCGCAGTTGCACCCCGTCCTGGACCTCGACGGTGCGCAGGACGCTGAGGCGCGCGCCCGCCTCGAGGGTCTGGGCCGGCGTGTCCGGGCCGAGCCCGCTGAAGGTGAACCCCAGGCTGAAGTCCTGCCCCTGCGTGTCGAAGATGCTCGTCTCGGCGGGGTCCCAGCTCGGGGTCGTACCGACGTTGCGGACGTCGAACTCGGCGACGACGAGGTGGGAGCCCGCCGGCCCGGTGGCGGCCCCGCCGTTCTGCGCCGGCGCCGGGTCGACCACTCGCCGCAGCGTCACCGCCAGGTGGACGGGGTTGGACGCGTCCGGGCCCGTCTGTCCGCCGCTGGTCCCGGGTGCACTGGCGAACGTCGTCGCCGTGAGGGTGGTCGTGGCGCCGGGGGCGAGCAGCGGCCCCGGCACCGCCGGCGGTCCGGCGGTGTCCGGCCGGGTGGGGATCGTCTCGGCCGCCCATTCGGCCGCGCCGAACGCCGGCGCGGCGCCCGTGGTCAGCAGCCGCCCGAAGCGGACCGTGCGCACGCTCGCCCCGGCCGGCACCACGTAGGGGATCGACGCGGTCAGCGTCTCGCCCGGCCCCAGCCAGGCGACCAGCGGCGCCGGTGCGCCGGTAGTGGGCAGCGTCGGGTAACCCGCGCCCCGGGTCGGGTGGCCGCCCGCGTCGACCAGCGCCGACTGGCTCGGCGCCTGGACAGGGAGGACGGCGCCCTTGGTGTTGGTCAGGCGCCAGCGGATCGACAGCGTGCGCGTGGCGCCGGTCGGCGCCAGCGACCCGGACAGCTGGACCGGGGTGGCCGTCAGCGTGGCGGCCCACCCGCCGAGCGGGACCTGCCGGGTCAGCGAGGCCGGCACCGAGCCGCCGGAGCCGCCGGAGCCGCAGCCCGCTGCCGCGCCTGCGGCCACGAGCGCGACCGTGGCCGCGAGTACGGACAGCACGCRCCGCCGAGGGCGCCGGGCCGCCGCAGGCACGAAACCGTCGCTGACCAGCATGCAGCTCTCCATCCGACTTATCCCGATACGTCCCGCTTCAGGCTGCCACGGCGGCATTTTCACCGACGGGCGGGGTCGGGGCTCGGGCGGGGCGACGTTGCGCCAGCTGCGCCACTCGGCGCTCACACACGCCGCCGAGGACGGCGCGAACACCTCGACGCTCCTGTCCTACTCGGGCCACACCTCGGTCGCCTCCCTGGCGCGCTATGCCCGAGTGCCGCCGGAGGCGCTGGCCCGCTGGCAGGCCGGCCGGGATCCCGCGCGCGGCCCGCCGCCGCTGAGCCCGTTGCCCCTTTCTGCCGTATCTCGGCGGTCCCCCTGTTCGTCGTCTTGTCGGCGCTTCCTGACTTCCCAGATGAACGCGACCGCGAACCCGGCGAAGGCGAGGGCACTGCCAACGCCGCCGATCCAGTCGGGGACCGAGCCCCAGTCGATACGGGAGGTGGCGAAGTCCGAACTGCTGCCCACGGCGCCCAAGGTAACGCCGGGTTGGTGAAGTCGGGCTGGGACCTCCACTTGCCATCGAGATGCCGGAGCAAAGACCGCATCGAGGTTGAAGATCAACATAATCTGATCGCGTCGGTGCGGAACGGCCAGGTGTGGGTGTACCGCCGCCGGAGCACGAACGGCGGTACGACGACCTACGCGCTGGAATCCCACCGCCCCGCGCGCTGACCGGTCAGGACAGGATGGTCCGCTGGGCCGACGTGATCCGGCAGCCCACCTGGCCGCCGACTGTCTGCCCGGTGAAGCCACGGACTTCTTCCCGTCCGGCCAGGCCGGGGCCGAGGCGTGGGATGAACGCGGGGCCGGTGGTGAGTTGGGCGCCGTCGGGCGCGGTGAACGCCACCGTGATCACGTAGGACGCGGTTCGGTCGGTCCTATTCGTCACAGTGATCGTCGCGTGCAGCGCGCCAGCAGTGTCGGTCGTACAGCTGTCGACGCGCACATCCTCGGGATGCTGACCGTTGAGCTTCACCGTGTGGCCGGCGGCCACGCCGATGGCGATGGCGCAGCTGGCCAGGCCGATGAACAGCACGCCGAGGATGATCCACAGGGGTAGCAGTCGGCGGAACGTGGAGCGGCGTACGGGTGGTGGCGGTGGCGGGTAGCCGTAGGGCGGTTGGAAGCCTGGCTGTGTCATGAGAATCCCCCTGATCGTCTTCGACCGGGGGTCAGAGTAGCGGCCTCGACACCTATGGGGTCGCCGTGGCATTCGCCGAAAATCGGGCGGATATGGCTGACCGGCGTGGCCATCGCGCGGGCGCGGTGCGGGATCATGTCCGCTGGCAACGGCGTCGGCCGGGAGGACGGCGTCGGGGAACAACGGAACAGCGGTTATCGGCGAGATTGATCTTGGGTTGCCGGCACCGGCACGGCGACCGGCACGAGTTCCCCCACTGCAACCCACAAACGATCATCTGAAGGATGGGGTAATGCCTCTTATCCTGTCCTCTCGAAAGCGCTCCCCGTCAGCGGTCAGCGCGTCGACCGGGCTTGGCGCTGAGCGAGGGTGCGGCCGCCGACCAGAGCCGCGGCGAGCCGCGCGCAGCCGTCGGCGAAGTCCGGCGCATAGCGGCGGCCGCCGGTGCCGAGCGGCAGCGCGAGCACGCCGACGACCCCGGCGAACAGCAGCCCGCCCTGCAGTGCTGTGGCCGGGCCTGGACCGCCCCGTCGGAGCCGCCCGGGTACATCCCGGACCGGCAGGCGCCAGATGGCGACCACCGCCGCGACCGTGCCCAGCCCGGCCAGCCCCGCCACCGCCAGCAACCGGTGCCGGCCGGAACGCCCGGCCGCTCCCCCGTTGTCGGTTATGGGAAGGGTTGTACCGCCACCGCCATCGGACGCCCGCACACGGCGATCCACCCCTGCCAGAAAGCGCGGCCAGAATCCTGCCGAGCCGCCGCGCCACCGTCTACCGCCGCCTGGACGAGGACGAGCCGGCCGGCGAGCGGTAGTCGCGGGCGTATGACCGAGATCAGCCCCGCAATCCGTGTACTCCCATTCAATGGGAGTACACGGATTGCGGGGCTGGCGGGACTACGGCGCCTCGCCGCGGCGAGGCGCCGAGCGTCAGGCCCCAGCCCTCATCGGGCTGGTGGTCTGTGTCTTGCGGGTGGTCAGTCCGGGGGGTAGAGGGGCCACGGGTCGTCCGGGGGCTGGTCGTGGCGGGCCTGGTGGACGGCGATGCGCGGGGAGCCGGGCTGGGGCTGTTGCGTTGAGCCGGCCCGAGGCACGGCAGGGCCAAGTTGGCGACCTGATCAGATAGCCTGCGCGAGCTCGGCGAACGCTGTCGCGAGC
>NZ_MBLN01000021.1:0-5800 GCF_001854645.1 Pseudofrankia sp. EUN1h | reverse complement strand
CTCAGAAATGCGCAAAACAGACATACCCGCGAAGCCGGGAGGCAAGAAGAAAGGTTAAATCTCAAGCTTGGAACAGATCTCCGAGAGCGCGGACAACGAGAGGCCGTAGACCGTCTGCTCGGCGAGGCCTTTGACGAGCTTCGGTTGGCGGGGGTTCCGGTGAAGCGGGCGTGTGCCTTGGCGGGCCGATCGCGGGCGACGCATTATCGGCACGCCGCGCCGGGCGGGCCTCGGCACGGACCGTGGCTTCCGCGGACCGCGCCGCCGGCGGCGCTGCGCGACGCCGAACGTGCGCAGGTGCTGGGCGTGCTGAACAGCTCGGCGTACGCGGATCTTGCGATCCCGCAGGTCTGGGCGCGGGAACTCGACGCTGGCCGGTACTGGTGCTCGCTGTCGACGATGTACCGGATCGCCCGCTCTGCAGGCCAGAGCAGGGAACGCCGCGCCCAGGCGTCGCATCCGCCGCGGGTCCGTCCCGAGCTGGCCGCAACCGGACCAGGCGAGGTGTGGACCTGGGACATCACCGCGCTGAAAGGACCGGTGAAAGGAACCTGGTACAAGCTCTACGTCATCCTCGATATCTACTCCCGGTATGTGACCGGTTGGCTCGTCGCGGCCGCCGAGGACGCCGTCGTCGCGAAGGACTTCCTTGCCGACGCGATCGCGCGCAACGGTATCCCGCCCGTGGCGATCCACGCCGACCGCGGCGGCGCGATGGTCTCGAAACCCGTATCCGAGCTCCTCGTCGACCTGGGCGTCGCCCGGTCGCATTCCCGGCCACGGACCTCGAACGACAACCCCTACTCGGAGGCCCAGTTCAAAACTCTCAAATACAGCTACGACTTTCCCGACAGGTTCGGCTCGCTCGCCGACGCGCGGTCATTCTGTGACGGGTTCTTTACCGCCTACAACCATGACCATCGCCACTCCGGGATCGGGTTCCACACCCCAGCCTCGGTCCACTTCGGGACCGCCGACCAGGTTCGGACCCACCGGCAGGCCACCCTCGACGCCGCCCACGCGGCGCACCCCGAGCGGTTCGCCCGCCGACCCAGGCCGCCGCGGCTACCCGACACCGTCTGGATCAACAAGCCAGTTCCAAGCCAACCAACCGAAGATCCACTGTCTCATTTGACTTGACATCTACCGTAGAGGGCGGCGAGATTGCCGCGGACATCGATGGTGAGTCTGTCCTGGTCGCCCCACCTGTCGGCGGATTCCGCCTCAAGCTCGCGGAGAAGCTGTATTGCGCCAGCCTGGTCGCCCGCTGCGTCAGTCCAGATCGCGATCTCGAAACGGCTGGATGCGGACATGAAGTCGTCGTCGCCGAATTCTCGCTGGTAGCCGGCGTTCGCGTCGCGGGCGATCTGCAATGCGCGCTGTGGGTCGCCGGACTCTCCGGCCCAGCGGGCCAGGTTTAGCTGGCTGTCCAGACTGATGCGGTGGGCCGGACCGAAGAGCGCGGTCGCTTCGACTGCTTGCTCTTCGGCAAGCCGAAGCGCCTCGTCAACGTGGCCGGCGTTCCCGGTCCACCACGCGAGCTCATAGCGAAGGTTATGGAGTTCGGCGCGGTCGAGCCGAGATGGGCTGCGCCGTGCCTCCTCGACAGCGGTGCGCAACACGTCGATGGCCTGATCTTCCTGGAATGAGTAGCCGAGGCAGCGAGCGAGGCCGGCGGCCGCAGGCAGGTGACCGCCATCGACGGCCTGGCGAAACGCGAGGGCTGCGAAGCCTACGCGTCCCCGCCCCCAGGCGGCCCTTCCGATGCCCGCCGCGTCGTCGGGACCGGCCCAGCGCAGCAGCCTCGTCCACGTGGTCTCGGGGACCGGACCCGCCTGCTGGTCGAGGTCCACCGCATCCAAGAGATAGTCGAACGCGCTGTAGCGGTCGGTGCCGTCGCTGGCGAGCAGGCTCGCGGTGGCAAGGATCGTCTCCAGGGCCCACGCGACGGCCTGCTCCCAAGGCTCGGGACGCAGGCGTGCACCGCCATGTTCCGCCAGGTAGTCCTCGTGGAGCTCCTGCAGTACCGCCAGCGGTACCCCGGCGCTGCATCCGGCCCGTCTGGCGTCCACGGCCGCCGCGACGAGCGCGGCACCACGCGGGTGCGTCCCTGGGGCCCATCCGTTCAGCCATCGAGCGAGCAGGTCCGGACCTGCTGCCAGATACTCCGCCACTCCATACCGGTCGGCGTGCGCCAGCGCCGAGGCGATCTCCGGGTCATCCCTGATCTGTGCGGCGCGAGCGAGCTCCGTGGACGTCCACGCCCGGGCCAGCCGAATCTCGGTCACAAGACCAAGAACCTCCCGGCCGGCGACCGCTTCCTCATTGCCGCCCCGGTTCATCGAGGACTCCGCCCGCCCGCGAAACCGGGCGTGCTCCTGAGCCCGCATCGTGGCCAACACCACCCGATCCGCAGCGATCTGACCTGTCTGATCGGACCGGGGCCCGGGTTGGCCGAGAAGTTCATGCAGGTGGTGGACGGACAGACCTCCCGAGCCTAGGTAGCGTTCTAGATCGTCCAGCCACAGGACACATCGCCGCTCGTCACGCGCGGCCGCCACCGCACTGCGAATGGATCCAGGCTGGTGGTCAGGGAAGACAAACGCATGATCGGGGAGACAGCGGCGCGTCGCTTCGAACGCGGCTCGCGTCTTCCCAGCGGTCGAGTCCCCCACCACCAGGACGAAACCACCGCGACGGACCGCCGCCTCCAACGCGTCGCTGCGATCGCGCCGTACGAACGTCGGCACGTAGCCCGATGAGGACGACACCCGCGCGGCGCGATGTACCCCGACGAACAGCGGCTCGGCCACGTCGCGAACCCGGGGAACTCGGCCTCGCCGATCCACCCAGACGTTCTCGAGGAGCCGCCGGCCAGCTGCCGCGTCCAACGCCTGGCTGCCCCTGCTCGACAGGACCGCCCCCACCGCTCCGACCACCGCGACAGCCAGCGACGCCACGACCCCCGGCAACACGTCCGCCAGCGCCGCCGCCCCCGACCCAAGCAAGGCCGAACCGGCCACCAGAGACCAGGCCGCGAGCGACCGACTCATCCGCACATCGCACTATCACCACAAAGATCCCGAGCATCGAGCCAATCTCAAAGATCAACTCTCGGATTCCCTCCGCTGTCTGCTGTCCGGGATCCCTGGACGGTTACCGCGCGTCAGGCCCGGCGCGGCGTGCGCCAGCCCGGCCCGGCCGGGTCTCACGGAGCGTGAACATCCGTCGCGTCGACGATCGACCTCCGCGTCGGGGTGAAGGTCGTCGTCCGGCTCCAGACCAGGCCGGTGTCGCGGCCTACGCCGAAGAGCTCGACGCGGCCTGGCAGCGAGAGGAGGCCTGGCTCGACGCCACCGGCCAGTAGCTTAAGATCCACGACGTGTGCCCTCGATGGCCCCGACCACGACCTGGTCGGGGCCATCGCGCGTCCTGGCCCGGCGCGGGGGCTCGCCAGCGCCCTGGCCCTGCCGACCCGCGCCTGTATAGGAACCGGATGAGGATGCCCACGCCAAGCAGGCAGGTCACGGTAGTTGGCCAGCGCACGCGCGCCGATCGGCGTCGTTGTTGGCCAGGGCTGGGGGTAGGCGCATAAGCCTGCTGCGGGGCGGCCCGCGGTGGGCGCTTGGCCCCTCGCCTGCGTGCACCGCCCTGTTCGAGCGACCAGCTGACGGTTCGCGCTGGTCAACGGCGCTGGCGCAGGGCGGTCAGGCGGTCGCGCAGCGCGGGTTCGTCGGCCGGCGACGCGACGATCTCCACGAGCTTCGTGCGGCTCGTGGCGCCGCGTACGAGACACACGTCGGCACGGCGCAGGCCGAGCGCGTCGGCGAGCGCCCGTAGCGCCGCCTCGGTCGCCTTCCCGTCGACGGCGCGCGCTGAGACGCGCACCACCAGGCTCGGCTCGCCGTCCGGGCCGGCCAGCTCACCGCCGACGGCGGTCCTGCCGGCCCCCGGTCGCACCCTGATTGTCACCCGCACGCACCCCATCGTCGACGATGCAGGCCCCCGGCCGGTTGGGACGTCTGTCGACATCGATTTTCGACGCGGGTTGTTGACGCCTCCCGAGGGCGCTACGGGTGGTCGTCGGCGGGTGTCGGCGGACGACCGTTTACCGACAAGATCGAATGGCGTCTCTGTCTATGGGGCGCTGTTCGGGCAGATCTCCCGGTACGGCTCGTCGGGTAGGTATCGATTCCGTTCCTCCTCAGTCAGGCTGCGGCGGGCTCGTTGGCAGGCAACTTGGATGGGGTTGTTTCGGAGGCTTTGGAGCGCGCTGACGTCCCATAGTTCCACCGTGCCGTCGAAGCCAAGGCTGGCAAGCAACCCGTTTGGGCCGAATGTGACCGACGAGACCTCGGAGTTGATGGTGAGCGGCGCGCCGAGTGGGCGGGGGCACGGGCGGGTCGCTGACGTCCCACAGCCGCACTGTGCGGTCCATGCTGCCGCTGGCGAGCAGCCCGTTCCGGCCGAAAGCCACTGAGAAGACGCTGGAGTTGCCGGCGAGCGACTCACCAAGTGACCGGAAGATGCAGCCAGAGCAACCTGAAGAGACCACAGTAGGAACACGACCGTCGACACCACGCCGTCATGATCTCTGCCGCGCTGGTCGCCCAGCTCGGCGCCCCCCGACCGTCCAGTTGCACCCAACAGGCGAAATACGACCCGCCCAGGATGACCTCGGCCGAGCGCTGGCGAACTCGCGAACCGCGAGCTCCACCGGACTCAGCCCGGTAGTTGACCTCGGAACGGTCTGGGTTGTGGCCAGGAAATTCGCCCGGTACATAGATCCGCGAATCTGCCTATACCTAATCTTCCCGCCCTGACCCGAAGAGGAGAATGTTGCCGGAGCAGCCGCTCCACGTTGGCGAACGAATCAATCGGTGAATACGAGTACCCCAATGATCGACGAAGCTCGTTAATCCTGTTCCAGGAAAGCGCCGGCGCCACCGCCAGCTCTTGGCGGCAGATGCCGAGGGTGTCCACTACCGATCTTTCCTGGCTGTCTAGCGCGCCCAGATTGTCAGCACTGAAGTAGTCGACAATCGTCGCGGCGAAATAGAGGTAGCACGCGAGCGTACTAGCCTCGGCCACACGCTCTCTACCAGGTTTACCTTGCGCAAGAACCGCCAGTTCCGAGGCGGCCGCCACGAGTTCTCCCGAAGACCCGAGCGCGATACTGTCGACTATCTCCGCCAACCAGTTCACGCCCCCATCGCCTGGGTTCGCAACCGGCAGATAGCGATAGGCGTCTATCTTTTCGCGGACATCAAGGGCAACGATGTAGCGCGCGACTTCGGCGAGCTCGCTGCCGCCATCCGGCCAGATAGTCGGCATTTTTCGCATCATTCTGATCGCGTCGCGTGCCAATCCTCCTGACATCGCGTGCGCGAGTGCGATGAACGGGACAGGTATTCCCAGAGTCCTCCGCTCGATGACGCCTCTGGTCTCCCTGAAGTTCAGGTAGGGTAGCTGTATAACATCGTCAAACGAGCTATCTATGGCATCCCGAGCGGGCATGCCGCGGCGCTTGAAGGAAAGCAGCGCGTCGGTGCTCACGGAAAGCAGGAAATAGCACCCTTCGATACCAAAGATTCCCTTGATATCGTTAAGGAACTGGCTGGCGTGCACGCCGTCTTCCATCTTGTCCATCTCGTCGATGACAATGAAGACCCGCCCGCATTCTTTGGCCACTCTTTGAATGAAGTCCCTGAAAGATCGCACCGTCTCCGGGTGGGTAGAGTCATGGCGAGTCCAGGTCTCCCCGCTGGTGCTCTTTCCCTCGATGATGGGGATTTTGAGT
>NZ_MBLN01000020.1:0-5904 GCF_001854645.1 Pseudofrankia sp. EUN1h | reverse complement strand
CTGACCGCCACGCGCCTTGTGGAGGTCTGCGCCAGCGCCGACATCGCGGTCGCACACGCCGGCGACCCCGCGGTCGCTGTTCGGCTTGCACTGCGCAGCCTTGCGCGCCGCCATCAGCGGTTGTCCGTCGAGATCCGCGACCTCGACACAGTCATCAACCGGCTCGTGGTCACGATCAGCCCAAAACTGCTCGAGGTCCAAGGCGTCGGCCCGGACACCGCCGGCCAGMTGCTCGTCACCATGGGAGCCAACCCCGACCGGATGCGCTCAGAGGCCGCGTTCGCAATGCTCTGCGGCGTCGCCCCGCTACCCGCGTCCTCAGGCCGGACCCATCGCTACCGACTCAACCGCGGTGGCGACCGCCAGGCGAACGCCGCGCTCTACCGGGTCGTGCTCTCCCGCCTGCGCTGGGACGCGAGAACCCGTGCCTACGTCGAGCGCCGCACCAAGGAGGGCAAGAGCAAGAAAGAGATCATCCGCTGCCTCAAGCGCTACGTCGCCCGGGAACTCTACGCGATCCTCACCACCCTACGAGAACCAAACGATCTTCCAGTGATCACTTGACATCCATAGGAGCATCCCCTCCGAACTAATTTATCGATCTTCGGAGATTCCCGCGGTAGGAATATGAGCCCGGCGTCGTACTGGGTGTGTGCCAGACCAGAGTCCGATCGCAGCGTTCGGTCCTTCGGGACGGTGGTCGAGGTGGAGGACTTGCCGCTCATTGCTCGGCTAACGCGAAGCGATGGGATCCCCGTGCGGCACGATGAGGGAATTCCGGGGTGCTGTGGGAGTGATCGTTCGGTGTTCGTTCACCAGGACCGGTAGCGATCAGCGGCGGGGGAACCTGGTGACCCAGCGGCGCTGCCAGGGGGTCTCGACCGCTCGGGGATGGTGGTGTTGCCGGGTCCAGGCGGTGGCGTCGGCGGGGTCCAGTCCGGCCAGGACGGCGAGGCAGGCGATGACAGTGCCGGTGCGGCCGACTCCGCCTCCGCATGCGACCTCGACTGCCGCGCCGGACTGTGCCTGTTCGTGGAGCGCCCGGATGTGCCGGACGGCTTGGTCGTGGTCGCGGGGCAGGAGGAAATCGGGCCAGTCGATCCACGTGCGCGGCCAGGGAAGTGTGGCGTCGTGTCGGTGGCGCAGGCGACGGGATCCCAGATAGAGGCCGAAGTCGGGCGATTCGCCGTCTGGCGCCGGACGGCGCAGGCCGCGGCCGCGGACCCAGGAGCCGTCGGGGAGTTGGAATGCGCCGACGAGGGGCGGAGTGCTCACCGCGCCATGCCCGTGATCTGTCGGCGGGCGCGGTGGTTTGCCACGTTGAGGCGGTTGCCGCACCGGTCGGGCATGCAGTAGCGGCGCTGTCCAGCTCGGCTGATGTCGACGAACACTCCCCGGCAGTCCGGGGCCTGGCAGGCGCGGAATCGTTCGTGTCCGAGCGTCCGGATGACTCCAAGGAGACCAGCACCCACGAGTGCGGCCAGCTCGTCAACGAGCGACGCGCCTGCCACGGTGGGGATGTGCCACTGCCAGCGGTTGGCGGCGTCGCGCTGCAACGTCGGGGCGAGACCGGCCCGCCTGAGTAGCACGGTCGCGCCAGCGACCGCGTGATCCTCGGTCGCGGTCTCCAGGACGCCACGCACCTCGCGGCGCAGAAAATGCACCCGACGGACCTCGTCGGCCGTGGGCGGGAAGCTGTCCGCCCCGGCGGCGCCCCGGTGGAGACCGTGCTCGGCCAGGAAGGCCGCGAGGGCRTCCGGGTCCGGAAGGGCCTCGCCCTCGATAGTCCGCACTGTGGGCGAGGTGTTGACCAGGTCCGTTGCGACCGTCGCCCCCACCGTGTAGTCGACCAGGGGCAGCCGCATCGCCGACCCTCCGATCATGGTAACTGGCATAAGGCGACTATACCACTTACGCGCCTGGGATGGAGGAGGGATCCGTCGGTGCGGTCCGCTTGATCGCCCGGTCGACTCGAGGCAGGACGAGAGCGGGTGGATGATGGTCGCGGCGGACCAGTTGACCGCCGCGGCGGCCCAGTAGGTCGACCGGGTGATCGAAGCGGTGCCGAGCCGGGTCTCCGTGGTCATGGCCCAGTCCATGGGCGTCACCGCGGTGCTGCGGTGGCTCGTGGCCGACGTGAACCGGGACGTCGACGCGATTGTTCTCGTCTCCCGTGCTACCGGGCGGACTCCATGGGGTCCGGACTTTCGGTACTGGAGCGGCTGAGCCTGGACATCCAGCACGCCTCACGCGCGGTGGTGCGAAGCATGTACGGGGAGCGGGTCAAGAACGTCGATCCGGAGATCCTCGACCATATCGCCGGGAAGTTCTACGACCGTGCGGGCCCTCAGGCGATGATGGCCGTGCCACGGCGCGGGCGGAGCGGGCGAGCGGGGCCGTCACGGCCGGAGGATGCGAGGGCTCGGAGGGTGGTGAGGGCGCATGCCCGCCGAGCGGGCACGCACCGCTCCTCCTTGGGCCGGCCGGGTCACTCGGCCACCGTGAAGTAGGCGGCAGGATCAAGGGAGTTGAGTGCGATCCAGCGCTGCGCCGTCGCCTCGGCGGGCGCCTGGCCGCCGCCCGCCGAAGTGCGGAAGAAGCCCTGCACGTCGAGAGCGATGCGGGGATCGCCGTCGATGCGCCGCGCCATGTCGTAGTAGACGGCCAGCTCATGGACGCACCGCGGAGTGGCGGCCGGGCAGGAGCAGTCGACGCTGTCGAGGACCGGTGCGGGCGGATGGCCCGCGTCGGCGATCGCGCGGTACAGATCGTCAGTGAGCAGGGGCTGGATGCTGCTCAGCTGTCGGGAGATCTCGGCCGTCGCCCCCGTGGACATCGGCGCGACCTCGATCGTGACCACCGAGGTGCCGCGGCCGCGGTGCACGACGGCGCGCACGGTCCGGCCGTCGAACGTGATCTGCACCTTCCCGTCGCGCGCCATGCGCCGCGCGCTCGGCAGTTGGGGATAGAGACGGGTCTGGCGCAACGACTCGGCGAACCGGACCCAGTCCATGCCCCACTTCGTGTAACCGTAGTCGTGGTCGGCCATCGTCAGTTGACTCGCTTCCGGCGCAGGACCTCGATGAGACGGTCGTCGTCCAGGCGGGTCAGCTCGGCGACGCTGGACATGTCGGCGATGTCCGACAGCGCGGACTTGTGGTTGTGCATGGCCGCGATGTGCTCCTCGACGGTGGTCCCGGTGGTCAGGGTGGTGACGGTGACCGTGCGGGTCTGACCGATCCGGTGGACCCGGTCGGACGCCTGGGCCTCCACGGCCGGGTTCCACCACCGGTCGAAGTGGATGACGTCGGCCGCGCGCGTGAGCGTGAGCCCGGTGCCCCCGGCCTTCAGGCTGAGGACGAGCACCTTCGGACCGTCGTCGGACTGGAACCGGCGGACGATGTCGGCCCGTTGCTCCTGGTTCAGGCCGCCGTGGAAGAACGGCGTACTGACCCCGAACTGTTCGGCGAAGTGCCGGACCAGCAGCTCACCGGTCTGCCGGTACTGGGTGAAGACGAGGGTCGGAGAGTCGTTCTCCAGGTTGTTGGCCACGATGTCGGTGCACAGGTCGAGCTTGCCCGACCTGCCCGACAGCTCCCCGAAGTCGTCCGTGATCAGGCCCGGATGGTTGCAGACCTGCTTGAGCGAGGTCAGGACCGCAAGCACCTTGGTCTGCCGCTGGGTGCCACCGCCGAAGCCGTCGTCGATGACCTGCTCCAGCAGCCGGTCGTACAGCCGCTCCTGCTCCTCGGTGAGGTCGCAGATGAGATCCGCGTGGATCTTGGGCGGGAGCGACCTCGCGACCTGGGACTTCTTCCGCATCAGCACGACCGGCTCGATGGCCCCGCGCAGCCGGGCGGAAGCGGCCAGGGAGCCGTCCGAGATCGGCCGCACGAAGCGACGGCGGAACTGCGTCCGGTTCCCGAACAGGTACGGTGCGACCAGATTGAGCAGGGCCCACAGCTCGTCGAGGTGATTCTCGACGGGCGTCCCGGTCAGGGCGATCCGCGCGTCGGCCGCGATGGTGCGCGCGGCCTTCGACACCTGCGTACGGGGGTTCTTCAGGCTCTGCGCCTCGTCGAAGACCACGGTGCTCCACTGGATCCCCGCCAGGGCCGGGCTGTGCGTGCGCAGCGTGGGGTAGCCGGTGAGCACCACCGTGCCGTTGTCCACCTCGGGTAGCGGCCCGCCGCGCCAGATCGTAGCCCGCAGGCCAGGTGCGAACCGCGCGATCTCGTGTGCCCAGTTCCCCACCAACGACGTGGGACAGACCACCAGTTGCGGCCCCTCTCGGCCCGTCCGGCGACACAGCCGATGGTCTGTAGGGTCTTGCCGAGTCCCATCTCGTCGGCCAGCACCGCGCCGCCGTGCGTCTCGATGGTCTCGCGCAGCCAGCTCACCCCGCGCACCTGATACGGGCGCAGCTTGGCGGTGAGCGCCGCGCGCATCTCGGCCTCCACCGAGGTGGTGCGGCGGAAGACGCCGCCCGCGTGTTCCGCCGTCGTGACGGCGACACCCGTGGCGTCGGGGACCGCGTGCGCGGCGATCGGCAGAGCCGACTCGCTGCCCGCGATCCACGACCGCCAGACGTCCACCGACCGGCCGGGCGAGTCGAGGGGCACGGCCACGAGCCGGTCCGGCTCGATCAGCACGCAATCGACGTCGGACACCTTGAGCCTGCCGAGGTCCGGCGTCGGCACAACCAGGGGAGCGGTCTCGACGTCACCGACCGCCGGGGCCGCCCCCACGGTGCCGTCGGACCAGGTCCACAGGGCGAACATGTGCCGGTCGGGCAGGTATGTGGCCTGACTGTCCGACCGCGCCTCGGGGGGTTTCTGCCTGGTTCCCATGGCGTCAGCGGGTGCCCACGTCGGCGCCCTCGCGGGCGGTCAGGTCCTCGGCCCCAGCCCGGGGGGCCGTCTCGTCCGCGGTCGGGCCGCCGTCCCGCGCGGGCTCCGGCGCGCCCCCGGCAGTCAGCCCACGGACCGGGTCCGCGAGGGTCTCCAGGGTGGTGCTCAGGACAGTGTTGTCCAGCCAGATCAGCAGTGAACACACCATGAGAACGGCAAGAATCAACTGCTGCCTGGACTTCGGCAACGTGGATGTAGTCATGAAGACCTTCGGACGCGGTCTGGAAAAGCTGACGAGCGGACCGTAGACAACCATCGGGCGTGTGTCAATTCCCGGGCGGCCGGTAACGGTCGGCGATTTTCCGGCGCCCCCGAGGGCATGCCGCCAAGTGCTCTGTCAATTCTTGAAGATGTGAGCGGACCGACGGTTTAGTGCGCCCCGTGGGCATGGCGCCAAGCGCCGTGTCAATTTCTGATCCTGTTTTTTGACTTCGCGCGAATTCCGTGCCCTCACCTTGTGTTCTGCCTCTGCTCTGCGCCCTGTCCCGCCCCGTGTCCCGCGTCGTGCGCGGCACCGGGAGCAGGAGGGGATGGGCGCCAGCGCCTGTGCGGGCCGCTGGCAGATCGAGGAGGACAATGAGATCAACAAACGGCTCGTCGGCCTCGACTCCTACCAGATGCGCAAGTGGACTCCGTGGCACCGGCACGTCACCGCCTGCATGCTCGCCACCGCGTTCCTCGCCGTCCAACGCGCCGCCTTCCCCGACCCCGACCAGGACCCCGAGCCGGAACAGCTCGCCACCTGGGAAAAGACCAGAGGACCAGCGAGAGCGGGGCCACTGGCTGATCCCCGGACCACCGCTGCGGCCCACGGCCCACTCCATCCGCCACTGCCTGGCCGCCGTCCATCTCAACCCGCGCCACACCGCCGAGACGATCAGCTCCTGCGAACTGTGGCGACGCTGGGTGAGTCGCCGAGGGGAGTCTCACCCCTCGGCGCTCGTAGATCCGGACGTGAGACTCTCGCCTCATCCGGCTCCCGTCATCCAGCCTT
>NZ_MBLN01000019.1:0-6293 GCF_001854645.1 Pseudofrankia sp. EUN1h | reverse complement strand
TGGGTGCAGCGGTTCACTCCGTTGCTGATCGACGCCGCCCGGCCGTGCCGCCACAGCCCGGCCGACAGATGGTTCACCGATGAGACGTATGTAAAGGTCGCCAGCCGCTGGACGTACCTGTACCGGGCGATCGACCAGTTCGGCCGGGTCATCGACGTCCTCGCCTCCGAGAAACGGGATCTCGCCGCGGCCCGCCGGTTCTTCACCCGGGCGCTGTCCCACGGCCGACGCCCAGTCGAGGTGACCACCGATCGGGCCCCGGCCTACCCACGGGTCCTCGACGAACAGGTGCCCGCCGCCCACCACGTCGACGCCCGGTACGCGAACAACCCGATCGAGGCCGATCATGGYCGATTGAAGGCGCGGCTGCGGCCGATGCGCGGCCTCAAACGGCTGAGCTCCGCCCAGGTGATCGGCTCCGGGCATGCCTTCGTGCAGAACGTTCGCCGCGGCCACTACGAACTCGCCACCGACACCGAACCCCACCAGCGGCTCGCGGCAGCCTTCACCGAACTCGCCCAGGCCATCTGACCAGGTAAACCACCGGCCCTTACCACGCCCCACGCCGGCTCAACGCAACACCGCCCGCCACCTCGCCATGGACCTGGACGGACGCCTCGGCCGCTTCCGGTTCCTCATCCGCGATCGGGACACGAAATTCCCCCAGGCGTTCGACGACGTGTTCGCCTCCGAGGGCGTGCAGGTCGTGCGCACGCCGCCACGGACACCACAGGCGAACTGCTACGCGGAGCGGTTCATCCGCTCTGTGCGCGAGGAGTGCACTGACAGGATCATCCTGTACGGCGAGCGCCACGCCGCCGCGGTGCTCGACGAGTACACCCGCCACTTCGACGATCATCGGCCCCACCAAGGGCGCGACCAGCGCCCACCGAACCACGACCCGGCCGCCGTCACCCCCCTCGACGGCCCGATCCGTCGCCGCAAGATCCTCGGCAGCGTGATCAACGAATACCACCGAGCCGCCTGACCGAACAACGAAACCGCAGGCCAGGCACCCGAATCGAGTTCTGGCACGCTACAACACGGTTCTTCACACGGCGGCGAGGTGATCTGGTTCCAGCGGTCTCGCGAGAAGGCGAGACAGGACGAGGGAGGAACCATGAAGCGACGACTGCTTGCGGCGGCCACCGCGGCCGTACTCACCACCGGCATCACCACGGTGACCATCGTCGGCACGACCGGCACCGCGATCGCCAAGCCCATGACCTGCGCGCTCATCGAGCCCTTCGAGGAGTGGCTGCTCAGCGACATCGTGCCCCCGACCACGGGCATCAAGGGCGCCCTCTTCCACTGGTACTTCACCAACTGCTGATCAGCGATTCCCGGGCTCCGCCACCGCGACCAGCTCGYGGATCTCGCGATTGAGGAGCTTGCCGGTGGCGGTGCGCGGGCGGGCGTCGGCGACGAGGTGCCAGTGGGTGGGGACCTTGTCGTGGGCCAGGGTGGACCGGCACCACGCCTCGAGGTCGGCGGGCGTAGCGCGGGGTTCGCGGTGTCGTCCCACCAGCCTGACCCGCCATGCCACGGGATGACAGCAGGTACACGGGGGGATACCTGCCCTGGCCTCGGCGACCAACCTGGCCGCCTGCCTGCGGTCRCTGGGGCAGCGGGCGGCGGTCGCTGTGCTGACGAGGACGCAGCGCTGCGGTCGCATCCTGTCAGCGATCCCGGTCGGATCTCATGGACGCCCCGAGTACCTCTGCGGGGTCGCCGAGACGTCGCACGTCCGCCGCGGTCGTGGCGACTTCTGCCGTCAGCCCGGACATCTGAAAGAGATCCCCTATGGAGCGGAAAACCCCAACAGTATTGGCGGCCCTGTCCGGATGATCCGCACAGTAGGCACGCAGATGGGTGAGCGCCTCGCGGCAGGCGGGGACGCCAGCTCCCATGAAGATCAACTCAGCGAGATACCCTAGTTGGACCAGGGACCTCGCGAGGGATTCTCGATGCTCTCCGTCAATACTCGCTAGCTCGCGCCAGATTTCGACCGTCTTTCGGGTATAGGCCCTGGCTGCACTGTAGTGGCCGGCCGTGTTGTAGAGCGACGTAAGGCTGCTGAGCGTCCGAGTCCACGACATCATGATCGCGTCGCGACTCACGGGTGCCTGCTCTGACGACCTTCCACGGACATGTCCCGGACCAGGCGTGTCTTCTAGCTGTGACACGAGATCCGACCACGTCGCCGACGCCTCGTCCAGTAGAAGGATCGCCCCGTCATCTCCCCCAAGCGCATCGAAGTAGGCGACCTGGTGCAGGGATCGGGCAAGTGGGTGAAGTAAAATGCCCGGCGATGCCGCTTCCGCGCCGCGTAGGAGCTCCAGCACGTCGCGCGCGACGCTGCGGACGTCGTCGCATTCCAGTCCGAGCTCGCTAAGGGTATCGACCAGGTGCCCCGCCTGTTTCTCCAGCCAGGGGTACCGCCGGCCATTCCTGATTGATTCGACGTCCGGAAGTAGGCCTGCGGCCGCACGGAGTGCATCGACGGCCTTGACCGGGAAGCCGAGGTGAACATGACAGCGAGCCAGCTCGCACAGGGCGCGGTTGAACTCGGGGTTGAACCGGTCGGGGAGTTGCAGCGAAAGCTTCCAGTATAGTTCGGACGCCTCCTCGAGCGCGACGCGCGCCTCGGCGAAGTCTGATCGCGCCGCTTCCTCCTCGCCGGCTCGACGTCTTCCCAGTCCGATCTCAAGGATCGTTTGGCCGATCGAGAGCTCGATCTGGGCAAGGTCGGGCAGATACTTGCCCGCGGCGTCCTCGGCCGCAAGGCGTCGATATCCGGAAAGCGCCTCTCGATAGTGCCGTAGGGCATCGGCGTCGCGGCCGGATTCCCGTAGCGTAGAGCCGATATTGAAAAGAATACCTGAGAGAATTTCCTCGCTATCGTCGCCGCCTGACTGTTGGCACAGACTCTTGGCTTCGGTGGCCGCCGCAAGACCCTTGTCGAGCTTGCCAAGCCCGCTATAGCTACCAGCCAGGGAGCTCAGTAGCTGGGCGTGAGAACTAGGTGATGCAACACGTTCTGGGGTGAACTCCCTGGCCAGTCCGTCGGCTAGCTCGCCCACCTGTACCGCGTCATCGTGCCTTCCGAGCTGGGCATAGCGGACGCTGAGGCAACCGAATAGTTGGAAAGCCAAACGAATCCACTGTTCGAGGTTCTCCGTCGTATTCGGATCCAGTTTGGTAAACTCGACAACGGCTTCCTCGGTAGTTGTGAGCGCCTCGTCGTAGCGGCCCGCGTCCGCATACCTTTCACCAAGCGCGATCAGCGCCCCAACGTGGTATGAACGCATCTCCGGCCCCTCGCGGGCTGCCAGCAGCTGGGTGGCGCAGGCACGAAGGTAGGTGAGACCGACAAGCAGTGCGGCGGCTCCGGCCCCGTGCGGACCAAGAGCGTGCTCAGTAGTGGACACAGCTACGATGAAATTGAGCTCGCGATATGTCAGCCAACAGATCCACAACGCGCCGTTCAGAGTGCCGGCGAGTTCACCGTCCGCATTGGCCAGCGCCCGGTCGACCAGCTCCTGGATATGGTCGGCGAACAGGTCGCCGAGAACCCTGGCTGGCTGCTCCCTCCGCTCCGCCCCCCGCCCGAGCACTTGTAGGAGCCGCGCAAGATGCCTGTCGCCGCAGGCAGGGCTCCGGTAGATCGCCGAGACGACCTCTGCGAGGTCGGCGCTTTGAGCGTGCAGCTCCTCGGCCAGGAGATCCGGACCTATCGAAGAATCCGGGTATACCGCAGAAAGCCATTCGGAGATCTTTGAACGGAGAGTCGGGTCCGCGAATTCAGGGAAGGCCTTCAGCAGGTCGAAGATCTCAGCCCGGCTCGGCGTCACGAGACTGACGACAAGGACCGCTCGATTGGCATGGGATGGATGTAGATCTTCCAGTCGATGCGCCGGCAGATGCGCTGTCCACGCTCTGCGCTCACGTCCAAGGATTTGAGCGAGGACCGTCTCTCGGGTGCTCCGGCCGCCAGCCGGATGATTCACGGTATCGCCCTGCGCAGCGAGCAACGCGGCCATGTGAACGAGCAGCGGGCTTGCGAAGTCATCGCCGGCGACGTCGGGCGGGGTGTATGCAGAGGACCCGAGGTGGTCAGCGAATGCCCGAGTCGCGCGCTCGGCGTGCAACATCCGCTCCTCCTGGTCCATAGGGTGATCCTCCAGAGTGACACGAAGGTCTACCATCTCCGTGACCGTCTGGTCGGTCGCGTCGGCGAGGCGAGACCACCACGAGTCGGAGGCGCCGGTGGCATGTCGCGCCAGAAGCAACACGCGGACCGGAGGTCCTGCCGGCCGATGTGCCAGCGCCGCGAGGCCCTCCTTCACAAGGTCCGACACCTGGTCCGAGTAGTCGAACACCAACAGCGATGGACTATCGACCAATGGGCCTCTGGCGAACGCCGGGGCGTCGACCATGCCGGCGTCCCAGCGTCTGGATCTCATGTGCGAGCACAACTCCGTCGCCAGACGAGTTTTTCCGCTGCCTCCTTGTCCGACGATGAGCGCGACGCTGAATATGTCCGTGCGTTCACACCACTCCACGAGCTCACCCAACAGGCGGCTGCGCCCGAGGAACGGAACGACACCGTAGCGCGGGTTGAGAAGCTGTGCGGGAAGGTACCTGCCCGGCAGGGGAGTGTGGGCTTCGCGTAGATAAGGATGCGCGGACCGAGTCGGCGGCGAACTCTCGGGAAAGCGGTCAAGGAGCCGCGAGAGGACGTCCCCAGGCGTGACAAAATGGCGGTAGCCGGTGCGGACGCCAGACGCCACATCGATCAGGCGGCAAAGTTTGTCGTAGTGCCACACCTCCCATCCTCGAAGGCCGAGGCGCTGTGCGTAGCCCTCCAGGAGAGCATCTACCACGTCGATCCCGCCGCTTCTTGGTGCGGGTGAGAGCACTACGTTGGTGGTGAGCAGAAGAAACTCGGGACGCCGACCTCCTCGGACCCGGTTCGATCCCGGGTCCGACCACTTCTCGAGTTCGGTCCTGACCTGGCCGACGAACCATCCGGCGTCGCGCGTCGCGCCCTCCGGCCGGCGTCGATACTTGGCCTGGAGCACTCCGTAACCCTGCCAGCTACCGCCGCTGACTCTGTCCCGCAGCAGATCGAACGTGCCCTCGAACGAGGCTTCCCGTCCTCCGTCGGGGCCATCACCGAAGACGTGCACCTCCGACCCCAGCTCGGACACCGCGAGCGCCTGCGACAGATGTTCGAACTCTCGGTCGCCCAGCCGGTTGAGATCGTAGTCCACGTACCCGATTCTGCATGGCTCGGCGAACGATCGACGATGGCGTCGTGGATGATGCTTCCGGGTAGCCCGCTCGCACGATGGTCCCGTCGACGTGCGGATCCACCAGTCGGCTGGCGGACAGGGAGCGACACCGGGAATGAGGCGCCGCCTGGCTCCGCCGGCGTCGACTTTCGGAAGTGGTCGATTGCCAGGACGGCCTATGCTATCTCCATGGATGCGGTGGTCGTGGCAATGGGGGCCTGGTGCGACTATGTGACCGAGGACGAGCGCCGCGGCACACCATCCGCGGTGCCGCGGCCTTCGGGGAAAGACAACTCGTCCATGAACACGCTGCACTTTCGCATCGAAGAGTTCGCGACTCTGCGCGACGGAAGACGCCTCATCTTGACCAGAGATCGTGGCTGGAGCGGAAAGCTGTCGGGAGTGCCACCGGCGGTGTTGCGTTGAGCCGGCGTGGGGCGTGGTAAGGGCCGGTGGTTTACCTGGTCAGATGGCCTGGGCGAGTTCGGTGAAGGCTGCCGCGAGCCGCTGGTGGGGTTCGGTGTCGGTGGCGAGTTCGTAGTGGCCGCGGCGAACGTTCTGCACGAAGGCATGCCCGGAGCCGATCACCTGGGCGGAGCTCAGCCGTTTGAGGCCGCGCATCGGCCGCAGCCGCGCCTTCAATCGGCCATGATCGGCCTCGATCGGGTTGTTCGCGTACCGGGCGTCGACGTGGTGGGCGGCGGGCACCTGTTCGTCGAGGACCCGTGGGTAGGCCGGGGCCCGATCGGTGGTCACCTCGACTGGGCGTCGGCCGTGGGACAGCGCCCGGGTGAAGAACCGGCGGGCCGCGGCGAGATCCCGTTTCTCGGAGGCGAGGACGTCGATGACCCGGCCGAACTGGTCGATCGCCCGGTACAGGTACGTCCAGCGGCTGGCGACCTTTACATACGTCTCATCGGTGAACCATCTGTCGGCCGGGCTGTGGCGGCACGGCCGGGCGGCGTCGATCAGCAACGGAGTGAACCGCTGCACCCA
>NZ_MBLN01000018.1:0-7274 GCF_001854645.1 Pseudofrankia sp. EUN1h | reverse complement strand
CGGGTGCCTGTCGATCAGATCCCCAGCGTCCTACTAACCCACGGGCTCCGGAACGCGCCAAGGCGGCACGACGTCAGCCAGACGATCCACAGACAGTTTTCACCCGATCAGGGTGCGCCGTCAGGCGCACGGGCTACTAACCCCCACAGGACCCGCCTGCCCGGCCACCACGGGCCGGGCAGGCGGGCCCACGGGACCCCACCCCGCCCATATGTCTGCGCTGCAGCGGCGCGTCGTCGCCCTGCGCCGATCACACCCCTTGAAAGGAAGGCCACCATGACATCCGAGCCTTACGTCCCGCCCGTCGTAGGCGAGACGGTCAGCCGCTTCACGGTCGTGCGTTACCGCGACGGTCAGCCAGACGGTGGCAAGGGCGGACTGGGCTGCGTCGTCGACGCGGTCGGAGAGGCCCGCCGCCCCTTCGACAAGGTCGTCGAGCTGCTGGAGCTGACCGACGGCCAACTGTCCGCCACGCACGTGTCCGCCGCGATCACGATCGATGATTTCGTGCCGGTGCTCTGGCTGGAACTCGCCTACCTCCCGCCACCATCCGACACCCCCGGCCGGTCCACCCCGCTCTACAAGGACGTCCTCGACCGGGGCGGCGCCTACACCGCCAACTACACCGACAGCGACCACCCCGACGTCGGGCCGCACCGCGACATCCTGCTCCCGAACGCCGCGTTCGCCGTCGAACTCGCCTTCGACCACCTCGTACAGCGGCTCGCCGGGCTGCGCGGCGCCGGCGCCCGGGCCGGCCACCGGTGGCAGCTGACCGCCACCGTCGGCCTGCATGAGCACACCGTCGCCCGGCTGCTGTGCCGCTACCAGCCACCCCCGCTCGACACCGTGCCCGCCACCGATCCCGCCTTCCGCACCGCGCTCGCTCTGTCCACCAACACCTGACCCCGAATCCCGCCTCCGGGCGGCGGCACAGGCCACCGCCCGGGCGCGCAGAAGGAGAAATCGCGATGAGGCTCGACCAGCTGGCGATTCGCCACGGTGATCATGTCGCCRGGCGGGCCGTCGAGTACCTGCCGCTCGACGACACCGTCACGATCGCTTGGCCCGACGGTCCGACCATCTACCCCACGGCCGCCCTGCGCGGTGTAGACCGGCAGGCGAGGCTCGTGCCGTACGGCGACGGTCCCCGCTTCGACGTCGCCGAGGGCCGGTGGGCCGTCTACTACCACGACGACGGGCCGCACCGTCGGTCCTACCGTTGCCACAGCGGGGTGCACTGGACCGCCTACCGGGCCGGGGACGCCGCGACCGCCTGGCAGATCTGGAACGACCGCGACAAGATCAGCAAGATTGTGCGGGACGTCGGTCGACGGATCACCGCGCTCGTCGTCCGCTACTACAACGACTACGCCGCCGTCCTCGACTTCCGCACCGGCGACGGCTTCCTCGGCGCGTTTACCTACCCCGCCGGCAGCCGCCACCAGGTGGCCGAGCCGCGCCATCGCTACCCGGCGGCGACCGTGCCCGAGGGCACCCGGCTGCCGCTGGCCGCGCTTCCCGCCGGGGCGGTGATCGACGCGACCGACGCCGCTGGCGCCGCCGACCGACGTCACCGGACCCTGCTGGTGCTCGACCGGCGCGGCCCGCGCACCGTCCGTCCCGGCAGGCCGACGCCGACGGTCACCCTCGCCGTGGTCGGCATGGCCGATGGCCAGCGCTGCGACCCCGCCGACGAGGTCATCGTCGACGACGGCGGCACCTACCGGATGGACCACTGGCCCCACACCCTGCCTGACCCTTTCCCAACCAGCTAAGACACCCCGATCCGGCTGGCCTTGGCGGCGCAGCTCGACACCAGAGAAGAACAGGGGCGGGCCCCGACGGGAGACTTCCCGTCGGGGCCCGCCCCTGTCTTGTGCGGAGAAAAGCCGCGGCGATCAGCAGGCGGCTACCGAGGCCCCGGCGCGCGGCGCGCCTGGACCTGGCATCTCATCCGGGCTCGGTGCCGGGACGTGATGGTCCTGGGTAGGCGCCGGCCTGGCGGGGACCGGCGTGCCGGCCGGTGCCGCTGCGCCGGTCGGGTTACGGCGGAAGACCAGGACCGGTTCGACGTCCCCGTAGTGCTCCTCGAAGAACAGGTCGTTGGCGAGCCAGAGCAGCGCTTCGATGAGGTCGATGCGGTTGGCGCCTGGGCGGACCGTCACCTCCACCGCGTCCAGACCGGCGGGGCGGACGGTGACTCGCTTGCGGTCGTCGAGGGGAAGGTGGGGGACGGGCTGCGGGTCGGGGGTGTCGGGCGAGACGATGCCCATGGGGCTTCTCTCCTTGGCTGTTGCAAGGGGTAGGGGTCTCTACGCCCCGGCGCGGGTGCTGTGAACACCCGCGCCGGGGCGGCCTGCTCCCGCCTGGGAAAAGACCCGGAGGCGCAGGCCGTGCCGGGGACGGCGGCTACCGCTGCTCGCGTCCCCACGCTGCGGGCATGGGCCGAGAACAAGGCTCGGCGGGTGCCCCCGCGTGGGGTGGTCCGCGTATCCAGAGCCTGGCCGCGCCGGTGGTCATCGGCGTGGGCTTTCCCGATCGCCGGGCGGGGCGAGCGGCCGGGGTCCGGGAGACGGTGCGGTGACGGACGCGGGGGTGGGAGCGGTGTCGAGTTCGGTGCAGATGTGCTCGACGCAGGTGACGAGGCGGGCCGTCTTGTTGGTGCGCAGGAGTTCGTGGCAGCCGCCGCTCACGCCGCTGGTGACCGGGCCGGGGACGACCATCACCGGGCGGCCCAGCGCGGTGGCGGCGCTGGTCGCCGCGAGTGACTTCCCGCCTCGGGCGGTCTCGACGAGGACGACGCCGCTGGCCAGGCCGGCGATGAGGCGGTGGCGGGCGGCGAGGCGGCGGCGGGACAGCGGCTGGCCGGGGACTGATGCCGTAACGACGACGCCACGCTCGCCCACGGTGTCCAGCAGGGCTCGGTGTCGGTGTAGCTCGTCGGTCGAGGCCAGCACCACCACCGCTGGGGCGACGCGGGCGGCGGCGGTCAGTGCGGCGGTGTCGATCCCGTGCGCGGCAGCGGCGATCACGGTGCGGCCTCGGTCGGCAAGTCCGCCACCCAGCTCGCCGGCCACGTGCAGGCCGTAGCCGCTCGCCACCCGGGAACCGACGACGGCGACCGCGCCCGGCGCGGTCACGGTGGCGAGGTGCGCCGGGCCGCGTGCCCACAGCGCCAGCACCRCGCCGGCGCGAAGCTCGCCGTCGACGTCGAGGCCTGAAAGGCCCGTCGGCCACTCGTCATCGCCGGGGCAGATCGGCCGCCATCCCGCTTCCTGCGCGATCCGCAGGGCATCGGCCGGGTCCGGGGCTGGGTGGCGGGCGGTGTAGCCGTGCCACGCGGCGACCGGCCCGGCGGCCCGGATCGCCCGGTAGGCATCGGGCGTGCATGGCCCGACCGTGAGAGCCAGCCCCACCCGGGCCAGCCGCTCCTCGGACGTCGACATGGACAGACCACCTCCGCACAGGGATAAGAGACGAAGAAGGAAGAACAAATCTCGGGGCAACGTCGCGGACAGCCAGGCGAGTGCGCAGGCTGTGGATCAGGAGTTCCGTGGCGGGCTTTCCTGGCCGAGCCGGGTGAGGCGGACCGTCCGGTTGGGGGCGCGCCGCGCCATCCTGGCGACCAGTGCGAGCCCGAAGAAAGGTTCTCCGATCACGAGGGACATCGGAATCCAGGCCCCGGTGCGCTTCACCTGCTGTTCGATCTGGAAACGGGCCGGCCCGGCGCACAGGTCCCGAAGCCAGACCGGTGCCGAGGTTGTGGACCCGGTCCGGCTCGCCGGCCCGACCACGACCGCGTCTCCACACAGAACCGCCTCGGTGAAGTCCGGATCCAGCGACGCGGCCAGCAGCAGCACCCGGGGATTCATCGGCAGCCCGTTGATCAGCCCTTCGTCGTTGACGAACAGAAAGACCTCGTCGTCCACATAGACCAGCTCGAAATTCCCGCCGACGAGCCGCTGGAAGCCGACCGGACTGTCGGCGTCGAGGCTTTCGACTCGGGCCGGCGTGGCCGGATCCGCCGGGATCACCACAACCTCGATCACCAGGCCACCTCCGCCCCCGCCGACGAGTCCGACAGGTCGGCAGCGTCCGGCACTGTGGGTGTGGTGGCTCGGGGGTGGTCGACGACGTGGCGCAGCAGGGGCAGCGGGTTGTCGAGCGAGAGCATCAACATCCAGTCCGCGACCTGGATCGACGGCACCCCGCCAGCGGGCGAGTCCTTGAACTGGATGACAGTGAGAACGTGCCCGATCTCGATCTCGAGGTCGCCACGCACGAAGCGCGGCCGCTCTCCCGACGGGTGGCGTCGGAACCCGGACTCGTGGAGAAACCCGACGACCGCGGCGATCGACCGGACCGGTGTCGAGGCGGCACCCGCCGGGYCGTGGTGATGGCAGGCCATCCGAAACTCCTCACAGAAAAATAGGAAACGGAAAAGAATCGACCCGCATCCAGCCGGCATCGCGGGCGGAGACGCGGAAATCCCGATCGGTGTTCGATGTGTGTGCCGTGGGCGCGTGGGAATGGTCGATCGACCGGACCATAACTTGATCAGAACGTGCACAGCAATCCCACCGCGAAAAGAGTCATGAAACCCGCCGATCGCGAACCGTCGGGAAAGGTTTTCCAAAGATATTTCTTGGCTGCAGACGGGTTAGCGAGGTACTGCTGAAAACGGCCCCAAATCCGGGGTGCATTCATCCCGCGCCGCATGCGTGAAGGGAACAATCCCCATGGCCGACCACGACGCCACCCCCGCGCCCGCCGCCGCCGTGCCCGATGACCTGGCCGACATCCTGGAGATCCTCACGACCGCCGACGGGCCGCTGACCGTCAGGCAGCTAGCCACCCAGGCCGGGGTGTCGCGGGCGACCGCGTCCACGTCCCTGGACCGCCTCGCCAAGATCGGCAGGGCTGGCAAGGCCGGACTGGACGCCACCGGGCCCGGCCGCCCCGCCGCCCGCTGGGCCGCCATCACGCCCGGCACCCCGGCCGGCGCCGACCCCGCCGACCCCGCTGCTGACGCTACCGGCGACCCGGACGGCGCCACCGCGCCCGCCACGACCCCCGACCCGACCGACCCGGACACCGCACCCGATGAGGCCGCGCCGGGCGACACCGCCGCACCGGACGGCTCGGACGACACGACCTCCGACGAGCCGCTCGCCGACACCGACAGCGAGCCTGCGCTGGGCACGGCGGCCCCGCAGCCACCCGCCAGCCCGGACGCCGACGCGCAGCCCGACATGGCAACCGAGGCTGAGCCCGACAGGGCTGAGCCGGGCCTTCCCAGCAGCGCGGACCCGGACGAGGCGGCCGGCGAGCAGAGCCCGCCCCCGACCGGCGACGTCACCGTGGCGGGCATACCTGTGCAGGGCCCGGTGGCGGTGTGTGCGGCGTTGACGTGCCCGCTGGCGGCCTGCCCGATCCGCACCGGCACCGGCGCCGCCCCCGCCGCGCCCCGTTCCCGGGCGCGGGCCGCCCAGCCCCCGGCCACCGGGCCGGCCGAGCAGCGCGTCAACGGCAACGGCTCCGCCCGGATGCGGCCGGGCCAGCTGGCCGGACAGGTCCTGGATTACCTACGCGCCAACGATGACGTCGCGTTCACCCCCGGTGAGATCGCCCGCGAACTTGTCCGGTCCTCGGGCGCGGTCGCCAACGCCCTAGCCAGCCTCGCCGGCCACGGCGCCGTCACCCAGGTCTCCGACAAGCCCCGCCGCTACCAGCACCTCGATGGCGCCGCGAACACCACCGCCCCCGCCGCTACCGCCTAAATGCATCCCCGCGCGGCGGCGCGCCGGGCCGGGCGGGCGGCACCACCCGTGCCGCCCGCCCGGCTGCTCGGGCCGCCGCCTGCCTGCCCGCACCCGGTGAAGGAAGCCCTGTGATGCCGCTGTTCGACCACGGCGCCCACGCCGCAACCCTGACCACCACCACCCACGCCGACAGCAAGATCACAATCCGGCCCGACACCGGCGACGCCGGAGACGCCGGACCGGTGATCCTGCTGCGGCTCGACGCGACGTGGACGCACACCGTCGCCGCGACCTACCTCGACCCCGACGAGGCCCGCCAGCTCGCCGCCGCCCTCACCCGCGCCGCCGACCACCCACCCACCACCCAGGCTGGCTGATCCTCTCCCGCCGCGCGCCCGCCACAACGCCGGCCGAGCCACCTACGAGCAGCCACATTTCCAGGAGATCAGCCGCCCATGCGCACTCCCGAAACCCCAGGCCGCCGGCCACGGACCCCGACCCCCCGACCGCTCGCCATGATCCCCACCGATATCCAGGTCGGGATCCGCCCCGTCCAGGAGACCCCGGCCAACGGGGACGGCAGCCCACGGCTGCGACCTGGCCAGCTCGCCGGACAGGTTCTTGAACTGTTGCGTGCCCGCCCTACCGCGGCCTTCTCGGTCGCCGACGTCGCCCGCGAGATTGTTCGCTCGACCGGCGCAGTCGGCCCCGCCCTTGACCGCCTCACCAAGGCCGGCGCGGTCCATCTCGTCTGTCCTCGCCCCCGGCTCTACCAATGCGCCCCACACCCCGTGGAACCGCCGCCCGACGGCACACATCCGCACGACCAGCCAACTGTGGACGTCCCCAACAACCCGACTCGCCGGCCCCTGATGCTTCGCCCGCTCGCCATAATCCCCACCGGCACCCAGGTCGGGATCCGCCCCGTCCAGGAGACCCCGGCCAACGGGGACGGCAGCCCACGGCTGCGACCTGGCCAGCTCCCCGCACAGATTCTCGAGCTGTTGCGCGCCCACCCCCACACGGTCGTCTCCGCGCCCGACGTCGCACGGGAACTCCGTCGCTCCATCGGCGCCGTCACTACCGCCCTCGACCGCCTCACCACCATCGGCCTGGTCCGCCTCGTCAGCCCTCGGCCCCGCCTTTACCAACTCCGCCAGCACCCTGCCGAACCCGCCACCGCTGCGGCCCACGGCAGCACACCGGCGGCGCCCATGTCGCTCGACGACGAGCCCGCCACCCTCTCTCAAACCGACATCACGATCAACGTGCGCGTCCAGACCGACGGCCACGGCTTCGTCGTCCTCCTGCGCCTCGACCCCGACGAGGCCCGCCAGCTCGGCGGCGCCCTTACCCGCGCCGCCGACCACGCGCCCACCACCCCGGCCGGCTGATCCGTTTCCCGCGCACCCGGGCCTAGACGAGTAATTCCGATCTCTGGTCAGTGGTCGTAGGCGATCAGGGAGCGGGTGACGGGCGCGGCGGTCTTGTTGTTGTGCCAGATCGCCG
>NZ_MBLN01000017.1:0-8075 GCF_001854645.1 Pseudofrankia sp. EUN1h | reverse complement strand
CTTCGTAGGCGTGGGAAAGGACCAGAAGACTCTTGGCTCGTCGTGGCATCTCCAACCGCGTCCGCGCGCTCGTCCTCGGCCCGGCCCTGGCCGCCGCCGTCGGCACCGGCATCGCCGTCACAGCGCCCGCYCACGCGGCCAGCCACCCTGCCTCGGCCCAGCGGTTCCTGTCCGCCGTGATCCCGTGCGAATCCGGCGGCAACCCCCGCGCGGTCAACTCCATCGGCGCCGGAGGCCTCTTCCAGTTCCTGCCCTCCACCTGGCACGGACTCGGCGGCTCAGGCCTCCCCCAGAACGCCTCCACCAGCGAACAGTGGGCCAAGGCCATGAAGCTCTACAACCAGCAGGGCACCAACCCCTGGTACGCCTCCAAGGCCTGCTGGGGCAAGCGAATCTGAGCTCCACCAGGCCTGGGCGAGCAGCCGCCGACCCCACCCGCCGCGCGGATCGGGGCCGGCCTGCCACCACCCAGGTCCCGCCACACCACGAGGCCCCGCGTCCGCTGACGCGGGGCCTCGCCCTGTCCCGACCGGCCGACCGAGACCCGACCGAGGCGCGACCGAGACCGGGCCGGCCTAGGCGCCGAGCTGGGCCTCGCGCTGGCGGGTGGTGCTGTGAACCGGGTCGGTGTCGAACTTCGGCAGGACATGGCGGCCGAACGTCTCCACCGCCTCGACGGCGACGTCGATCGGCATGGTGGTCGACAGCATGCCGAAGGTGAGCTGGTCGGCGCCGACGTTGACGTAGGTCTGGACGGCGCGCTCGCACTCGTCCGGGTCGCCGATGAGGATCGTGCCGGCGCGCACGCCCAGCTCGAGGACCTCGACGGTCGGCTCGGGCAGCGTCGCCGGCCAGGCGGGCACCCAGTCGGGCTTCGGGAAGGTGTCGAGGTACCGGTAGACCAGGGTGTGCTGATAACTCATGGTGATGTCGGTGGCGATCTGCCTGGCCCGGGCGCCGTCCTCCAGGCACAGCATCTGGCTGGTGACCATGATGTTGTTGTTGATGTAGCCGCCGACGGGCTCAGCCTTGTCGATGTTCTTCTTGTAGAGCTCGATGAGCGGGGCCAGCTCATCGGGCGAGCTGTTCGCGAAGCAGAGCACGCCCAGGCCCATCCGGGCGGCCTTCTCGAACGTGCTGGGGTTGCCGGCCGCGACCCAGAGCGGGGGGTGCGGCTTGGTGAAGGGCTTCGGCAGCACATTGCGTTCGGGCATCGTGAAGAACCGGCCCTCGTGGGAGTAGGGCTCGTCCTTCCACATCTTCGGCAGCTCGGCGACGACCTCGTCGAACATCAGCTTCGTCAGTGCCGGGTCCTCGATGCCGAAGCCCTGCTGTTCGGTGCTCGAGGAACCACGGCCCATGCCCAGCTCGAAGCGGCCGCCGGAGAGGTGGTCGAGCATCGCGGCGCGCTCGGCGATCCGCGCCGGGTGGTTGACCGGTGGCGTGATGTTCATGATGCCGCTGCCGATGTGGATGTTGCTGGTCGTGCCGGCGACGTAGGCGAGGAAGACCTCGTTCGCCGACAGGTGTGAGTACTCCTCCAGGAAATGGTGCTCCGTCGCCCACGTGTACTTGAAGCCGGAACGGTCCGCCGCCTGCGTCCAGGTGACCTCGTCCATCAGCCGGCTGTGCTCCGCGCCCACCGGGTCCGCCTCGGACAGCCGCTTCGGCAGGTAGAGCGAGTTGAAGATCCCGAACTCCATGAGCGCGGCCACCCTTCGCGTGGTGTCTGGTGTCTGGTGCGTGGGCAGGCGTCGGCGCGGTGTCCGCGCGCCCCGCCCATCGGGGTTTGGGGGCGAAGCCCCTGGACGTGGGTCCGGAGCTCGGCCCCGGAGCAACATCACGCGGGAGCCTGGGAGCGCGCTCCGCGCGCGAACAGCCTTCCGCCGATCGCGTGCTTCGACCGGTCGGCTTCAGACTAGAACCTGTTCTACACTCTAGCCGCGACGGGCTGCCGCGCAAGCGGGCCTGACGTACCGTCAGAAACCGTCAGCCCGCAACTCTGGACGCGTACCGGCCAAGGGACACCAGGCAGCGGGCCGTCAGGAGCATGAGGACCAAGGGCCGCCCGCCGCGCGACCAGGCTTGCCGAGCACGCGCGGCCGTCGGCTCACCCCGAGCACAAGGGGGGACACGCCATGGGCGTCCCGAGCAGCCGGATCTACGTGGGCGGCGAGTGGGTGGAACCGGCCGGCGGCCATTACGGCGTCATCAACCCGGCCACCGAGCAGTTAGTCGGCGAGGCACCCGAGGCGAGCGCCGCCCAGGCCGAGGACGCGGCCGCCGCCGCCAGGGCCGCCTTCGACGGCTGGGCGTCGGCGAGCCAGGCGCACCGCTCCGAGGTGCTCGCCCGGATCGGCGACCTGCTCACCAAGTACAACGACGACCTCGTGCCGCTGGTACAGGCCGAGACCGGCGCGACCATGCGGGTCGCGTCCACGATGCAGGTCCCGGTCGCGGTCGAGCGGTTCCAGCGCTACGCGCGCCACGCCCTGGAGTCGGCGCTCGTGCCGCTCCCGCCGCAGGCCATCGACGCGACCCCGCTGGCCCCGGGCGGGCTGGTCGGCGCGGTGGCCCGCCGCGCGCCGGTCGGCGTCGTCGCCTGCATCACCCCGTACAACTTCCCGCTGGTGAACATGGCCGGCAAGGTCGCGCCGGCGCTGGCGATGGGCAACACGGTCGTCATCAAGCCGGCTCCGCAGGACCCGCTGCAGGTGCTGCGGTTCGCCGAGATCGCCCACGAGGCCGGCGTCCCCGCGGGCGTCATCAACGTCGTCACCGGCTCGACCCCCGACACCGGCGCCGCCCTCGTCGCCTCCCCGAACGTCGACATGGTCAGCTTCACCGGCAGCACCGCCGTCGGCCGCCGGATCGGCGAGGCCGCCGGCCGCGACATCAAGCGCCAGCTCATGGAGCTCGGTGGCAAGGGCGCCGCGATCGTGTTCGAGGACGCCGACCTCGACAAGGCCGCCGCCGGCATCGGCAGCGCCTGGGCCTTCCACTCCGGCCAGATCTGCACCGCGCCGACCAGGGCCCTCGTCCACCGCTCGGTCCACGACCAGCTCGTCGAGAAGCTGGTCGCCTACGCGGGGTTCTGCAAGGTGGGCGACCCGATGGAGCCGTCCACCGTCGTCGGTCCGCTGATCTCGGCCGCACAGCGCACCCGCGTCGAGGAACTGGTGGCCGATGGGGTCGCCGCCGGCGCGACCGTCGCCGTCGGCGGCGAGCGTCCCGCGATGGAACGCGGCTTCTACGCGCAGCCGACGCTGCTGACCGGCGTCCGGCCCGACATGACCGTCGCCCAGGAGGAGTTCTTCGGCCCGGTGGTCGTCGTGCTCCCCTTCGACGACGAGGACGAGGCGCTCGCGATCGCGAACGGCACGCCGTTCGGCCTGTACGACTACGTCTTCTCCCGGGACACCGCGCGCGCCTACCGGGTCGCCACCCGGCTGCGCACCGGCAACGTCGGCGTCAACACCGTCGCCCGCAACCACGAGACGCCGTTCGGCGGCTTCAAGCACAGCGGCGTCGGCCGCGACTGCGGCGTGTTCGCGCTGCACGCCTACAGCGAGCTGCAGAGCGTCGTCTGGCCCGGCTGAACCACGTTCACCAGCTGATCCAAGTTCCAGGAGAGGGGCGCACGATGAGGGGTGTTGTGTGGGACGGCCAGAAGGCCGAGCTGGTCGACGATCTGGCGGTACGCGGCCCGGGGCCCGGCGAGGTGCTGGTGAACATCGCCGCGGCGGGCTTATGCCACAGCGATCTGTCGGTGGTCAACGGAACGATTCCCTTTCCGGTGCCGGTCGTGCTCGGGCACGAGGGCGCCGGGGTCGTCGAGGCGGTCGGCGACTCGGTCGGCAACGTGCGACCCGGTGACCACGTGGTGCTCTCGACGCTCGGCAACTGCGGGGCCTGCGAGCACTGCGACGCCGGCCGGCCGACGATGTGCCGGTCGACCTTCGGCCTGCGGCCCCAGCCGTTCACCTGGCGCGGCGAACCGGCCTACAACTTCGCCAACATCTCCTGCTTCGCCGAGCAGGTGGTGGTGAAGGCCAACCAGTGCGTGCCGATCCCGGCCGATGTGCCGCTGACGTCGGCGGCGCTGGTCGGATGCGGGGTGGTCACCGGCGTCGGCGCCGTGCTGCGGCGGGCGAAGGTGGAACCGGGGTCGACGGTCGCCGTGCTCGGGGTCGGCGGCATCGGGCTCAACGTGATCCAGGGCGCGCGGATCGCCGGCGCGGCGCGCATCGTCGCGGTGGACGTGAACCCGGCGAAGGAGCAGGCCGCGCGGCTGTTCGGCGCGACCGACTTCGTCAACCCCGCGGGCCAGGACACGGCGGTCGCGGCGAAGGCCGCCGTCGAGGATGCGGCGCCGCTCGGCTACGACTACGTCTTCGAGTGCGTCGGCCACCCGGCGCTGATCCAGGCGGCGATCGGCTCGCTCGGCTGGGGCGGCACGGCCGTCCTGCTCGGGGTGGCGCCGGCGGACACGCAGTCGACGTTCTCGCCGTTCGACCTCTACCTCGACAAGTCGATCATGGGCTGCCGGTACGGCTCGTCGCGGCCACAGGCCGACATCCGCCAGTACGTCGACCTGTACCGGGGCGGCCGGCTGCTGCTGGACGAGCTGGTCACCCGCACCTACCCCGTCGCCGACTTCCACCGCGCGATCGAGGATCTGGAGCACGGCGATCTGGCCCGCGGCGTCCTCACGCTCGCCTCATAGCGTCCGGGCGCCGCGCCGCGGGACCCACCGAGTAGGGGTACGGAGAGTAGTTGAGCGGGTGCGGCTGAGCTGGCCGCAGCGGCGCCGAACTGGGTTCCCGGTGTCCTGGCCTGCCCCGGTCCGTGCCAGCCCGCGGTGTCCCCCCGACCGCGCTGCCCCTGCCAACCCAGACCGTGTCGGATCAGCACGTCTATGAACACGCTCAACCGACACGGTCACTCATCGGCCAGTGAAAGCGTGTCGGATGAAGAAGCCCATGGGCTTGCTCAGGTGCCACAGCCGACGCCACGGGCGCCCGCCGCGGTGCGACGCCCCGGAAGACCGGTGGGTGGCGGCACGCTAGCTTGGGTAGTGATCGTCGATCGTGGGCCGGGAGGCGGCCTGCCGGCGGTCGGGGAGGCCGCGATGAGCGCACCGAGCACCCGTGCGGACGATCCAGCGAGCCCTGGCGGGGGAACACCCGACGGCGGCTCGGGCCCAGGCCTTGGCCCTGGTCCGAGCCCGCTCCCGGGCCAGGGTCAGGGCCAAGGCCCTGATTCGAGTCCGCTCCCAGGTTCGGGCCAGGGCTCTGGTGCGAACCCGGGCGCCCTCGGCTCGCGGGAGCAGTGTGATCTGATCATGAAAGGTGGGATCACCAGCGGGATCGTGTATCCCCGGGCGGTCGCCGAGCTGCACAACAGGTACGACTTCCACAGCATTGGCGGCGCGTCGGCGGGCGCCATCGGGGCGGCACTGACCGCCGCCGCGCAGTACGGCGAATACCAGCAGCGCCGCGATCCGGGCCGGCCCGGCGGGTTCGGTGCGTTGACGGCGGCGAGCGAGCAGATCGCCGGGCCGGGCGTGCTGGAGGGTCTTTTCCAACCGAGTCGGGGGACCAGCTGGTTGTTCTGCCTGGTGTTCGGCCTACAGAGCGTCGGCGGGTCGTGGCTAGGCCGCGTCCGGGTCGCGCTGGTGTGGGCGGCGCGTTACTTCTGGCTGCCGATGCTGGTGGCGGCCGGGATCGCATTCGGCGGCCTTCTCGGTGTCCTGTATGGGTTCGGCGGCAGGCTGGGCGATCAGCGCTGGTATGGCTGGCCGCTGCTCGTACCGGGCGTCGTCGTCACCGCGCTGCTCGGCCTGGTCGGAGCGATCCTGGCCAGGGTGCTGTGGACCGCGCGCGGCCTACCCGCGGCCTTCTACGGTGCCTGTTCCGGCATGCCGGCCGCGGAGGACGGCCCGGAGGCGCTGACGCAATGGCTGCACCGGCAGATCCAGACGTGTGCCGGCCACGACGTCGGCGACGCCCCGCTGACCTTCGCCGACCTTGGCCATCCGCGCCGGGCGAACGAGAAGATCGTCCTTGAGATGATGACCACGGACGTCAGCGCGGCTCGTCCGCTGAACCTGCCGTTTGTCGGCGAGGCGTTCCTCTACTCGCCGACCGAGTTCGCCCGCCTGTTCCCGCTCGAGGTGCTCAGGCATCTGGAGCGGGTCAGCGCCCCGGTGACGACGGTTCCGGTGCCGGGCGCGCCCACCGACCTGCGCACCTTCCCGGCCCGGGACCTGCCGGTCATCGTCGCCACCCGGATGAGTCTGAGCTTCCCCGTGTTGATCTGCGCTGTTCCGCTGTGGGTACAGGGGTCCGGCGGCGCCGGGCCCATCCGGCACTGGTTCTCCGACGGCGGGATCGCCAGCAACTTCCCGGTGCACTTCTTCGACGCCTGGCTGCCCAGCCGCCCGACCTTCGGGATCGACCTGGTCCCGTCGCCGCGCGGCGAGAAGGGCAGGCGTGAGCGGGTCCGCCGGCCGCGCCGCGCCGCGCCGACGGCGGACGTGCCCGCGGGGTTCTCAGCGCCGCCCGCATCGTCAACGCCGCCGACCCCGTCCGCGTCCTCCGTGCCCTCCGCCGCGTCTGGGGCGCTCTCCGCCGAGGCTCCCACGGCCGCCGCCGCGCCCGTGACGCTCGCCCCGGCGGTGGTCGTCGCGAACGCCGGCCAGCGGGTGCGGACGGTCGCGCAGATCCGGAGTCTCGTCGGGTTCCTGCTGCAGATTCTCGACACGTCGCTGAACTGGCGGGACACGCTGCAAGCCGAGCTGCCCGGCTTCCGGGACCGGATCCGCTCCATCCAGCTGCCCGACGGCACGGGCGGTATTCACATCACCATGTCGCCGGACCAGATCGCGCACCTKGCCGCGAGTGGCGGGGCCGTGGGTGAGGATTTCCTGAGCACCTTCAGCTGGGAGGACCACCTTTTCGCCCGTTTCACCCTGCTCATGCGCCAACTGCAGAAGAACCTGGTGGGGACCACCGAATCGACAGCGATGTCGAAGGCTTTCACGCCCGAGTTCCAGGAGATGCTCGCGACCTTGGGTGAGCGGTTCGGGGACGGCGATGCGGGCCTCTACAACAATGCCTGGGGAGTCTCGGCGCGTGACCGCACGCTCGCTCTGCTCGGATTCGCCCAGGGCTGGGCCGCCGCTCCGTCGCTGAGTTTCATCCAGGGCGATGACCCGACCCCGCCTCCGGTCATGCGCATGACGCCGAAGGTCTGATGCCAGTCGTTACCCGAAAAGTGAGCCGGGCCTGCCGCCTGACACGGCCGAAGCTGGACTGGAACACGCCGAGGCCCCGCGCCGGCTGGCGCGGGGCCTCGTGTGCGTGTTCAGCGTGCCGCTGGCGCGGCTATTCAGCCTCGCCCAGGCCTGGTGGAGCTCAGATTCGCTTGCCCCAGCAGGCCTTGGAGGCGTACCAGGGGTTGGTGCCCTGCTGGTTGTAGAGCTTCATGGCCTTGGCCCACTGTTCGCTGGTGGAGGCGTTCTGGGGGAGGCCTGAGCCGCCGAGTCCGTGCCAGGTGGAGGGCAGGAACTGGAAGAGGCCTCCGGCGCCGATGGAGTTGACCGCGCGGGGGTTGCCGCCGGATTCGCACGGGATCACGGCGGACAGGAACCRCTGGGCCGAGGCAGGGTGGCTGGCCGCGTGGGCGGGCGCTGTGACGGCGATGCCGGTGCCGACGGCGGCGGCCAGGGCCGGGCCGAGGACGAGCGCGCGGACGCGGTTGGAGATGCCACGACGAGCCAAGAGTCTTCTGGTCCTTTCCCACGCCTACGAAGACGGACACGCACGGCAGGCCACCACCGGATGGAAAGGGTTCGGCGGAGACCGTGAAAATGCTGCGCTGGCCGGGACACGCTGAAGGTGTCCGACGGTCCGTCTTCGGTCCCTGCCATCGGGTCCGAAGCCTGTGCGCCGTGTGTGGCGGGGGCAGTGATACGGCGTCCCGCCCGGCGTGTGCCCCGATCGGGCACTGCAAACACCATGACAGCCAGCCGGCGGGCTGGCAAACCCCAACAACAACGTGACCCACCCCAC
>NZ_MBLN01000016.1:0-9836 GCF_001854645.1 Pseudofrankia sp. EUN1h | reverse complement strand
GACGCTGGGAGGGCCACGATCGGTCCCGACGGCTGCGACCGCCCTGACCAGGGCGGATGGCATATTCGGCAGGCACAGGGTTGTTCGCACCACGGCGTGGTGGGCGCGACTTTCGCGGGCGGGGTGGTTCGGCGCGTGCGGCGGTGGCGGTGAGGGCGTCAAGGAGCCGGGGCATCCCTTCGCTCCCGGCGACATCGACGGCCATCCCGGCGAGGTCGTCGTGCAGGAGCAGGGCCTGGAGCGGGTCGGCGGTGTTGGCGACCAGGCTCCAGCCGTCGCCGGCCGCTTGGATGAGGTGTCCGCCGCCGGAGGCTCGGCGGGATCGCACGGAGCCCGGGGGCGGGTGCTCAGCGCTGGCGAGCAGCCAGACGTCTCGCAGGGCTCGGGTCACGGCCGGATGGTCCGATGCCTGCGTCCGGGGTAGCAGGTCGGTGTAGCGGATGGGTGATTCGAGGTCGGTGTCGCCCCAGTTGTACTGGTCGAACTGTCGATCGAGCCGGTTGCGGGTGTCGGACAGGTCCTCGGCGAGCCGGTCGGCCATGCGTCGCCTCCCTGTCTTCGCCCAGCCCTCGGCCGCGTGGAGTACCGGGCCGGCGCTGGTCGGGTCGTGCGGCGCCGGCCTGTCGGCGAGTGCCAGGTCGCATCCGATCGGCCAGCCGGGGTGGGTCGCGGTGATGTCGTCTGGGTCGACGTCAAGGCTGGCTTCGTTTCCCATGTGCCAGATCGACAGGACGGCCGCGACCTGTTCGACGTCGGTGCAGACCTGGGTCCAGCGCGCGCCGTCGCGGTCTTGGCCGAGTAGGAGGGCGTAGCCGTCAGAGTGGGCGGGCAGGCCGAGGGTGGCACAGGCGGTGGGGTAGTTGTCGCCGAGTTCGCCGGGAAACTCGACGGGGTTACACAGCGCCGCGGTGACTGTCACGAACCCGGCGGGCGGTGTCTGCGCCGGAGTGCTCCGCTGCGTCTGCGTCATGGATCTCCCCTTGGTATCGGGTCTGGGCGACACCTGCCCCTCGTCGCAGGATCTCCCTCCCTTGGGGCAGGCGACACCTGGACGCAGCTCCCGGTGCGTCCGTGTGGACGGCCTGCCGGTGTTCGCCCCGTTCGGACCGGCGACCAGCTCCGTTGCGTCTTGGCGAAGTACCTTGACCCACGTCAGTTCCGGGCATCGGCTGAATTTGATCTCAAATGAGAATCATCCGGCCCGTGGCGAGACGATGCCCGTACGACGGAATTGCTCGCCGGTCGGGCTGGGTAGGAGGCTTGAGAATCGGCCTTCCGGTGGATGAGAAGTGTCCTGGTATGCCACGGCTAGTCGCGTCCCGATCTTTGATCTACACTCTGCACTCCGCTTCGGTGGCCGGTAGGCGCACCCCCGTCGCCCACCGGCGCCGAAGCGTCCCAGGTTGACGGCCCCGTTACTGCCGGGGAGCCCGAGGCGGCTCCGGGCTTCGGGGCGACGTCTGGTCGAGGACAGCTTCTGTGAGGGCCGCGCGGTGTTCCCGCAGGCCGTATCGGGGTGCAGGTCCGGCGCAGATTTCCAGGAGTCGTTCGACCGGCCAGCTGACGCCGATTCCTTGCCTGGTCAGGTACAGCGCCAGATGGCGGGGCTCCGGTTCGGCGTGGTCGGTGAGTAGGCCGGCGACCAGTCGGCGCAGTAGCGGCAGGGCCTCGTTCGGGTTGGTGAGCGCGGTCAGGTCGGTCGTCGTGTGGAAGGTGAGCAGGGTGTCGGCCACGAGCGCGTCCGGTCCCGCGCCAGCCATGCCGCCGGCGAGGACCAGGCCGCTGGCCCCCCGAGCGCGCAGCCGGAAGGAGGTCACATCAGCCTGATGATCGCAGCCGGTCGCCAATAGTCGATCATCAGGGGGCCAGATCGATCACAAGATCAGTCTGGATCCAAGACTCGCTGCCAGAGCCACTGGAGGGTAGCTGTCTGCTGGGAGCCCGAAAATCTGTCCCCGCTGTACTAGACATCCGGCGGCGTCCTGGGTACAGTTCCTCTCGTAGCCAAGGGAGTCGATGGTCGTGGCAGACAGGAACTGCCGCGAGCAGGATGGTGGCCAGGGCAGGCCGTCGAGCATCACCGCAACAAGTTCGGCAGAACCCAGTCAGGTGACCCATGAGGAGAGGGGAGCAGGCACCATCAGGATCGCCCGGGCGATGGTCATGTTCGCTCGGACGCCGCGCAGGCCCCGGATTGGAAGGTGGTCCCCGGTCACGCATATGCGATCCCCGCACCCCCGCCCTCTCGGGTGGGCAGGCGGGTTCCAGAACCCGGCGCGTCTTGGCCGGTAGATGGTGGTGAACCCTCGGGGCCCGGTGCCAGATGGCACCGGGCCCCTCGACGTGTCCCGAGAGGCGCGATGACCCCTGAAAGCCCATCCAGGCCGGCCGACAGTCTCGACGACGACGACTACCCCGCCTACACCATGGGCCGCGCGGCCGCGATGCTCGGCACAACGCCGGCCTTCCTGCGGACCCTCGGCGAAGCCCGCCTGATCACTCCGCTGCGCTCCGAAGGCGGCCACCGCCGCTACTCCCGCTACCAGCTACGCATCGCCGCCCGCGTCCGCGAGCTCGTCGACCAGGGCATGGCGATCGAGGCCGCCTGCCGCATCGTCATCCTCGAAGACCAACTCGCCGAAGCCCACAAGATCAACCAGCAACTACGCGACAACCAGCCGACCAGCCAGCCGTCGACCGCCGAAACCCCCTGACACACAAACCGGCGACACGAGCGGCCCGACATGGGGACCCGCCCTTCTCCCGAAGCGAGGATTGAACGCGACGCCGTAGGTCACCCGCCGTAGACCCGAGACGACACAGTCACGGCAGGACAGCGTCGATGTTGTCGCCCCGAGGGGTCAGTCGAGTTCGACCCAGACGCGTTTACCGGCGCCATGGGTCTCGACTCCCCACCGGGCGGTGAGCACATCGACGATGTGCATCCCACGGCCCCGCTCATCGGAATCGACGATCTCCCGAGCCATCGGCCGCACCGACGACCCATCAGCGAGCTCCAGACGCAACACCGCACCAGTGACCCGAAGCTCCAACCGCAGCTGCCCCCGTTCACCGGCGTGCTGCACAGCGTTCGTCACCAGCTCCGACACCACCACCACCGCGGCATCGTCAGGCCAGCAACAACCCCCGCAGCACCTCCCGAGCAGCGCCCACGGAACGCGCATCGAACGGGAGATCCACACTGGCCGACCAGCCCCTGTCGCGCACCGCGACCAACCCCTCACCCCGCCGATCATGTCTCTCGCCGGCCCTCCTGCCCACCCATGGACTCAACGAACCGCGCCCGCGGGCGGCCCCTCCGCGTAGCCCACCACCGCGTCAAGYGGATCTTCACCGCTCCTGCCAACCCGGCCCCCGCCGGCGCGCTGCCGRCCTGCGGGTCCAGCAGCCTGCTGGGCTGGTCCTCGTCGTCGCGTCCACCACGACAGCCGGTCCTAGGCCTGGACGCGACGGCCTTACTACTGAGCCGTACACCCCCTGGGCAGGGTCGCCATCGGACGGTCTCACGGGGCGCCTTCGGGGATTCCGCCTGGACGGCCGACCGGGGTCTTGCCTCAGATGTGTCGCCGGTGCTATAAAAAATCTGGGTCAGCCAACACAGATAAGTGGTGACCCAACGCTCTGATCGACAAGATCGTGATCGTGGAGGTGGAGTTCCGATGTTGGTGCGCACCGACCCGTTCCGGGAGCTGGACCGGCTCAGCCAGCAGGTGCTCGGCACCCTGGGCACGGTGGCCCGTCCGACCGGGATGCCGATCGACGCCTGGCGCGAGGGCGAGGAGTTCGTAGCGGAGTTCGACCTGCCCGGGGTGGACCCCGCCACCGTTGACCTGGACGTCGAACGCAACGTGCTGACCGTGCGCGCGGAACGTCCGGCGCTGAAGGGGAACGGCGAGGTCCTGGTCGCCGAGCGGCCCCGCGGAGTGTTCAGCCGCCAGCTGATCCTCGGCGACAACCTGGACACGGAGAAGATCACCGCCAGCTACCACGCCGGGGTGCTGACCCTGCGAATCCCGGTCGCCGAGAAGGCCAAGCCCCGCAAGATCGCGATCGACACGTCCAGCGACGACCGCCGGGCCATCCACGCCTGACCCGGGGCGGGACCGATGACGACCCCGCAGGGGGCGGCGCCGGTCCGGCCGGTCGAGGCGCAGCTGGCCGACCTGATCTGCTCCGACCCCGACCTGCTGCAAGCCGAGTTCGACGCGATCATCTCGGCCGGGTGGGACAGCGACGTCCCGACAGGCGGGCCGAGACAGCCAGCCACGCCGAGACCAGCATCGCCGAGACCACCACGCACCGCGTGCTGTCCCCACCCGCACCCATCCGGGCCGCCGGTTACCCGACGACTCCAACGCAGAGCCGGACAGCGGGCGCCGCCCAACAGCTGAACCATGACATCGAGCCAGCGGCACGGCGAAGGGAGACATAGCCTCACCACTCACGACCCCAGGGAACGCCCATCAGCACGTCGTGTCGCGCGCAGGTCTGGCCCCCGGCCGCCCCTACCGAGGGCCAGACCTGCCCGACGAGTCCGCGGACGGGAAAGTCACCTTCTCACTGATCTCCAGGAACCTGGTCACAAACTCGTCGATCTCCGAGCCACTCAGATTGGTCGTCCCCAACCCCGCGCCGAGGCGGAACGCCTGGTACGACGCCAGAAAGTCCGCGCCCGCGAACCGCTTCCCCGTCCCGGCCATTACCTGCACCGACACCGTCGGCTGGCATGACGCCCAACGTCACAGCACCGCGGGTCAGCCCTTGGTATGCCAGTAGGGCTTGACTTTCGGCGAGTACCGGGATGACCCAGTCGGTATCTACGCGCCGATCGCTCGGAAGCGGTGGCCACCGCGGCCGATGACGCTGGCGGTGAGACTCGGGTTCTCGCGTCGCCGTGGCTAGGGCGCCGTGCGCGGCGGCCCGTCGCCCGGTCACGCGGCGGCCGAACGGAAGTCGGCGAAGCGGATGGCCCGGGCGGCGATGGCTCGCTTGCGGGCATCCGAAGAGGCTCAGGACACGGACGGGAAAGCGCCCGAACGCGCACGGGCACGGGAGGCCTGACCGGGGTTCTGCTGCGGGCGGGGGCACAGACAACGGCGTCTGTGCCCCCGCCTCCATGTCCAGGGTGCCAGCGGACCCGATCCGCTCAGGCGGCACCGGGACGGGGCTAGCGGCTCTTGGCGAGTTCGTCGGCGTCGGCGCGCGTGATAATCGCGTCGGCGATCGCGTACTCGGCCTCGTCGAGGACGAAGAGCGCCAGATCGATCGCGTTGACGGCGTCCTGCTCCGCCACGTCAGCATGGAGCTCCGCCTTTCGGGCATCCCAGTCCTTGCGGCGCTCCTCAGCGTCTGCGCGCATCTCGGCGAACCGCTGGTTCACGGAGGAGCGCACGGCGTCCCAGTGCTCCTTCATGCCGGCCTTCGCCCCGGCGGCGTCCTCCTTGACCTTGGCCCTACCTCTCTCGACGGAGGTCTTCAGCTCGGCGCGCTGCGCCTCCAGCCRCTCGCGGTTCCTGTCCCGCGCCGCGGCAACAACGTCCTCGATCTTCCGCGTTCCCTCGGACAGCTCGTTGAGCTGCTCAGTCAGTGTCGTCATCCCTGACTCCCTGCCCCTCGATCATGGTCGTTGGTCCGTTCTGGCTGACAGGTCAGCACCTGGTGTCCATACCCTGACCGTAGGTGTAGGACACGGACGCATCTGCCACCGTCGGAACCGTCCCTACATACGGAGAGTCAGGCACCTGGCCTGGGCGTCGGCAGGCACTGTTGCACGGGCTGGGGCCGCGGCTCGGATCGGTAATCGAGGCATGATCGAGTGATGCTTCGCCGCCCTCGTCCACCGGTCCCGGTCTCGGAGTTCGCGGGGTTCCGCTTCCCTCCTGAGGTGATCGTGCTGGGCGTCCGGTGGTATCTGCGGTACGCGCTGTCGTACCGGGATCTCGAGGAGCTGCTGGCCGAGCGTGGCGTCGAGGTCGACCACGTCACAATCTTCCGCTGGGTGCAGCGGTTCACTCCGCTGCTGATCGACGCGGCCCGGCCCTGCCGCCACAGCCCTGGTGACAGGTGGTTCTGCGATGAGACCTACGTGAAGGTCGCCGGACGGTGGACATACCTCTACAGGGCCATCGACCAGTTCGGCCAGGTCATCGACGTGCTCGCCTCCAAGAAGCGGGACCTGGCCGCGGCGCGGCGGTTCTTCACCCGGGCGCTGTCTCACGGCTGCCGACCGGTCGAGGTGACCACCGACCGGGCCGCGGCCTACCCACGGGTCCTCGATGAGCAGCTCCCCGCCGCCCACCACGTTAACGTCCGCTATGCGAACAACCCGATCGAGACCGATCACGGACGACTCAAAGCCCGGCTGCGGCGATGCGCGGGTTGAAACGCCTCCGATCGGCCCAGGTGATCGGCTCCGGTAATGTCTTCGTCCAGAACGTCCGCCGCGGCCACTACGAACTCGCCACCACCATCGATCCCCGGCGTCGACTCGCGGCAGCATTCGCCGAGCTCGCTCTGGCCGTCTGACCAGGGCAGCAACCCGTATCCGCCACGCCTTGCCTCGGCCGAATGCAACAGCGCCTTGAGCTAAGCCAGCCGATCTTGACCGTAGATCTTCTTGCGATCACGCCGTCCAGAGGCTCGGCCGGTTGCTCTCAGGGTTCCCGTTGCCCCTTCTCGAGACCTCGAGGTCGAAAGATTTACAGCCAAGATCACTCGTCTTGGCTCGATGCAACACTGCACGTGGCCATTTGGCGGAGGTATCGCTGGGTTCGCGCGGTCCTGCCCCGCGCCGGTTACTTGTGCAGTGTCACCGCAGGTAACCGGATTCAACCCGCCCGGATCGGCGGTTGACGACGCGCCGCAACCGGCCGTGACTGTAGGGCAGAACGGTCATCGGTGGCCGACGTGTGCTCATTGTGCGTACGGACGGCGCGGCATTTCCCGGCACCAGGAAACCCGCCGCAACACCTATCGTGGCCGCGACGTGGACCAATCGGTATTTCCTGATATTGGACGGCAGCAGTAAACACGGGAATGGCCGTCTTGTAATCGGGCGGTTAGGGGTTCGAGTCCCCTCGTCGGCTCGATCAACATCCCGCTGACCTGCGTTTTTATCATTATCGATCTTGTGAAAGATATAGATTTTTAGGTGTTTGTGTGCTCATCGATGAGCACACAAGTGGAGCGCTCCCTTCCCTGATCGATCCGTGGCACCGTTCCTCGTCGTCCTACTTGCAGCCGCTGGGGCCCGCGCGGACGCGTGTTGAGGGGATATATCCGTCTCGGCGTAGGCTCGCTGTGTGTGCGGTCTTGACTTTTGGTGTCGGGCTCGTGTTTTCATGCGGGAAATTCGCGGTGTGGGTAGGGGCGGGCAATAGCGCAGGATCCCCGATCGAGGTCCTCCGCATACTCCAACATCGTGATCATGACCAGCCGAGCCGTGGACCTGTCAGACACCTAAGCCCGGTGGTAGTCCCTTGCTCCCGGGCCTTCAGGGAGCCAGGCCCGCCCGCCGTGTCGCCGTCCTGGGAGGGAGTTCTCAGCGGCCGTCTCGGTGCGGGGACCGGCCGTTACCCACCTTGACCTGCKGGTTGGTCCTTGCTGCCGGCGCGGGCGAACTTGGGGCTGCGCATGCTCTCCGGCGCAGGATGGGTGGCGGTCTGCGTCGCCCGTGTCTCTTCCGAGACAGAGGAGTCATCATGAAGATTCCGATGGCGGTCGAGTTCCACGGGCCGGACATCGCGGTCCGCATTCGGACCGCCAAGAAGATCCACGGTATTGCCTGGTCGAGGAGTTACCTCGTCGCTCGCCGTGGCGGGTACCCGTTCGCGGTCTTGGGAATCGCAGGTCATCCCCATATCCGCAGGGTCGGTGGCACCGCGTTGATGGGAATTGGAGAACAGCCAGGAAACGCGTCTGATGGAGACGGGGGTGAGTGGAGCGCGATTCCTGGAAGCCTGGTCACCCGCCCGATTTCACATCGGGACCGGGGACTGTGCTCGAGGGACCTCCCGGGCGCCATGAGCGGGACGGTGTCCAAGCGCTGCTCGTGCCGGGGCGCCAACGGCCGCCAGCTGGGTTCCCGATGCCCGAAGCTGCGACACGAGGACGGTGACTGGCGGTCCGAGCACGGCACCTGGGGCTACCAGATAGACCTACCGCCGACGGCGGACGGCCGTCGGCGCCAGATTCGCCGAGGCGGGCTGGCCAGCGACACCGACGCTCACGACGCACTCGGCCAGATCCGCACGCTACTCGCTGATCCCGCCGACGCCGCCGAACGTGAGCAGGCTGCAGCCCTCATCGTCGAGACGTTGCGCGCGGGCGGCCCGCTGCCCGAGGTCGACGACCTCCGTCACCGCTCTCACCGCCGCGACGGYGTCGATCCTCGGATCAGCGTGGCAGCCTGGCTCCAGACCTGGCTGGCCGGCCGGCGACGGATCAGCGAGTCGACCAGAGCCGGCTACCAGACCAACATCCGTCTCCACCTGAACCCGGCGATCGGCCATCTGCGCCTCGACCGGCTCAGCGTCGCCGATCTCGATGACCTTTTCGACGGGATCGAAGTCCACAACGAGACCATCCGCCGCCTCCGCGCCACCGGCACTCCCGAGGAGAAGCAGGCGATCCACGGACGGAGAGCGATTGGCGCGGCGAGCAAACAGCGGATCCGCGCCACCCTGCGGGCCGCGCTCAACCACGCGATCCGCCTCGGACTGATCACCCACAACCCCGCGTCCTACGTCGAGCTGCCCACTGGTAGACCCCCACGGGCGTTGCTGTGGACCGAGGCGCGGGTGACCCGCTGGCGCGAGACAGGCGAAATCCCCTCGCCGGTCATGGTCTGGACCCCGGCCCAGCTCGGCGCGTTCCTCGACCACGCCGAACCCGACCCGCTCTACCCGCTGTTCCACCTCGTAGCCCACCGCGGCCTACGCCGCGGCGAGGCCTGCGGTCTGCACTGGGCCGACGTCGACCTCGCGACCGCCACGCTGACCGTCCGCTGGCAGATCGTCCGGAACGGCGCGGCCACTGAGCTGAAGAAACCCAAGTCCGACGCCGCAGACCGCCAGATCCCCTCGACGCCGGCACCGTGGCCGTTCTGCGTGAGCACCACGCCCGCCAGAACACCGACCGGCTCAAAGCCGGACCCGCCGGGCCGAACACCGACCTCGTTTTCCTCAACTCCGACGGCGCCTCCCCGTACCCCGCAAAGATCAGCGGCCGTTTCCGTGACCTATGGACAGGCGCCGGCCTGCCCCCGGTCCGACTCCACGACCTCCGCCACGCCGCCGCGACCCTGGCGCTCGCCGCCGGCGCCGACCTCAAGACCGTCCAGGAACTCCTCGGCCACTCCACGATCACGATCACCGCCGATACCTACACCCACGTCTTGCCAGAACTCGCCCGCGACCTCGCCGAAAACGTCGCCCGCCTCATCCCACGCACCGCCCGACCACACCGCCAAACCGCCGGCTGACCCGCCAGATCTCCAAGGGTTCGGGCCGGGCCAGAGACGGCGACGATGTTGCCCGGAGGCCGTTGCGTCGGCCGATGCAACAGCGCCGTCACCGCCGGGGAGCAGACGCAGCAGCGCGAACGCGTTCGTGACACGGAGGTAGGTGAGGCGAAGCGGCACGAACCGGCATCGTCCCGCAGCCACCGACCCCAGCGGACGAGGGCCCGGACCTGGCTGGTCTCACGATCGGCAGCCACTGCTGCGAGCGCCCTGAACAGGGCGGATGACATTTTCGGCAAGCAGTGCGACACGAACACGAAGGAGGGCTCCGATGTAGACGGAGACCGTTCTGGAG
>NZ_MBLN01000015.1:0-10813 GCF_001854645.1 Pseudofrankia sp. EUN1h | reverse complement strand
GCCTCGACCTGGCCGGTGCGGTCCTTCGGCTTCCCGGTCCGCCGGCCCGCCAGCGCCGCGCGGGCCGCGGCCTCGGCGTCGACCGGGTCGGACTTGCCCTGCCAGCGCCGGGMCTTGCGGTCCGGCCGGTCGATCTCGACGACCGCGACACCGGCCGCCGCCAGATGCCGGGCCAGCCCGGCGCCGTATACCCCGGTCCCCTCGACGCCGACCTTCCCAACGGCGCCGAAGCCACGCAGCCAGTCGAGCAGCCGGCCGTAACCCGCCCCGGTCGCGGGGAACTGTTCCACACCGAGAAGCCGCCCGGCGCTATCGAGAGYCGCCGCCGTGTGACTGTCCTTGTGGGTGTCGACACCACCCGTGACCTCATCAGTCTGCTGTGCCATCGTGGGCGCCAGCCGTCCCTTCRCCATCACCTCGACCGACAGGGCGGCACGCACCAGCCGGGCGACGGACAAGACAGTGAAGGGGCCTCTGGCCAGGCTCCTATAAGGTCACCCGCCCGTCCGGTGAGTGCACACGAGCCCCGCGCCGGCACGGCCGACAGATCCCGTCCAGGACCCGCAGTCAGTCTGTTGCCGGGTCAGACCGACCGGCGCGGGGCTCACCAACATCCTCACTGTCTGTTGCGTTGCGAGGAGCCGGGACAAGCGGAGCCACGGCGCCTGGTGATCAGATGGCGTGGGCGAGCTCAGTGAACGCGACTGATAGCCGCTGCCGTGGATCGGCGTCGGTGGCGAGTTCGTAGTGGCCGCGGCGGATGTTCTGGATCAGCGCGTGCCCTGTGCTGATCGTCTGAGCCGAGCGCAGCCGTTTCAGCCCGCGCATCGGCCGTAGCCGCGCCTTGAGTCTGCTGTGGTCGGACTCGATCCGGTTGTTCTCCCACCGTGCGTCGACGTGGCAGGCGTCGGGCAGCAGCTCATCAAGGACCCGCGGATAGACCGGCGCCTTGTCGGTGGTGACCTCGACCGGCCGGCGGCCGTGGGCCAGGGCTTGGCGGAAGAAGCGGCGGGCCGCGAGCTGGTCACGCCGTTCGCTGGCGAGTACGTCGATGACCTGTCCGCGCTGGTCAACGGCTCGATACAGGTACCGCCATCGACCTGCGATCTTGATGTAGGTCTCGTCGACGAACCACCTGTCACCCGGGCTGTGGCGGCGCGGCCGGGCGGCGTCGACCAGCAGTGGGGTGAACCGTTGCACCCACCTGTACACGGTCACGTGATCAACCTCAACGCCGCGTTCGGCCAGCAGCTCTTCGACATCCCGGTACGACAACGCGAACCTCAAGTACCAGCGAACCGCCAGAACGATCACCTCGGGCGGGAATCGGTACCCGGTGAACTCCGAGGCCGGGACCAACGGAGGAGGACGGCGACGAGCCATCATCCGATCATGCCGTCACCTCGCGGAGGCCACGACCCGGCCAGTGCAACAGCCCCACCTGGCCGAACTGGTCGATCGCACGATACAGGTACGTCCAGCGACCCGCGACCTTCCCATTACGTCTCGTCGACGAACCACCTACTGCCCGGACGGTGCCGGCACGGCCGGGCCGCCTCGACCAGCAACGGCGTGAACCGCTGCGCCCATCGGTACACAGTCACGTGGTCAACCTCGATGCCTCGTTCGGCCAGCAACTCTTCGATGTCCCGATAGGACAGCGCGAACCTCAGGTACCAGCGGACAGCCAGAACGATCACCTCGGGCGGGAACCGGAACCCGGTGAACTCCGAGACCGGGACCGGCGGACGAGGACCGCAGCGAACCATCATCCGATCATGCCGTGGACCCCGCGGACACCACGGCCCCGACCGGTGCAACAGACCCCTACCATGTCATCCACACCCGCCGCTGAGGACAAGTCCTCAGCGGCGGATGTGGTCCTCACGGTCAAGAGGGGACGGGCGGGTTCGGACTGTCAGTTCCGAAGAGGCTTAGGGGTGCTGGTCTGCAAGGGACCGGGAGTCCGGGTATCGCGCATATGTCCTCGGCTGAAACCGGTAGTCTCTGAAAACTTGCACCGGCGTTTACCGCGGCGGATTTCAGCACCTCGAACCAGCCCTGGAGTTTCTCCATGTCGGGCGGATCCAGCGCGTGGGCTTCAGCGCGCGCGAATACGGCACGGAACACCTCGACCAGCTGGCTGACCACTCTGCACAGGCGCGGGTCCATCCGGGCGAGGCGGTTGGCCTCGCGAAGATGATAATAGGAAAAGAATGCTGCCGGCGGGGCGAAGGYGACTGTCAGCTTGTTCACGTGGCCCGTGCTTACCGGGCGGAAGATGAAAAAATAGAAGGCGCCGAGGCCCAGGCCCGCGTGTTGGGCAAACTCGACCCTGATATCGGGCAGAGGTGGTGTGGGCACAGCGCATTCGACCGATGGCGCGAGCGTCGTGGTACCAGCGCCCACAGGCTCGGCCGCCCGGCTCCCCGTGTCACAGGCGGCCGTGAGCAGCGAGGCCACGATCGTGAGCGCGATCCCGCCGGCGGCGAGTGCCAGCCGCCACCGGCCGTGCGACCCCCTCGCGGGCTTCTGGGCTCGCTTGTTCGGGATGGCATCGGGCGCCGCCACGCCAGCACTTCTGCTACAGCTTCGTGATTCCGGCATCGCCGGTGTCCTCGCAATCGCCGGTGCGCCGATCAAGCACGATGAAACGGAAAGTCACCTGGGCACGGTCGGCGTTGTCCACTGCCAGGTATCCAAGCGTCTGGCATTCGGTAACAAGGCACACGCGCTGGCCAGGCTTGGGATCGATGAACTCCCGAATGCCGTGCTGGAGAGCCTGTTGGAAGCAGCCCGGCAGGTCTGGTTCGTTGGGACCATCCCACAGGGTCATGACCGTGCCGGTCGCACGGGAAGCCAGAAACGGGCGCGGACCCTCGTTGAGGCTGAGATAGAGATCGGTTCCGCGTGGAGACGACAGTATGGTCCAGACCGGGGCCGGAGGCCTGGCATCGAGATCGATCTGGCTGTTCAGAAGATCATCGACTTTGAGAGTCACCGTTTCCTCGTAGGGCAGTGATGGCTCTGGCGACGGGGTGGGGCTGGGTGTTCCGGGATCCGCCGGTGTCTCGGTTGGCGAGGCGGCGGCAGGATCAGTAGTGGTGCCGTCCAGCACGGGCGGCGGCGGAATGGTCGGCAGGGTCTCCGCGGTCGGCGTGCTGAGGCTCGCCGCCTCGCGGTTGACATAGGCAGCGCGAGTCGCCAGGAAGGTCACCGCGACCAACACGATCGCTGCGGCTGCTAGGGCGGCTTGGAGCCGTGACCGGGAGTTGATCGGTCTGGGCGGAGGCGAGGGTTCGGTGCGGTCTCCCGACCGCGCCTGTGGCTGTGGCTGTGGCCTACTGCCTGGCTCGGGTGGTGBGGCCGGTTCCCCGTCGTCGGGTGGCCGCTCCTCGTTAGCCGGTTCCGCTTCGTCCGGGTCGCCGCTGGTGGATGCTGCGCCGTCGGTACTACCCGCGGTGAGGTCACGCCCATGCTCGGCGGCGCTGGATTCAGCCTGCTGGTCGGGATCCGGAAGGTGGGCCRCCTCTGTGGCGCCCGGCTGCTGGTCGTCGCTATCGTTCACTACGCCCCCCGTGATGACGTTCGTCGGTCTCCCGCTGGGAGCCGCCGAAGGTCTGACGAACTCTTTGAACTCCAAACATCAATGGCCGTTGCCGGACCGAGCTTCTTGGGCGGCGATGGTCTCCCGGTGTTACGGGGGATAGCCATGGAACGCGGCTAGCTGTCTGCGGCGTGGCGCTGAGCTCGTCGTAAAGCCGCACGAGCTCGTCAAGGGCTGGGAGGGCGTCCTTACCGAGGCGTCGCAGGCAGCGGCGCCCGCGCCGCGATCCGGCCCAGGTGCTAGAAGCCGGCGAGCGGCCGACTGGCTGATCCTTCGAACGAGTCGTCCAGAACGACCACGCTTTACGGCCCTGGATGTGCGCGTTCCTCACCAGATCCAGGAGGTCCGCCACGACGGCGACGTTCTCGGCCACCGGCTGCAGAATCATCCGCTCACGAACGGTTGAAAGCGCCGTGACGCAGTGTGTGGCGGAGTGCAGGCAGGAAAGGAGATCGAGAAGGTCTGAGGCCGACCGGAGAGGCGCCAGATTCGCCGGCCTGATCTTCTGGCGATCCTGCTGATCGACGACGAACCGTAGCAGCGGGCGAATGAGGAGCAGGTATGTGAGAGCGGAGCCGATCGCGAGCGCCGAGATTGCCGTGTGGTCGGGTGTCAGATATTTCCGCGGAAGGACGACCGACAGAAGAGTCAGCGCGGCGCCGGCTGACGCTGTGCCGATCCAGGCCATCGACTGCGACCTGAACAGCCGTGCGTGCCCCAGCACGATCCAGGGCAGGACGAACGCGTACCACGCCGGGCGGGCGTCGGCGGCCAGGACCAGGAGAAGGCAGGGGGTCAGGGCAACGATATAGCCGACGGCCGCCGCCGAGATCACGCCCGAGACAGGGGTGGTCGCGCCAGCGAAAGTCAGCCCGGTCGTGCAGGCGCCGAGCAGAAGGTAGCTGGACCAGAGGGTCACCGTTGGCGGTCTGTTCGACGCGAATCTTGTGGCTAGGACCCTCGCCGTCACCGATCGGTTTGGCCACCATGACAGCGGAGGACTCCCGCGGATTGCCTGGAGAAGTATCACCAGGAGGGCTGTCACCAGCAGCCGCACGCTCAGCCTGGTGGGCTGCGTGTCGTGAGACGGCACCGCCGCGGCCAGCAGCGCGATGGGCAGAATCCAGGACAATGCGCGGCCCCAGCTATCGACCACGGTGAAGTCGGCCGGGTCGCCGAGGCGCCGGAGCCGCGGCGTGAGTTCTGAGAGTCCCGCGCGGAGCCGTCTTTCGGCACCGAGAGTCGTCACCGAGCGGCGGATAGCCGTTCTAATGTCCGGCGGGACTGGCTGGAGGTACCCGGCGCGTTGGAAGGCGATCTCCCGGAGGACCTCGCTGCCGCTGCGGAGGCCGTCACCGATCAGGCGGACGGCGCCGTCCGTGGGGCACCAGGCACCGACGACCTGCAGGGCTTGCCTGCGCTCCAGCAGGTTTCCTGTTGCCCACAGAGCGCACAGTAGCCGCGTCGCGTCCCGCACCAGGACAGCTGGTAGCAGCTTCGCGGGGATTCTGCTCTCGTCGAGTATCTTGATCGCGCGCAGCCCCTCGGCCAGCCGCGAATGATCGATCCCGTGTTCGGCTGGACTGTGATCGGCCGCGACGTCACCTGGCTGCCTTTTCGTGACGCTTTGCGACTTGCTGGTTGACGTCGATGCGGAGGACAGGATGAGCCCGATCTCGGTGACCAGTCGTGGCGCCGCCACCGACGCCGATTCAAGGAGGAAGACTGCGGTGTCGTGCCAGATGGCTCGGCGAACCATGACGCCCGGGTCAACAGAGCCGACATGTTTCTCGACATAAGCGGTGGAGAAATACCCCTGGAGGCTTCTGTCTCGGAATGAGAACCGCTTGCGCCCGGGTTCCCCTCCCTGGTCTGGCGCGAGGACCGCGAGGCCTAGGTGTACCAGCGCTTCAGTAATCACGGTGACATCGGCGGCCGTGCCGTGTCCCAGCGCGGCGTACTCATGACCTAGCACGTCCAGCGGTGGGTTCAACCCCGCCTCCGGTGAGGACGACATGACATACGCGAGTGTCGCCGCGTCGTCGAGTAACTCGTCAGCCGTCGTCCCGAATATTCGCTGAAGCTTAGCGGCTTCCTTGTGTGCGCGCAGGCGCACAAACTCCTGAACTACTCGGTAGGCGCCCGCAGGCAGCGTTCCGTGCCTCTCTGCGTGGAGACACAAGAGGGCGAGGAAAGTCGGATTCCCGGCCAGCCGGCGGATTCGTGGGTCCGCCGCGGATACTTCTTTCAGAAGGGCACTGACAAATTCCGCCCCTCGCCCCGAGCGGCGGATTAGTAGCCGCCTGCGAGAGTCGTCCATCGGAAGGATGGAGAGGTGCGGGACGCCGCGAATATGTGGCCCCTCGACTTCTCTCGCCGCAATTACTGCACGACATCGTGGATACTTCGCGAGGAACATCTGTATTGCTCTGCTGTACTTGTCGGAACCTTCCTGGAGATCTCCGTCCAGTAATCCTGCGATCTCGTCGAACGAGTCGAAGATGAAGAACAGGCCACCGCTGGATGATCTGCGTCGGAACTCTGCCTMAGCGAACTTCCTCAGGTCACCTTCACAGCCCGCTGCTAGCTGGTCCATAGCGCAGGACTCGACGGCCGAGGAATCTACCAGAGCCTGGCCTGCGGCCAGCTCCCGCAGGTTCACATAAATCGGGAGGATGGCAGGCAGGGCTGCGTTTCGGAGCGCTTCGTCATAGCGTCGTCGGGCGACTTCGCGCAAGGACACGCTCTTGCCGGATCCAGCCTCGCCCTCCAGAACTGTCAACGGCTCGTCGTGCCGCTCGAGCGCGGTGTCGAGAGTGGCCGCGCCCCACGTTGGGTCCCGGTCGGAGCTGACCGCAAGCTCGACGTAGCGGCTCTCGGACCAGTGGTCTTCGAGGCTTACCACCCAGTGGCTTGTCAGGTCCACGGTGCTCAGCCGGCCGAGGAGGACCTCGAGGAGAGATCGCGACAGTTCCTGAGTCGCTTCGAAATGCTCGACCTCACCTGACACAGGACCGAAGTCCGAGCGGCCCGGCGGAGTCGCTCCACTCTGCTCCGCCGCGTCCCGCAGCAAGTGTTGTTCCGGCCTTTCGGCGACTGCGGCCTCGAGGAGGCGCCGGGGCCCGTTCGGGACGATCCCGGCTCGTAGCAGCCGAGCGGCCTCGCGCCAGAATTCGAGCGGGCTGGAAACATGCCAGGATGGATGGAGCTCGACTGTCACACCCGCGCGCTCGAGCAGCTGGCCTGCTCCAACCCGATCCGGGAAGAGGCGAGCGAGCAGCACGACCAGTTCATCCGGCAGGAGTGTGTCGCCAGCCGGCTGGTGGTGCTCGCGGCGCTGCTCATCAGATGGACCCCCGTTGTCCACCTKGGCATCATTGCACCCTGAGCGACCAGTCTCGGCGTCGGTCCGCGATAAAGCTGCTCAGACCAACGGCGGCGCCATTGACTTGCGCGACGACCGATCGCCCGCGTCCTCATCAGCCCAAGCTGATCCCCGAGCCGAAGCGGGCGACCGTCAGGACGATTGCCCCTTGTCCATAGGTGGACCGGGGCCGAGGCCATTGATCATCAGGTCGATCTGTCGACGGGCCAGGTCGTCCCAGTCGCCGGTCCCCGGCAGCGGTCGGGACAGCAGCGAGGTTGCCACGATCAGGTCTTCGGGGGTCAGGTCTGCGCGCAGTTCCCTGGCGGCTTTGCCGCGTTCGAGGAGCCCGCGCAGTGCGGTGCGAACGTCCGCCTGTCGCTTGCGGGTGGCAGGTGTGAAGACCGGCGGGCCGCCGTGCAAGGGCAGGACGAAGCGCTCGCGATCGCGCAGGGTGGCCAGGAAGAACAGCCGGATGCCGTCCAGCGCGGAGCCCGGGTGAGCAGCGGCCGCCCGCGCGTTGTCGACGGCAAGGCCGAACGAGCGGTGGACGAGCGCGCCGAGCAACTCCTCGCGGGTGGCGAAGTGGCGGTAGAGGGTCCCGACCCCGACGCCCGCACGTTCGGCGATCTTGGCCATCGGCACCTTCTCCCCGTCGCTCCGCACCAGCTCGGTCGCGGCGTCGAGGACCCGATCGCGGTTACGGAGCGCGTCCTTACGAGTCTGGCGGGAGGCGGGGGGCGACACGGATCACATCATCGCAGCGGCTTGCGGCGTGGCAGGTCGCAGAAGTAGCGTTACCGCTATCCGGACGATTTCGTCCGGAACAGAAGACGGGGAGGAGAGGCCCGGGTGGACATCGCAGAACTGGCGCAGACGCGAGGTTCGACGCCTGCGTCGACGGGCCGGCTGAGGCTCGCCGAGATCGACATGAGAGATGTGTCGTGACGCCGCCCCCCGAGGATGACGTCGTGCGAAAGGTGGAGATCGCGCGGCCCGAGGACCCCGCGCTGACGCACCTGGCCGTCGTCGGGGACACCTACACCGTGCTGTTCTCCGGCGAGCAGACCGCCGGCCGCTTCGCGATGCTGGACATGCTCATCCCGCCGGGCGGTGGACCTCCGCCGCACCGTCACGACTTCGAGGAGTGCTTCCGAGTCCTCGAGGGCTCGGTGGAGGTACGCGTGCGTGACCTTCCGCCTATCTGGCTGAAGGCAGGCGAATCAGCCAACATCCCGGCCAATGCCGCCCACGCGTTCCGCAATGCGGCCCGGGTCCCTGCCCGACTGCTCTGTACCGTCGCGCCAGCGGGCCTGGAACGGTACTTTGCCGAGTTCGGTGATCTCGTCCCAACCCGCACCTCCCCGGCCCCGTCGCTCAGCAACGCCGAACGCGAGGTGCGACTGCGGCGAGCCGTAGCACTCGCGCCGGAGTACGGCATGGAGGTCCTGCTCCCGCCCGCGACGTAGGACGGGGGTGTCATCGCCGACGGCGAAGCGCCGCCGAACGCATGTGGTCGCGCACCGGCGACAGCACGTCAGCCAACGCCTCCGTGTCCCCGCGCGACAGCGGCTGAAAGAGCTGGCGACGCAGGACCTCGGTCTGACCGGGCAGCACCTTGGCCAGCAGCCCCCCGCCCAGCATCTCAAGTTGAGAAGCACAGGTTTCATCGAGAGCGAGGCACTCCCCATGAAGGCAGTTCGATTCCACGAGTACGGCGCCCCCGACGTCCTGCGCTATGAGGACGTCGACCGGCCGGTGCCGAGCACGGGTCAGGTGCGAGTACGCGTCGCCGCGACGACGTTCAACGGGGTCGATGGCAATATCCGCGCGGGTTTCATGCAGGGCCCGATGCCTCTGACCTTGCCGCATACCCTCGGCCTGGACGTCGCGGGAACGATCGACGCACTCGGCGAGGGCGTCAGCGGCCTCAAGGTCGGTGAGCAGGTCGTCGGCTTTCTACCGTTCGTCGATGACGGCGCCTCGGCGCAGTACGTCCTCGCGCCCGTCGAGAGCCTGGCGCCGGCTCCGACAAGCATCCCGCTCGCCGACGCGGCCGCGCTACCCCTGGTCGGTCTCACCGCCTGGCAGGCACTCTTCGACCACGCCGAGCTGAAGACCGGGCAGCGGATCCTGATCAGTGGCGCGGGCGGCGCCGTGGGCGGCTACGCGGTACAGCTGGCCAAGGCAGCCGACGCCTACGTGATCGCCACCGCAAGCCCCCGCAGCAGCGAGCACGTCCAGGCGGCGGGTGCCGACGAGGTCATCGACCACACCACCACCGCGGCGACCACCGCGGTGACCGAGCCGGTCGACGTCCTGCTCAACCTCGCCCCGATCGACCCCGCCGAGTTCAGCGCGCTGGCGGCCTTGGTCCGCGACGGCGGCGTCGTGGTCAGCACCACCGTGTGGATGCCCGCCCCAGCCGACGACGAGCGCGGCGTGCGGGCCGTCGACCTCTTCGTCCGCAGCGACGCCAAGCAACTATCGGAACTCGTCGCGCGCGTGGACCGCGGCGAACTGACCGTCGATGTCGCCGAGCGCGTCCCGCTGAAGGACCTGGCGTCCGTCCACGTCCGGGCCGCCGCGGGGACCCTTTCGGGCAAGGTCATCGTCCTTCCTGCCTGACCCACCCGTCCGCGGGCGACAACAACACTCGAAAAGGACCTGTCATGTCCCTCACCTTTGACCCCGAGATCGCCGAGGCGCTGGCCCCGATGGCGGGTTTCACCCCGCCGCCAGTAGGCGACATCGCCGCTCGTCGCGACGTCTGGGAGCCGATCATCGGCGCCGCGGGGACGGCCCAGCCACTCCCACCCGACGTCACGACGAGCGATCACTACGCGACTGCCGACGACGGCGCCCAGATCCAGATGCGCTGGTACGTCAAGGACGGCGCAACGCCTGGTTCCGCCGTGCTGTTCTTCCACGGCGGCGGCTACATCTTCGGCCACATCGACCTGTTCGACGGGCCGGTATCCCGATACGTCTCCGCCAGCGGCGTGCCGATGCTGTCGGTCGAGTACCGCCGCGCGCCGGAGCACCCCTTCCCGACACCACTCGATGACGCCTACGCCGCGCTGCGCTGGCTGCACGATCACGCCGCAGAGCTGGGCGTCGACCCCGACCGAATCGGCGTGATGGGCGACAGCGCCGGAGGCGGCATGGCGGCGGCGCTGACAATCCTCACGCGCGAGCGTGGCGGGCCGAAGATCGCCCGCCAGATCCTGCTCATGCCGATGCTGGACGACCGCACCAGGACACCGGACCCGTACATTGCGCCCTTCGCCCTGTGGTCCTACGACGACAGCGCAACCGCGTGGCCCGCGCTGCTCGGCGACGCGGCCGGCGGGCCGGACGTCCCCGCCACGGCGGCCCCGGCCCGGATCGAAGACGCGACCGACCTGCCACCGGCCTACATCGAGGTCGGCCAGATCGACGTCTTCCGCGACGAGGACACCGCCTACGCGACCAAGCTCAGCCGGGCCGGCGTGCCGGTGGAGTTCCACCTGCACCCCGGTGCCCCACACGAGTTCGACTCCATCGCCTTCAACTCCGACGTCGCGCGGCGTGCCATCACCGACCGGGTCCGAGTCCTGAAATCGATCTGACCCGATGCGGAGCGCGTCCGCCCTGCTCTTTGAAGGTGGCGAGCGCGCTCCGAGCGGGCGCTCGGCCACCCGCCCGAGATCACACCTTCCACGAAACCAGGATTCGCATGACTCCCTCTCTGGAAGCCCGTCTMCTGAAGGGTGCAAGTATGCGGTTCCGCTGGCCAGGAGCTTGATCAGGCGGCTCGTTGGTATTCGTGGAGGAGGCCATCGAGGCGGTCGATGCGTCTG